>CALGPO010000122.1 GCA_937960465.1 uncultured bacterium
ACCGATGCATCAGGAGAGGCCGCAACAGGAACCCCGGGCACAGAGGGGCGGGGCAACCTGAATCAGGGCTTCCTTGAGATGTCCAATGTTAATGTCGTGGAAGAGCTGGCAAATCTTATAATCGCTCAGAGGGCGTATGACCTTAATTCAAAGGCTGTTCAGGCATCTGATGAGATGCTTCAGACCGCTGCTGCATTGAGGAGATAGATGATGAAAGGCGATAGGCAATGGGCAATAGGCGATAGGAAGAAAATAATCTTCTATCTGTTAGTGGTTAGCGCTTACTGCTTACTGCTCATCGGTATATCTGAAGCTGCTGAAAAGGAAAATCTGATGTCAGATATTAACCGGATGATACTGAAGGAGTTGAAAAATTCGGTTTCTGAAGATGTTGAAATTACCGGCTTGAGGGTGCTTGAAGGTATGGATGCCTTAGAAAATTTAGAGGGCTATAAAATCAATACGGTCGTGATGAATGGATATGCTGGCCGCAACAAGATGAATTTTATGGTTGGCCTTAGAGATAAGGGAATGAGTAGAAAAAATATAATTGTTGAAGCGTCTTATGATGTTCTTGTGGATGTTTTTATTTCCTCAAGACCACTTACAAAGGGGACTGTACTAACAGCGGATGATTTTTATACTGTAAAGCAAAAAAGCTCAAAACTGCCTGTTGGTGCCGTGTTGGGCAGAAATGAAGTTGAAAAAAAGATACTTAAAAATAATATTGGACAGGGAGTTATTATAAGGGCCGATCACCTGACAAACCAGATAAGCATTAAAAGAGGACAAAGGGTGGATGTTGTGGTGGAAGGGGATAATGTTGCTATATCGACTCATGGGGTATTAAGGAATGATACCGTGGTAGGTGGAACAGCAAAGGTATTATGTGATGTCTCCAAAAAAGAGGTCATCGGGGTCTTAGTATCACCAAATACAGTGAGGGTGAAGATATGAAAGAGAGTCGAGATTTGAGAGTCGAGAGTCAAGAGTCAAAAATAAAATTTTTGCTATTGACTACTGGCTGCTGGCTACTGGCTACTGTTTTGTTTGGTTGTTCCGGTCTCAAGGATGCCAGAGATATAAAAAATGCGCCTATGCCGCCAAGGTATGTGGAGACAAAGGAGAAAGAAATTTATTCGTCTGAAGGTTCTCTGTGGAAGGACAGCGCATCCCTTTTTGAAGACAGAAGGGCAAAGAGGGTAAATGACCTTGTGACCATACTGATTAATGAAAAGTCCACTGCATCCAAAAAGGCAACAACTAATGCGAGCCGTGATTCTTCTGGTGATTATGGATTAGAGAGCTTTTTCGGTATGGATACGGACTTTGGCATACAGAAGCTCCCTATGGTAAATGGGTTTTATAAAGGCGCAAATGTGTTTTCTCCTTCTGCTAAAGGAAGGGCCGGATCCGACTTCAAAGGGAAAGGCGATACAACAAGGGAAGGCAAGCTTGTAGGAACTGTAACGGCAAAAGTTGTGGAGGTTTTGCCTAATTCAAATTTGGTGCTTGAATCGAGGAAAGAGGTTATAGTGAACAATGAAAAGGAGATACTGGTATTGAGGGGTATTGTCAGACCCGATGATATAGCACCGAACAATACGATTTTATCTCAGTATGTGGCTGATGCCCAGATATATCTTGTGGGTGACGGCGTTCTGGATGACAAGCAGTCACAGGGCTGGTTGGTGAGGTTTTTGGATAAGGTATGGCCATTTTAACGACAGAAGACAGAAGTCAGGAGTCAAAAGTCAGACAGAGAAAGACATCTCTATATTCTGTTGTCTGTGCTCTGTTATCTGTTATCTGTTATCTATCTTCTGCTCATGCCGAGCGTATAAAAGACATTGCCACGTTTTCAGGCATAAGGGAAAATGAGCTTATAGGATACGGTCTTGTTGTCGGACTCAACGGGACAGGCGATAAGGACGGAACATATATATTCCAGCCCTTTGCCAACATGCTCACCAGAATGGGGATCAGCGTCAATGCTGCTGATATAAAGGGAAAGACAAAGAATATAGCAGCAGTAATAGTTACTGCAAAACTGCCCACAATGGTAAAGCCTGGATCAAAGGTGGATGTGCAGGTATCGTCCATAGGAGATGCAAAGAGTCTTCAGGGAGGAACTCTTTTAATGGCGCCTTTGAGGGGGCCTGATGGAAATGTCTATGCAGTTGCACAGGGCCCTGTATCTATCGGCGGATTTCTGGCCGGTGGCGCCGGTGCGCAGGCAATTAAGAACCATCCAAATGTAGGCACTGTGCCTAACGGCGCAATTGTGGAGAAAGAGGTGCCTGTGCAATTAAACGACAAAAACAGGCTGGATCTTTTGTTGACCGTTCAGGATATTACAACTGCCAAAAAGACCGCTGATAGTATCAATATGGGTCTTGGAGGGGTCTTTGCTAAAGCAGAAGGCCCTTCTGTTGTCTCCATAAAAGTACCTGATGCCTATGCGAACAGGGTAGTGGACTTGATGTCGAAAATAGAACTCATAAATGTTGATGTGGATGTGCCTGCGAGAGTTGTTATCAATGAAAAGACAGGCACAATTGTCATAGGCGACAATGTAACCATCAGTCCTATTGCCCTTGCCCACGGAGGATTAACCATAGAGATAAAAGTTGAATATCAGGTATCGCAGCCTCCTCCGTTGGCACCAGAAAAGGCTGAAACAGTGGTTGTTCCAAAAATAGAAATGAAGGCAGAAGAGAAAAAGGCGCCATTGGTAGAGGTAAAGGGAACGACAATTGGCGAGCTTGTCAAAGCGCTCAACGTGCTGGGTGTAACGCCAAAGGATCTGATAGCAATTTTGCAAGCAATTAAGACATCCGGAAGTCTCAAGGCAGAACTGGTGATAATGTGATAACGGAAAAAATTATGGTGGGAGAGAGACAATGATAGATATAACCTCAAAGCTTCAAACTCAAAACTTCGACACTGACTCGTCACTTGTCACTCGTCACTCGTCACAAAAAGAGGATCCAAAGGTCATGGCAAAGCAGATAGAAACCGTTTTTTTGAACGAGTTTTTAAGGATAATGATGGAGCAGACGTCCTTTGGAAAAGACAGGACTGTTTCGACCTATATGCCTTATATAACATCAGAGATTGCTAGGTCCATTACAGAAGAAAGAGGTATAGGGGTTGGCGATTTCTTTTTAAGTGCCCCATCGGTAAATGTTCAGGATGCAAAATCTCCAAATATGTTATCCCAAAACACATTACCATTTGACGGAAAGCTGAAACTTCCTGCGATAGGCAAGGTGACCTCGAGGTACGGTTTGAGACATGACCCCATTGATGGAAGGCTGAGGCATCACAACGGGATAGATATTGCTATACCAGAGGGGACTCCTGTTGTATCTGCTGCACCGGGTAGGGTTGTTTTCAGCGGTTTCTCATCTGGATATGGTAACTGCGTGATTATAGAGCATGACAATGGACTGACCAGCCTTTATGCCCATAATTCTTTAAATCTCGTAAAGACCGGCGATGTTGTTGATAAAAATAGAATTTTAGCACTGTCAGGCTCGTCTGGGAGGTCCACAGGTCCTCATCTGCACTTTGAGGTAAGGAAAGACGGAGTACCGGTAGATCCAACGGGCATGATTGGTTAATTTTTGTTTAAATCCTCCGATAAAACAAATATAGGTCTCGTAAGACTTATAAGAGCTAAAAAAGAAGGAGGATAGGAAGATGAGAATAACGGATAAGTTAGAAGTTATTGGGCTTAATTTACAGAAGCCCGACAGACCTAAGGAGAAAGGAGGGGAGAGATCTGAGGAGGTTTTATTCAAGGATCAGGTAACGGTCTCGGAAAAGGCAAAAGAGATTGGCAGGCTCCAGGTGGAGGTCAGTAAACTCCCCGAGATACGGGCAGACCGTGTGGAGGAAATTAAAAACGCTATCAATGCCGGAACCTATGATGTCAAAGGCGAGGCAGTAGCAGGCAAACTTTTGAAGGAGGCTATCATTGACTCACTTGTATGAAGATTTAATCGATGTGCTGGAGAAGGAGTTTTCTCTTTGTACACAATTAGTTGAGCTTTTGCAAAAAGAGAAGGATGTTATAGCGAGCCTTGAGCCAAAGGCACTCGAGCAGTTGTTGTGCGACAAAGAGGCCATAGCAACCCAGATAAAGGTATGCGACGAGGCCCGTGAAAAGATACTGTATAATCTTGGTTTTAAAAATAAGACCATATCCGAGATTGCCAGGGTGGCAGAAAGCAGTTACAGGGATAGATTAACAGACATAGCCTCCAGGTTTACATCTATAATCCACAGCATATCAGAGCTTAACAGATTTAACAGCATATTGATTGAGAAGTCCCTTTATTATATAAAGACCTCATATAATTTCTTGAATAACTTTGATGTAAGCGCACGACAGAAAATATCGGTGGAGGCATAAATGGCTATACTTGGTCTGTTTGATATTGGTAAAACCGCCTTGCTGACAACAAGAAGGGCGCTCGATACCACGGCCCATAATATTGCTAATGCCTCGACACCTGGTTATACGAGGCAGGATACTATTTTAGAAAACATACCAACAGGAACAATAACCTCTGTCGGCATGACAGGTAGAGGAGTCAGGATTGCAGAAATAAAGAGGATGTACGATGCATTTACCACTTTGCAGATAAGGACAGAAAAATCAAATTTTTCATACTGGGATGCATATCAAAAGGCTATTTTAAAGATAGAAAATGTTTTTAATGAGGCATCAGATACTGGCATAAGTCCTGCAATTACGGATTTCTTTAATGCATGGCAGGAAGTATCACAAAACCCTGAAGGATATGCACAGAGGATGCTGTTAATTAAAAAGGCTGAATATCTAACCTCGCGTATAAACAGGGCATACTCTTCTATAGATGATGAGAGAATAGAATTATACAAGAGCAGCCAGAGCCTTGTAAATGAAATAAACAGCATTGCAAAAAAGATAGCTGATTTGAATGAGCAAATATCAACATCTTCAGGCGCTTTAGATTTAAAAGATCAGAGAGACATTCTCATTGAGAGACTGAATGAAATAGTAAGGGTTAGCACCTTTGAGGATAATAGGGGCAGATATTCTGTCCTAATAGGCGGGATGCCAATTATTGATGGGGGAAAGATATATGATATAAACGTTTCTACTGATACAGATGACAACATGCATTTTTATATAACATTGCCAGGAGAGATAAAAGAAATCACTAATGATATATCCAGTGGAGAGCTAAAGACAAACATTGATTTAAGAGAAACAATAATACCTAACTATATTAATAGGCTAAATGCCTTTGCTCTTGACCTTACCTTAACAATAAATCAATACCACAGAAGCGGCTACGGCCTTGATAGCTCTACAGGAAATTATTTTTTCACCAACATAAGCAATCCTTTTACAACAAAGGATTCTGGACCATCTGCTGGCGGGTCTATTGCAAATGCTAATGTGACAATATCAAATCTTCATATGGTGGATTTTGAAAAGCAGTATAAAATAGAGTATATAGACACTACCAAATATAATGCACTGTCTGCCTCAGAACAGGCTGAATATCAACAAGAAGGAGCCACAGGTAGTATCTACTGGCGCGTTCGAGAATCCACTGATGGCAAGACATGGACAACAATTGATCCTACAAAGATTAATATTGATACCACTGTTGCAAACACAAGGACTCTGAAGTTCTATGGAATAGATGTTAAGATAGACGGTGCACAGGCTGCTTTGTTAGCTACTTCTCCGACCTTTGAAACATTCACTATACGCCCCTATCCCAATGCTGCTATGAATATGGGTGTAGCGATTTCAGACCCAAATAAAGTAGCTGCAGCAGCAGGGGATCTGGACACCGAGTTTACGATTACCACAGGTGTAAATGATACAATTAGAGTTAACGGTAATCCTGTTACGCTTACCGGCGGCACTTACAACAGATTTGGACTCGCAAATGAACTCCAGACACGATTAAATGCCTTGCTTGGAGCCGGCGCTGCCACTGTAACATTCGATGCCCAGACAAATAAGTTTAAGATTATAAACAACACAGTTGCAGGCGGCATTACTATGAGTTGGAAATCGCAAAGCACAACAGCAGAAGACCTTTTCGGTTTTACCTCTGATGCTGATTCTGTTATTCCTCAAAGTGGCTATGCTGAAAGCATTAATGAAATCAAAGGTGGCTCAATTGTTATAGATGGTTCAAACAATACAATCAGATTCAGCGAAAACAATGGAACAACGTATATAACCGCTACTATCCCAAGTGGCATATATACAAGGGATGAGCTTGCAACTGTATTGAAAAATGCTTTAGAAAGTGCTGATAGTACTACTAATTTTACTTATACGGTCTCTTATAATTCGGGTGCCAAAACATATACGATTAGCAATAACGGCGGGAATCTAAATAGCATTATTTTAGATTGGACACATTCTACAACCACCGCAGAGAGTATTTTCGGATTCAGTTTTAATTCCATTATCGCGGCGGGAGGCTCTGATTCCAGTGATTTTGAAGTGTATCCATTTTTACCAGGTGACAATAGTAATGCAAAGCTGATTGCTTCTTTTGCAGGAAGTGGATTTATCAAAGGTAGCACACCCGGCGATTATTACCGTGCGATAGTTGTGGATGTTGCCGTAGAAGCGAACTCGGCAAAGATAAGCCAGAAATTCCATAACGCCATAGTTGAAGAACTGGAGAGGAAAAGGCAAGAGGCATCAGGAGTGAATCTGGATGAAGAGGCTGCAAATCTTATTAAATATCAGAAGTCCTTTGAGGCTGCTGCAAAGATGATAAGCATTGCGGATGACCTATTAGATGCGCTTATAAACATGACAAGGAGATAAAAATAAGAAGTTAAGAGGTTAACATGAGAATTAGCACAAAGATGTTCTATGATAGGTTCCTTTCTGATATGCAGAAGAACATAGAATCTATATTTAAAGCCAGTGAGCAGATATCAACACAAAAAAAGATTAATCGTCCTTCTGATGACCCTACGGTAATGTCGAGGATTATAGGCTATACAACGCATATATCGGCAATCGGTGAGTACAAAAGGGCAATAGATTCAGCTAAGGGCTTTCTTGAGGCTGCAGATTCATCATTGTCGCGGTTAAATGATATTTTAACAAGGGCAAAAGAACTTGCACTGAGCGGTGCAACAGGGACTACTGATGCAAATTCGAGGCTCATGATTGCAAAAGAGGTTGGTGTTCTGTTTGAAAGCGCTGTTGGCATTGCAAATACGAAAGTTGGCGACAGGTATATATTTTCGGGCTTTAAATCGAATATTGCACCTGTCGATGTCAACACAGGTGAGTTTGTTGCTGATACCAATCTCTTTGAGATAAGCATCAGTCAGCGCATAGAGGTTGGTGCAAACATCCCAGCGAGTGAACTGTTTAGCTTCAAGCGTGTGAATCCAACAGATCCATCTAATGCAATTTTGCCGCCATATAACTATGATTTTGATTCAACTAATGACCCATTAACTAATGAACGAGAAACACCGCCTGATGCAGACCCTATTTCTGCTTTGCATTTATCCTCTGCGGTAGCTGATCCTTCTGCTGTTGGTTTTACAACCAATGGAGGCACTTTGACTATAACTGTCGGTGAAAATGACACATCACCTGCAATCGTTACGATTGCTCAACCTCCCTTGGGCCATGCT
>CALGPO010000123.1 GCA_937960465.1 uncultured bacterium
AAAAAAAGTACAAGAACAAATTGCCTCAATTCAATAGACTGAAATCCGACAAATAATAGAGGATTGACAATAATACCATTTCGATAAGTCAGCAGTCATTTAAAAATGCTATAATTATCAAAAGGAGAGCGACTTTTGAAAAAGACAAAACTTTACCTTGACACATCTGTTCCTTCGTTCCTATTCGCCGACGACTCTCCAGAAAAGCGTGAGGTAACAATAAAGTTTTGGGATATTTTAAAGCTGGGGCTGTATGATGTTATTATTTCAGATATTCTTCTGAGCGAAATATCACGCTCTGAATCACCGTCATCTCTGGAATTAGAAAACAAATTATCAGAACTCGTTTTAGAGATAGTTTCTGTCAACGAAGATGTTTTTTCATTAGCACAGAAATACATTGCTGAAGAAATCATCCCTCAAAAATATCAAGATGATGCCTTGCATATAGCCCTTGCTACTTATAATGAAGTAGATGCCCTCGTCAGTTGGAATTTCAAACATATGGTGAAATTAAAGACCATACGAGGCGTAAACGGAATAAACAGGATGCTCGGCTTTAAGGAGATAGAGATTTTAACCCCTCAAAGCTGGATTCAGGAGGACAACAATGAATGAATCAAAAACCATGAAAGAGCTTCATGTAATAAGAGAAAAGAATTATGAGAGAATGAAAAAAATGTCTGTCAAAGACCAGATAAAAACAATTCAGACAGAGGCAGAGCCGATTAAGAAAAGACTTTTAGAAAAAATGAGAAAAAGGGAAATGCCAACAGCAAACAGATAACAAATCGCTCAACGCCGATGCTCATTACGCTCCGCTTCATTCGCAAGCCTTGTATCTGCCTTAATAGCGGTGCCTTTGACTGTCATAACTACTTTGCCATGATTGCTCAGTAGATAAGAGGCATATGCACTGTTAACCCCATTTCCGCCTCCCTTGAATGAAGTTTTCATCCAATAAAGGCTATTGTATTTCAGGCTCATCTCGGATTATGGTGCAAAGGGTAAGGATATGGTCTAAAGATGCCTATGTGATGAACATCCCTGTATTATCTTTAGTAGGGGCGAAAAATTTTTCGCCCCTACTAAACTGTTGCACCTGTCTGGGTTACCCTCCTTTCTTGGTGAGGATTTAGAGGGTATAATACCCTTTCAGATGCAACAACTTCAACAGTAGGGGCACGGCATGCCGTGCCCCTACTATCTTGCACCATATTCCGTGAAGAGCCTAATTTTTTCCAGCAATCATCGTCATCATTCGCCCTTGATAAAATAATCCATAAGCTTATATCCTTCATTAACAACCACTATATCCTTCCTCTCGGTAATGGACTCATCGTATGTAACTCCTTTGTTCTTCTTCTCATCACGGCTGTCGTATATCACAAAAGGCACAGGCTCATCGGTATGCGTCCTTACCTTAATGGGCGTAGCGTGGTCAGGCATAAGCAGGACGCGGTATTCCTTGAATCTCTCTTTAAGCCCATTCATTACAGGGCCGACCACAAGGCTATCAAAGTCCTCTATTGCCTTTATCTTGTCTTTATAATTTCCTGAATGTCCTGCCTCGTCAGGAGACTCCACATGGAGATAGACAAAATCCACATGCTTCAGGGCATTCAAGGCATGCTCTGCCTTGCCAATGTAGTTCGTATCGAGCCAGCCTGTTACACCCGGAACCCTCAATATCTCAAATCCGGCGTATATTCCGAGGCCTTTTGTGAGGTCAACAGCAGATATAAGAGCGCCTTTCAGCCCGTACTTCTCTTTATAAGTGGGCATCTTTGGCTTCTTCCCCTGTCCCCACAGCCATATGCTGTTTGCAGGCTTTTTGCCGTTCTTCAGCCTCTCCTTGTTTACAGGATGTCCTGCAAGGATATCCACGGACTTTCTCATCAATTCTCTTAAAACCACATCCCTTTCTCCAACTGGAAGGTAATCTGTAATCTCCCTTTCGAGTATGTCGTGTGGAGGAGCACATTCGATATTCAAGCTGCCGTTTTTCCAGACCATAAGATGCCTGTAGCTGACACCGGGATAAAATGTTATATCATCGCTTTCCAATCCTGCCTTAACATCTTTAATAAGTTCCCTTGCCTCTTCTGTCGTTATATGTCCGCTGCTATAGTCATCCATTACAGCATGGGTCCTGTTCTTATCGAATTTAAGTGTCACGAGATTGCATCTGTAAGCGACATCGTTTTCATTAAGCTTGACCCCGATGCTTGCAGCCTCAAGTGGAGCCCTTCCTGTATAGTACTTTGCAGGCTCATAGCCGAGGATACTGAGATTAGCAACATCAGAACCTGGATGCATGCCTTCAGGGATTGTACGCACCTTCCCGATGGTTCCTTTCTGGGCAATTTTATCCATATTTGGAGTAGATGCCTTCTTCAGAGGGGTCAAACCTCCAAGCTCATCGATAGGCCTGTCTGCCATCCCGTCGCCGATTAAAACTATATATTTCATTTCATACCCCCTGATCACTGAGTGCTGAATGCTTTTTACAGTATCCTCTCTATTATCTTTCTGACCTCGTTGAATTCTGCCTTTACCTTTATCGTCTTATCAGCAGCTTTAAATACCGTATCTGGATCTTTCAGGCCGTGGCCTGTCAATGTGCATACAACGGCATTATCGGCGTCTGTTTTGGCTTTTTCGAAATATCCTTCTTTATATAATTTTATAACACCTGCCAGGGATGCTGCTGATGCAGGCTCGCAGAATATTCCCTCCGCAGATGCAATAAGCTTATACGCAGACAATATTTCCTCATCCGTCACCGCATCTATCCGCCCACCGGATTCGTCCCTTGCTGAAACTGCTGTTTTCCAGCTTGCAGGATTTCCGATCCTGATGGCGGTGGCTATTGTCTCGGGCTTTTCCACCGGATGGCCTAAGACTATGGGTGCTGCGCCTGCTGCCTGAAACCCGAGCATTTTGGGCAATCTTTGAATTATGCCTTCATTATAGTACTCCTTATATCCCTTCCAGTAAGCTGTAATATTTCCTGCATTACCCACAGGCAGGGCATGGTATTTAGGTGAGAAGCCGAGTTGGTCGCAGACCTCGAAGGCTGCTGATTTCTGCCCCTCTATCCTGAAAGGGTTTATGGAATTGACAAGTGTAATGGGGTATTTCTCAACCACCTCTTTCACAATTCTTAATGCCTCGTCAAAATTGCCCTCTATCTGCAATACATGGGCACCGTGAATCAGTGCCTGTGCAAGCTTCCCCAGTGCAATCTTCCCCTCCGGAATAACCACAATTGCCTTTATCCCTGCCCTCGATGCATATGCTGCTGCAGATGCCGATGTATTGCCTGTAGATGCACAGATTACTGCCCTGGATCCCGACTCCACAGCCTTCGAAAGGGCAAGGGTCATGCCCCTGTCCTTGAAAGAGCCTGTTGGGTTTGCACCGTCAAACTTCAGGTAGATATCAAGGCTGATATTAAGCTTTCCTGGTAAATTGACGGCCTTTATGAGTGGTGTATTCCCTTCCAGAAGGCTTACAACCGGCGTCCTGTCTGTAACAGGAAAAAATTCTCTATACTCTTCTATAATACCTTTCCAAGGTTTTGAAGAACTCCGTCTTCCAAACTCTATGGTAGGTTGACTTTCACTATCATTCCTCATCATAAGGCCTGATGGATTGCCTAACTGCTCAAAACTATTACACTCTCCAATCTCCATAAGTTCTCCGTTAAGTTAGTAAATCAGTAAATGAGTAGATGAGTATCACTCATCAACCGATTCACCCATTTACTCATTTACTCTATTATGTCTCCTTCTATAAGTTCAACATCTACTCCCTGATCCTTGATGGATTTTATTCCATTCTCTATATTCTCCTCTGTTCCCTCAAGCTCGAGTACCATTTCTCCTACGGTATCCGTAACCCTTGCCCTTCTGATATTTGGCATCACATCATATTTCTTGGCCATTGTAAAAATAATGGGCTCTTTAATTAGATGTTGAGGAAATGTTAATTTTACCCGCCTTTTCATAACTCCCTCCTCTCATTTTCCTCCGGCTATTGCCGGGACAATGGAAACCTCATCCCCGTCCTTAACCGGCGTCTGTTCTGCCTGTAAGAACCTGATATCCTCCTCATTCACATAAACATTCACAAATCTCCTGACCTTGCCCCCTTCCGATATCCTTTCTGCAATCCCGGGGTACTTTGCTTCGAGGTCATTAATGAGCTCTATTACTGTCCCAGCCTTGCCCTCAACCTCCTCCTTCCCCCGGGTCAATCTCTGAAGGGGTGTTGGAATCCTGACCTTTACTGCCATTTTACCACCTCCTACTAAGAATTTGTGTTATAACATTTATGTAAACTGGTTTTACCAGTTAAAGTTGGAAAGGCAGGAGAACTCCATATCACCTGGGTCAATGAACCCTTACAGGAGTCTGTTCCCTGCCTCCCATAGCCATGATAGGTTGATTGGGTCACAGAACCCTTGTCATCATGGAGGATTGGTTGGGAGGCATCCCCTGCCTTATCTAAAAAACTATTTATCGAGGTGTTTGTATGAGTAATCTGTTTGTAGGTATTGATGTATCCAAAGACTCTTTCTCTGCCACAGGTCTTGATACAAAAGGTAATGTCAGTTTTTCCCTCTCTGCACCGATGGATAAAAATGGGTTTTCTGAGCTGATGAAGGCTATTGCCTCTCAATGTAAAGACCTCTCCTCTGTCCTCACGGGAATGGAATCCACAGGCTGTTACCATATCAATCTCTTCTCCTTCCTCGCTGACAAAGGTATTAAGACTGTTGTCATTAACCCCCTTCTTATCTCTAATTTCGCTAAGCTGTCTCTGCGTAAGACCAAGACTGACAAAAAAGACTCCCTTACCATTGCCAGATTCCTTATGGTTCACAAGGATTCCATTGAGCAGTTCTCCATCTCTCAGGACACCAGAGACCTCAGAGATATTGCCAGAGAACGAGAGGCTATCTCCCATCTTACCGCTTCTATAAAAAACGAGATTAAAAGAATCATTCAGAGCATCTTCCCTGAACTTGAGTCGCTCTGTAATATCTTCACCACAACCATGCTGCTCTTTCTTAAGGAGTTCCCCTCTGCACGCTTTATTAGAGCCTCTAAAGCTAAGGTTATTGCACAAGCCCTTGAACGCTGTGGCAGAGGCAGAAAGGTCTCTGTGAGTGCTGAGGATATTATCAAGGCTGCCAAAAGCTCTATCGCATCCAATAGCCTTGCTAAGGAGCTTATCCTGCCCAAGAAGATTTCTACTCTCCTCTACCTTATGGAGCAACTTGAACAGATAACAGAGATACTCTCTAAGCTCTGCGAGTCCCTTACAATTAAAGAGATGGAAATCATTACTTCCATTGACGGTATCGGTGAAACTACAGGAGCTGCTTTCCTCGCTGAGATCGGCAATATCAAGAACTTCTCTTCTCACAAATCCCTTATTGCCTATGCCGGGCTTGACCCCACTGTCTTTCAATCTGGCAAGTTTCAAGGAACAAGCAAGATCTCCAAAAGAGGCAACCGCCATCTCAGAAGACTTGTCTATCTCATGACTATAGGCGTTATTAGATGCAATGCCTTCTTTAGGGCTTATTTCCTTAAAAGAAAACAGGATGGATTGCCTTTCAGAAAGGCTGTCTTGGCTACTGCTCATAAGCTCCTTAGAATT
>CALGPO010000124.1 GCA_937960465.1 uncultured bacterium
GGTAAGGATATGGTCTAAAGATGCCTATGTGATGAACATCTCTGTATTATCTTTAGTGTAGGAGTGAAAAATTTTTCGCCCCTACACGATTACTTCTCGATGACGAAGACGAGTCTCCTTTTGTGATACAAAAAGCGCTGAAAGGCATTCCTCTTGTCGAACCGGATGATGAAATTCTTTATATGCTTGCCCGTCGCATACTGCATGAAACCGAGTCTATAAGGCATAGAAGGGAATTAGCTTATTATGACTAACAGAGCCGAAAAACTATTTTCCTTCCTCGATGAGACTCTCGCTTATTTTTCTTCTAAGGCAACCGGCATTGACAGCGAAAGATATTTTGCGGATCGAGACATAAGAAGCATCTTTTTATAGATACCTGTCTATTATTATATTTACCTTTGTGCCGTGCCCGTATTCGCTCTCTATTCTCATATTCCAATCATGTGCGCTGACCAGATGTTTGACGATTGCAAGACCCAACCCTGTTCCGCCCAGTTCCCTCGACCTTGCCCTGTCAACGCGATAAAACCTCTCGCCAAGCCTGTGCAGATGGTTCGGCGATACACCGATGCCTGTGTCATGGACATAAAGGGTAATCCTGCCTCCTGTCTCATCTATGCCCACGGTCACTCCGCCCTTTTCCGTAAATTTTATGCTGTTATCAATAAGGTTGAGCATTATCTGGATAAGCTTGTCCTTATCAGCATAGATCGTCTGAGTGCCATCGGATATAGCCTTTTTCAAATAAAGCCCCTTCCTGTCAGCCTTCTCTCTCAGGGTCATGAAAACAGTATCGACAATCTGTTCGACATTAACCTCGGTTTTTTTAATGGTTATATCTCCAAGTTCTATCCTCGACAGTGTAAGAAGGTCGTCCACAAGGCTGTTCAGCCTTTCACTGTGAGCCTTTATCATGCCTAAAAACCGCACTGCATTTTCCTTGTCATCCATTGCGCCATCGAGAAGGGTTTCCGCAAAACCTTTTATTGCAGTTATGGGCGTCTTTATCTCATGGGATACATTTGCCACAAAATCCTTTCTCATCTCCTCGAGCTGCTTTAATCTCGTAATATCATGCAGTGTGAGGACCGTTCCTGTTACAGAGTCTCCAGAATATACAGGAACTGCCGTGGCAATCAGATGCATATCCTTGTGGGGTCTCGATATACTTATCTCCTCTGATGTAATACGCCCCGATTCCAGTGCATTCCTAAAAATATCTATAAGCTGCGCATTCCTTAAGACCTCCATTATCTGTTTGCCTTCTATATCGTCATTCACAGACATAAGGCTCCTGAACGGCTGGTTTGCAAGAATCACCATACCACGAATATCTGTAATTAATACGCCGTCAGACATCCCGCGCAATATGGCCTCCATCCGCTGCATTTCGGTCTCTGCAAAATCAAGCCTTGTCTTTGTCTTTTCCATTAAGGAGGCAATATCCGTTACAATACCGTCAAGTTCTCCTTTTCCTTTAGGGAAAAGTCTTGCATCGAGATTGCCAGATGACAGTTCCTTAAGAAACACGCTTATTTCTTTTATGGATGCCGAAATGCGGCTCAGGCGAAAAACAAGAAAAATTAGTGCAATGGAGAGTATTATGATTAATAAATAGGTCATGCCTCAACAAAATATCCGACCCCGCGCATTGTCTTTATATACTTGGGATTGTTCGGGTCTTCCTCTATCTTGGTCCTGAGTCTTCTTATATGCACATCCACTGTCCTTGGCTCCACATAGACATCATTCCCCCAAACCGTATCCAGAAGATGATCCCTGCTGTAAATCTTATTAGGCCTTTCTGCAAGATACAGAAGCAGCTTAAACTCTGTGGCACTCAACTTTATCTGGCGGTTATTAACCGTGACCAAGTATTTTTCCCTGTCTATAGTCATGTCCTTTATCCTCAATACCTTTTCTGCTGCTATCGGCAACTCATGAACCTCTGCCTTTTCAGCCCTCCTGAGAATTGCCTTTGTCCTTGCCACCAGTTCCCTTGTACTGAAGGGCTTTGTAATATAATCATCCGCCCCCATTTCGAGACCGAGCACCTTGTCAACCTCTTCACCCTTTGCAGTAAGCATTATAATTGGCAAATTGGATGTTTCGGGAATGCCCCTGATAATCCTGCAAAGCTCAAGTCCCTGAATTCCCGGAAGCATGAGGTCCAGTATGATGAGGTCATACTTATTACCCTTTATTTTTTTCAAGGCATCTTCCCCGTCATAGGCATAATCGACAGAAAAGCCTTCTTTTTTAAGGTTGTACGAGATTAATTCAACAATATCAGCTTCATCGTCTATAACAAGGATATTTCTCATCAATCAAACGCCTTCCTTACATTTTCAATATCTATGCCCTTTTGGATTTTTACTTTCCCGATCTTCTCAGGCAGGACAAATTTCATTTCTCCTGCCTCTACCTTTTTGTCAAGCTTCATATGCGAAATAAGTTTATCAACATTCAAGTCCTCAGGCAATTCAGAAGGCAGGCCGTATGAATCTATGACAGCCTTTATCTTCAAGGCATCTCTTCTATTTAGAAAACCCATTATCTCGGAAAGCCATGCCTCACGGTTCATGCCTATGGCAATCGCCTCGCCGTGAAGAAATCTTGAGTATCCAGTTTCTGTCTCTATGGCATGACCAATGGTATGACCATAATTGAGGATTGCCCTCAATCCCGCCTCCCTCTCGTCGGCAGAAACCACTTCTGCCTTTATCTCACATGAACGTCTGATAATATGGGTCAATGGTAAAGGGTCAAGGGTCAAGATAGATTCTCTGTGATGCACAAGGAACTCAAAAAGCTCCTCATCCCATATCACGCCGTATTTTATTATCTCTGCAATGCCGCACAAAATTTCCCTTTTAGGCAGGGTCTTAAGCGTATCGATATCTATCCATACAAGCCTCGGTTGATAGAAAGTCCCTATCATGTTTTTGCCGAGTTCATGGTTCACGCCTGTCTTTCCACCTACAGAACTGTCAACCTGAGAAAGAAGCGTTGTCGGAACCTGAATGAAATCGATGCCGCGCATGTATATTGATGCAACAAAACCTGTTATGTCCCCAATCACACCACCGCCTAATGCAATAAGGCATGATTTTCTGTCGAGTTTATTTTTTAAAAGCTCTGTCAGTATCTGGTAGGTCTGGTTAAAATTCTTATACTCCTCACCATCGGGAATAATGACATGCAGAGTCTCAAATCCAGCGTTCTTTATCGAATTTATGACTACATCTCCGTAAATGTTAAAAACCGTAGGATTGCTTATTACAGCCACCTTGCTAAAATCAAACCCTTTAATCCTCTCTCCGATACCTGAGAGGATTCCGCTGTCAATTACAATATCATAGCTTCTTTCGCCGAGATCAACCCTTACCGTCTGCATATTCCTAATCCTTCTTTATTCCAGTCTTTTCTATTATCTCTTCTGCCACTTCGATTGGACTCTTCCCTTCCGTATCTATCATTATATCTGCCTTTTCATAATACGGTTTCCTGAATTCGAGGAGTTCTTTTATCTTTTGAAGGGGATTATCCACCTGAAGGAGAGGCCTGTCATTATTATTGCTCGTCCTTTTAAGAATAGTTTCAGGTGATGCTGTAAGACAGACTACCACTCCATTCCTCCTGAGATTATCCATATTCTCCTGCCTGAGCACTGCACCGCCTCCTGTGGATATGACTGCATTTTTTACCTCCGAAAGTCTCTTTATGACATTTGATTCTATCTCTCTGAACTTAGGCTCTCCGTATTGCTTAAATATCTCTGTTATTGTCATCCCCTGTTCTTTCTCTATCTCGGTGTCTGCATCCACCAATACATAGCCGAGCCTCTGAGACAATATCCTGCCCACCTCTGTCTTTCCTGTGCCCATAAACCCTATAAGAACAATATTTTTCATATCGTCTATTGCCTATTGCCTATTGCCTGTCTTAATATATTCCATGAAACTTTCTTATTATACAAGATTTTCATTAATTATTATCCTCGTTTTATTCATTACATTCCCTGCAAATACTGCACATGGCGAAAAGTTCCGCGTTACAGAAGTACATGACGGTGATACGATTAGCATAAGGATAAGGAGCTTCGCAGGCGTACCTCTCAAAATAGAGCGTGTCAGGCTTATAGGCATTGATGCACCGGAGTTGAAACAGGAGCCATGGGGGAGGCTATCAAAGAGATATTTGAAGAAGCTTATAAGCGAAAGCGACTGGGTTGTAAATATTGAATTTGATGTTGAACAAAGAGATAAATATGGAAGGCTTCTGAGCTATGTATGGGATAAAAAGGGACAGTTGATCAATGAAAAAATGATCGAGAATGGATATGCAATGCTCTACACAATCCCGCCGAATGTGAAATACACAGAAAGGTTTATTACAGCACAGAAAAAGGCACAAGCACGTCAGATCGGAATCTGGGGAAAGAAAGGCCTAAGAAAGAGTCCTGAGCAGTGGAGAATGGAACATCCGAGATAACATTATATTTCAAACTTCTTTTGCTGTCTGTATTTTTCAAACTCCTCTCTCTTTGCTTCATATCCCTTTTTCCCCATCATGCCGTATGTGAGATTCTTTCCTTCCTCGACACCGGGCTGGTTGAATGGGTTTATACCATATAAAAAGCCTGCCACTGCAGTAGAGATTTCAAAAAAGTGGAATAACTGGCCAAGATGGTATGCATCTATCTTCGGAAGCTTTATGGTGATGCTCGGCCTGCTATTCTTTGCAAGGGCAATCTCAGATGCTTCCTGTTCAATCCTTATCAGCTCACCGAGAGAATGCCCTGAAAGATAACTCAATCCCTCTATATCCTGAAAAACATCAGGGATATTTATATCAACGCCATAGTCCTCGATTGACAGAAACACAACAACCTTGTCTTCAGGCCCTTCCATCCACAACTGCAACTGGGAGTGCTGATCCGTAGTGCCAACAGACGGATATGGCGTAAGACCCTTGCCATCTTTCCCAAGACTCTCAGCCCACAACTGACAGAACCATTCGGAAAATGACTTCAGACGGTCTGCATAAGGCATTATTACTGTAATGTTTTTATTTTTAAGCTGCTGCATAAGGTAGAGACCTGATGAAAAAAGATATGCAGGGTTCTGCCACAAATCAGCATTCATGCATTTATCATGAATATCCTTTGCGCCCTTGAGCATATCGTCAGAGTCAATCCCGATTGCCTCTGCAAGAAGCAATCCCACAGGACTTAAAACAGAGTATCTTCCGCCGACTCCATGAGGAATTGGAAGGGACATAAGGCAGTAATCCTTTACAATCTTTCGAAGATTGCCCTTCTCCGGGTCTGTTGTAACAATAATATGTTCTTCGGGTTTTAATGACTGCTCCTGCAGTCTCTTCCATATAATCATAAAGGATGCAATGGTCTCTGCTGTGCTTCCCGATTTTGTTATAATGTTTATGACTGTTCTTTTAAGGTCTACCAGACTTAGTATATTCTTTAATGTTGCAGGGTCCACATTGTCATAAATAAACACCCTCGGCCTATTTTTAAAATTGTGGAAGGGGCTTAATGCCTCAAGGATAGACCTCGGCCCAAGCGCAGAGCCGCCGATGCCCAGAAGCAGGAAGTTTTCGAATTTGCTTGCATATTTCCCCAGTTCCTTTATTTGAGAGGTGTCTGCCTTATGCAGATCAAGAAATTCGAGTTCTGGGTATTTCTTTGTTTCTATTATTTCGGTTATTTTTTCAGTATCGATACTCTTGAAATCATCCTCTGTCAGACCGTTCCTGCCCACAGCATCCTGCATTAAATTGGAAAAATCAATCCTTATCATAACTCCCTCCGGCTAATCCCTGCTCTTTGGTCTTTTAATCTGATTCTTTACAATTAGCATAACAAGCAATGCAACTATTATTGCAATGCCCATGAACTTCGCAAGTTTAAGCGCCATAAAAATCAGGATTATAGCTATTATTATGAGCCAGTTTAACATAGGTCATGCGCCCTTTTTAGCTGCAATCAATCCCTCTTTCACCATAATAATAAATACTACAGTAAAACCGATCAACAGTCCATACGGTTTGATGACCTTAAATATAGCGAGTATTATGAGCATGGAAAAGATCACCAAAAATCTGAACATGCTTAAGGTCATCATTTTTGTCTGCGCCTTCTCAGCACCCAAAAGACTCCGAACACTCCATACTATTCCTTTAAGATTAAGTACCCCGATGAAACCGCCTATCAGAATACTCAAAGAAAACCTCCAATCCCAACTGGTGAAAAAGATTGAGATTAAAGAGATGGGTATTATTGCCCAGATTGACTGCCTGTATATTCTTTTAATCATCAATTCCCATGACTCATTGCCCATTACCCCTGACCCGTCCTCTATTTCTCCTGTTTTTTCGCTATCCTGATGAGTTCCCTGAATCCTGCAATTATACCGGTAATCAGAAATATTACCGTCAAATAAGGCGATGTACCGAACAGCTTGTCCAGACCGTAACCGATGGCGAAGCCGACAAACGTTGAAACAACAAGGTGTATGCCCACACTGCTTGCCTCAAGTAGTTGTTTGAATAATGTCTTTTCCGGCTGTTTTTCTGTCAATCAGTCACCCTTCACTCATTAACTCATGTTCAGATAATATAAATTCCTTGAGTATATTTGCAACCTCTTTATAAAAAGTAGTGCCTGCATATTTTTGAAGTTCATTGCAATATTCGGGTATCCACTTAACGAGATGTTCTTCAAGGAACTTCTTCTGAAGCTCCGAGATGCCGTTTTCTACCAAATAGCTCATGAAGAGCATCTCTGCTGATATATGGTCTGGAATAAGGCTTATTTCCTCATCCATCACAATTCCTGCCGAGATGTAAAATGACTGCACTTCCTCAGCAGCCCTTCCCCAGAGCCTTGGCCTGTCACCAAGCGGGTAATTATAAAGCGATTCGTATGGCATGAGGCGTCCGTTCGGTCCCAGAAAGATGCGGGCAAAATCCATTCTTATCTCATGGGGAGAATCGGCAAATTTCATCTGGAACATATCCTTAAGCTGAAATATCAGTTCATCCGAAGGCTGCCCAATGAAAACAGACGCAAAGAGTTTGTAGAGTTCAACACGCTCTATGCTTTCTTCGTCGTCATAAAATGGCATGGCTGCCTCTGCCAATAAAATACCTTTTAAAAATGAAAGGAGGCAAAGGTTTTTCTTTTGCCTCCCGACAGTCTTGATATTCAGTGGCTATTTCTGCTTATGGCACTTATCGCATGCAGTCGAAGCAAATGCAATCTTGCCATTATGACACAAACCGCAGTATTTGCCCTGATACAAATCATCCATCTTCATTTTCTTAACACCATGCTTCATTGGCCATATCTTTGTGTGGCACTGGTTGCAATTGAAGATAGCTGTATGAAATTCATGGCTAAAGATTACAGGAGCCATTCCTACAGTCTTATAAGTTATCGGTGTACTTGGAGCGCCTATCTTGGCATGGCATTTGTTACATTCAAACGTTGCTATTTTGTTATTATGACATGAATAGCAAAATTTGTCCTTACCATGGTCATCAAATGCTATCTTTGCAGTTCCTTTCTTCATCTGAAAGAGCTTCATATGGCATTCGTCACATTTGAACATGGCTGTATGATTTTTATGACTGAAGTTCGCAGCCGTGTCTCCGCTTCCAATCTTTATGTCTGGCATAGATATTTCCGATGCCCTCTTTTCATGGCATTCAGCACATCTCTTTAAATCCACCTTATTCCTGAATTCGCCTCCATGTGCCACACCAAGATGACAGTCAACACAGTTTACATCTTTGTCAAGATGCTTTTTATGATTAGGATCTATGTCTCCCCTGAGTTTTTCAGTGAGTATGTCAGGTAGGCCGTAAGACCTTCTAAATTCCGGATTTTTGACTCCGTCCATCTTTCTGAACTTTACTCCCACAGACATTAACTTTTCGCTTCTTATTTTCTGATTATAGCTGTCGGTATGGCAAAAGAGACATATATCGTTAGGAACAAGATGAGCTGCATAGTGAGGGTCTGTGGATGCCATGTTAAGTATTCTGGTCATATGTTCTCTCGGCTTAAGAACAAAGTTTGTTAAATCCCTGAGACCCCCGATTTTTGCCTTCATATATCCGGTAAAGCCTGGCATACCATGGCAGTCAAGGCATTTAACCTCTGCCTTGGCATGTATATTTTGCTTCCATGTGTAAACCTCGCCATATGGCCCTGGTTTATTATCCGGATGACAGTTTTGGCAAAATTCGGGTTCGCTTGTAAGATGAAGAGACTCTATCGATACGAATACCCACCCTACGATTAATACGAAGATAATCAAGATAGACAGCTTAGGATTCTTCACTATAAAATCTTTGATCTGTTGCACGACACTCCCAATGAACTTAAACATACACTCTCCACCTTCCAATTAATATATTCAATCTAAATTGAGCGATTCTATATTCAGGCCTGTCTGCGTGCAACGCACAGGCAGGCCTGCCTTACAAAATCGCTCAACTTAGGTGTTACCTTCTTAGAATGCTTAGCCTTCCTCATCATTATTTATGGAAAAATATCTGAAGTATAGCTATTAATGCCCCTATCTGTCCTACCCAGAAAATGAACATCCACTTGATAATGTCAGAGCGTGTTTTCTCTATTTTGATTTCTAATCCTGCTTTTGCATTTGCAAGGTCTTCTTTTGTAGCAAGAATGTTTTGTTTTCCTTCAAGCTTCTTCTCAACCTTTGCTTCAATATACTCTACTAATGTCTTAGCTTCTTTTTCACCGAGTTTTCCCTTTAAAATTTCATAAAGCTCAATTTCAGCTACTTGCATTGGAAACTCCTTATATTAAAATTTTAGCAAAAAGCTATTTAACTTAATTTCATTAATTCCTTTCTTTTCACGCAACTACCATTTCAGCAATCTTACGAGCATATGAGACAGTGCCAGTGGTAAGCTCTTTATATCTAAATTGAGCGATTCTATATTCAGGCCTGTCTGCGTGCAACGCACAGGCAGGCCTGTCTTACAAAATCGCTCAACTTAGATTCAATTTATATTTTGGACAACACCTCGAAAAAGGCCTTTATGGTTTTATCTATATCCTTATCCGTATGTGCAATTGAAATAAAACCAGCCTCGAACTGTGACGGTGCAAAGTTTATTCCTTGATTTAACATGCCCATAAAAAATCTGGAAAACTTCTCCGTGTCTGATGTCTTTGCTGTTTTATAATCAACGACCTCGGTATCAGTAAAGTATGTGCAGAACATAGTCCCTGCCCTGTAGAATTTTGTTTTAGCCCCTGCCTTTTTTGCAGCGTCCTTCAGTCCTTCTTCGAGGTGCTGCATAGTCTTTTCGAGTTTCTCATATGTACCTTTTCTGGAAAGTATCTTCAATGTCTCTATCCCTGCTGTCATGGCAAGGGGGTTTCCGGACAATGTCCCTGCCTGATATACAGGGCCCTCAGGGGCAACCATAGACATGATCTCCCTCTTCCCTCCGTATGCACCGACAGGAAGCCCTCCACCGATAACCTTTCCGAGACATGTCATATCAGGTTTAATACCGTAATACGCCTGAGCGCCTCCGTATGAAACCCTGAAACCTGTCATTACTTCATCAAATATAAGAACAATTCCGTATTTCTCTGTCTCTTTTCTCAATGCCTCAAGAAAACCGGGTATTGGCAGGACGCATCCGATATTGCCTACGACAGGCTCGATGATAACGCAGGCAATGGATTTCCACTCCTTTTGGATCAAACCCTTGAATGCCTTTATATTATTTAAAGGAAGGGTTAGTGTATTTTTAGCGTATGATTTAGGCACTCCTGGGCTGTCGGGCACTCCGAAGGTCGCAGCTCCTGAGCCAGCCTTTACAAGAAGACCGTCGGCGTGACCATGATAACATCCCTCGAATTTTATTATCTTGTCCCTCTTTGTAAATCCCCTCGCAGCTCTTATAGCGCTCATTGTCGCCTCTGTACCTGAGTTGACCATTCTTACCTTTTCAATGGAAGGGTATGCCTTGATTATCATTCGGGCAAGTTCTATCTCCAGTGGTGTTGGCGCCCCAAAACTTGTACCGTTTTCGATGGCTGTTTTGAGGGCATTAACAACAGATGGATGAGAATGTCCCAGTATCATCGGCCCCCATGAAAGGACATAATCTATGTATGCATTGCCGTCAACGTCGTAGATTCTGGAGCCTTTTGCTTTCTTGATAAATATAGGTGAGCCGCCGACTGCCTTGAATGCCCTTACAGGACTGTTCACGCCGCCTGGCATCAATTTAATGGCTTGTTTATAAAATATCTTTGATTTATTCGTTTCCACCCCGATATCCCTCAAAAAACATGGAAATGTAGCACAAATATCATGGATTTGTCAAAAAATTCAATTGCTCACAAAAAATCCTTGACAAAAAGAAGAGACTTTTTTATTATATTGATAATAAATCTCAATTGCGGAGGGAAAAATGAAAACCGTTTTCACATCAGTTGTTTTAGTTTTGACCCTGACATTCATCTCGCTGTCATGGTCCGAGGAGGCAACATACAGAAGGCACATCAAACCTTTATTTGATGCCAAATGCATAGGATGCCACGGACAGGATGCTGCTCCTGAGTATTATGCATTTAAAGAAGAAAAAGACATGTGGCTTTCAAAAGGTCAGGGCATGAGAATGGACACCTACAGTCATCTCGTATTTTACACAGCATGGCCGGATACCGGAGCACTCATGAGAAGGCTCGACGACGGAAAGACAACTGGCAAAGCGGGAAATATGTATCAATATCTCGGTTCAACAGAGGAAGAGAGACAACAGAACCTCAAGCTCTTTAAGGATTGGGTAGGTAACTGGACGTTGAAGAGATGGAAGGATATTACAAAAGAAGAGCTGGACGGGATAAAGGTTAAATACTAATTTTTGGTGGGGCAAAAGGGATAACTTCTTGCCCTTCTCTATTTTTTTAATTGAGATTTAATCTCATTATTATTGGAGAGATTTTATGTGTGTAGCATTAGTAGGTGGGATGGACAGGCTCGAAAGAAACTATATCAGCGAAGCCGAAAGGATGGGCATAGACCTTAAGGTTTATACCAAATCAGAAATAGGCATTGCTTCAAAAGTCAGAAATGTAGACGCCGTGGTGATTTTCACAAATAAAGTATCACATAAAGCAAAAAGGGAGGTGATGAACATAGCTAAAGCAAAGAATATTCCGGTTTTTATGTATCACTCGTGTGGCATATGCACGCTGAGGGATTGTTTGAGTTGTCTGAAAAAAACAAAAGGAGGAGGAAAGAATGTTTAAAAAGGTTTTAATTATACTTGCTGTGCTGATTTCCTATAGCACTGCCTTTGCCGCCCATCCTCTTATCACGGATGACACAGGCACACAGGGTAGAGGCAAGTATCAGCTTGAGGTGAACAGCGAGTTTACTTATGACAAAGAGGGGGTTTTTGATGAAGATGCTGGAGAACATATAACAGAGAAGACAACAGGTGGAGAACTCGCAACGGTACTGTCATATGGTATCACGGACAATTTGGACATAGTTTTAGGTCTTCCATATCAGTGGAACAAAATCAAGAAGGACAGGACAGTTGAGTCTGATGTGGACGGAATATCGGACATTTCGCTGGAAGTCAAATGGAGGTTCTTTGAAAAAGACGGCTTAAGCCTTGCGTTAAAACCCGGAATCACACTGCCGACAGGAGATGAAAACAAAGGACTCGGCAACGGAAAAGTATCATATGGTCTTATTTTCATCGCAACCAAAGAGATAGCGCCTTTTACGTTTCATTTCAATCTGGGTTACACAAACAACGAATACAAGCTTCAGGCAGATAAAAACGCAAACAGAAAGGGCATATGGCATGTGTCCGTTGCTTCTGAGGTGGAGGTTATTAAAGACCTCAAGGCAGTCGCCAATGTCGGGGTTGAGAGGAATCAGGATAAGACATCAAATACCCATCCCGCGTTTATACTCGGCGGTCTGATTTATTCTATAACTGATAACATCGCAGTTGATTTCGGCGTTAAAGGCGGGCTTAACAAGCCTGAAAATGATTTAACATTCCTTGCCGGAATCGTGTTTAAACTTTAGGAGGTGGCATTATGGCTCCGCTGGGGCTTTTATCGGAAGGAGAGAAGGCAGAGATTATAGAAATAAGGACGCAAAAGGTTTGCAGCCACGGAAGCGGCAAGAATCAATTATGCCATGCGGAGGATATGGGCCTGCGTATAGGCAAGACTGTCGAGATGCTGAATAATGCGGGGCGCGGCTCTATTCTTGTAAAAATTGATGAATCGAGAATCGCCCTCGACAGAGGTATAGCAATGAAGATAATGGTGAGGAGGAAAAAATAATGAATTTGGCAATGCTGAAACCAGGAGAAAAGGGAAAAATAACGAAAATAGGGGCAATAGGCCCGTTAAAGAGGAGGCTCATGGATATGGGAGTGCTGGTGGGAGAAACGGTAAAGGTTGAAAAGATAGCGCCTCTCGGCGACCCCATAGAAGTAACGATCAAGAATTACAATCTATCCTTGCGAAAGAAAGAGGTGCAGGGGATAGAGGTGGAGATGGTGAAATGAGTTTAGAGTTAAAAATTCAAAGTTTAAAATTAAATGAAGGTGAAAATCCTGTTAGGGAAAAGGCAATCATCGTTGCTGTTGCTGGAAATCCGAATTCAGGGAAATCTACTCTGATAAACGCGATTGCGGGCACAAGACTTTATGTTGGCAACTGGCCGGGCGTTACAGTAGAAAAGAAATCGGCTTCATTCGAATACGAAGGAACAAACATCAAACTGGTTGATCTTCCAGGCACTTACAGCCTCAGCCCATACACGCAGGAAGAAATTATAGCAAGGGACTACCTTGTTCATGAAAAGCCTGACGCGATTATTAATGTGGTTGATGCAACAAACCTTGAGAGGAATCTGTATCTGACGGTACAGCTATTGGAACTCGGAATTCCTGTTGTAATGGCTTTAAATATCTATGACGAGGCGGTAAAGAAGGGTTATAAAATTGACATAAAGACAATGGAGAAGATGCTCGGGGTCAGGGTGATACCGACGATAGCAACTAAAAAATCAGGACTCAAAGAGCTATTAAAGGCAATAACCGAAATCGTGGATAATCCAGCAATCCATATTCCAAAAAGATTGCATTATGAGGAAGATTTTGAATTAGCTGCGGCTTCTGTGGAAAGTTATATTAAAACCACTTATCCTCAGCTTGCAGAAAAGTATCCCCTAAGATGGCTTGCCTTCAAGCTTATGGAGGAAGACAGCCATGTAATGGAAGAGATTAATATTGGCGACAAATCTTTTATAGAGGAAGCAACAAAATATCTCAAAAAGGCGCACGGCGATGAGGTTGAATCCATCATGGCTGACGAAAGGTATGCATTGGCATCCGGGCTTGCCCATGAAGTCTTAAAAAAGCCAGAATTCAGAAAAATGGAGATGACAGAGAAAATTGATAAAATCGTTTTGAACAGATTTCTGGGCATACCTATTTTTCTTGCTGCCATGTGGCTTGTATTCAAGTTAACTTTTGATTTATCCGGACCTTTTGCAGACTGGTTGGATGCCATGATAGCTGGGCCATTTAAAAGATGGGCTGAGACTATACTCGGATTTATACATGCACCAGGATGGACAGTCTCGCTTGCAACTGACGGAATAATCGCAGGGGTTGGGTTTGTCATTGTGTTTGTCCCTGTGATTTTTGCCATGATGTTCTTCATCACTTTCCTCGAAGGAAGTGGGTATATGGCAAGGGCTGCCTTTGTTATGGACAGG
>CALGPO010000125.1 GCA_937960465.1 uncultured bacterium
AAGTATCCAATGTAGTAGATGACGGATACAAGATAGAGGGTTGCACAAGTGCGGAGTTTAAAGTCTTTCCGCAGCACCTGCCTTACAAACCTGCCTGTGCGTTGCACGCAGACAGGTCTGAATATAGAATCGCTCAATTTAAGTAGTAATTAAGTGTATGTTTATGTTTAATGTTTAGGAATTTCAATTTGCCATTGACTATGAGAAGGTGGCTGAGTTGTCATGGTGAGCTTGTCATGGTAAGCTTGTCATGGTGAGCTTGTCGAACCATGACATAACTTAATAACTTAAATAAGAGGGAAGAAATTGAAAAAGGTAAAAGGTGTAAAGAGATACGCCAGGCAGTTTTTAAGCACAATGGATTTGACCGAGGTTCCACAGGCCATCGAGCAGTTAAGCGCCATTTCCAGTCTGATGGAAAAAGACAAGACATTTAAAAACCTTATGGTGAGCCCTATATTCAGCGAAACAGAGAGCCAGCAGATAATCAGCTACATGGGACAGAAGCTTAAGATGTCAGAGAAGACCATCAAATATATCCGATATCTCTCCACATCAAAGGCTATCGGTGCGATGCCAGAGATAGTAAGTGCCATAGTAGCGGCATATCTCGATATGAAGAAAAGGGCAAAGGCAGTTGTAACATCACCTGTCCAGATAACTAAGGATTATGAGGATAAATTGAAAAGCTCCCTAAAGGAGATTACGGGTAGGGACATCGATATTGAATTTGTTATAGACCCCGCTCTCCTCGGTGGTGTCCGTATAAAGGTCGGCAGTACAATGTATGACAGCAGTATAAAAGGCCAGTTAGGGCTTTTAAGAGATAAGCTTATAAAGGGGTGAGAATATGGAAATCAAAGTGGAAGAGATCAGCGAGTACTTAAAAAAACAAATAGCCGATTTTGAGAAGCGCGTTGATGTCAGCGAAGTCGGTGTTGTCACCAGTGTGGGTGACGGTATCGCCAGAATTTATGGCCTTGACAACTGCATGGCATCAGAACTTCTCGAGTTTCCCAACGGCGTGTTTGGAATGGCGCTAAACCTTGAGGAGGACGTGGTCGGTGCGGTTCTTTTCGGTGAGGATACCCTTATTAAAGAAGGCGATGTGGTAAAGAGGACGGGAAAGATAATGTCCGTCCCTGCCGGAGAGGAAATGGTTGGCAGGGTTATCAATGCTATCGGCCAGCCCATTGACGGCAAGGGCCCAATTAATGCGAAGTCAAGCAGGATAGTCGATGTCGTTGCACCTGGTATTGTTGACAGGCAGCCTGTCAGAGAGCCTCTCCAGACAGGAATAAAGGCAATCGATTCCATGATCCCCGTTGGAAGGGGACAGAGAGAGCTTATAATCGGCGACCGCCAGACAGGGAAGACAGCAATTGCTATCGATGCAATCATCAACCAGAAGGGCGGCGATGTCGTTTGTATATATGTTGCAGTCGGTCAGAAGAGGGCTTCTGTTGCCCGTGTGGTCAAGACCCTCGAGGAGCACGGTGCAATGGCGCACACTATCGTTGTCTCGGCAACTGCCAGCGAGCCCGCACCGCTTCAGTACATTGCCCCTTATACTGGATGCGCAATCGGCGAATATTTCAGAGACAATGGAAAGCATGCATTAATTATATATGATGACTTGAGCAAACAGGCTGCAGCATACAGACAACTCTCATTGCTCCTCAGGCGTCCTCCAGGACGTGAGGCATTCCCAGGAGATGTCTTCTATCTCCACTCAAGACTTCTTGAGAGGGCGGCAAAATTGAGTGACGAATTGGGCGGCGGTTCATTGACCGCGCTTCCAATAATTGAGACACAGGCAGGCGACGTTTCAGCATATATTCCAACAAACGTTATTTCTATCACGGACGGACAGATATATCTCGAGCCTGACCTCTTCTATGCAGGTGTCAGGCCAGCAGTTAATGTCGGTCTCTCGGTCAGTCGTGTCGGCGGCGCAGCACAGACAAAGGCAATGAAGCAGGTTGCAGGAACACTGAGACTCGATCTCGCACAGTTCAGGGAACTCGCAGCATTTGCACAGTTCGGCTCCGACCTCGACAAGGCAACATTAGCCCAGATAGAGAGAGGCAAGAGGATGGTTGAGATATTGAAGCAGGACCAGTATGTGCCTCTCCCTGTCGAGGATCAGGTGGCCTTAATCTTTGCTGGCTCTCAGGGGCATCTCGATGATATACCTGTTGAGGCGCTTAAGAGATTTGAGGCCGAGTTCCTCGCTTTTATGAGAGACAAGAAGGCTGATGTGAAGAACGAACTGAAAGAGAAGAAGGCAATTGACGATACCATGAAAGAGAAACTCAATTCTGCGATTGCCGAATTCAAGAAGGGCTTTATTATTTAATAAATGAGTGAATCTTTAAATGAGTAAATGGGCAAAATATACTTATAAACTTATCAACCCATATACTCTTAACTCATCGGTGAGAGGAGAATAAATGCCTGGTTTAAAAGAGATACGAAAGAGAATAGGCTCTGTCAAGAGCACAAAACAGATCACCAAGGCCATGAAGATGGTTGCAGCAGCCAAGTTCAGAAAGGCACAGATGAGGATACTCGAGCTTCGTCCTTATGCTGACAAGATGAATTCGGTGCTCACATCACTTGCAAAGACGGTGGAGACAGGACATCCATTGCTCGAAATCAGACCGAGGAAAAAGGTCGAGGTTATTGTCCTCACCGGCGATAAGGGGCTCTGCGGCGCATTCAACACCAACATAATGAAGACTGCATTCAAGCTTATTAAAGAAATCCAGTCAGAAGGCATAGAGGTGAGCGTCAGTGCCATCGGGAAAAAAGGAACAGATCTCTTAAAGAGGAGAGGATTCACACTGCGCCAGTCGTGGCTTGGCATCTCTGGAAGGGTGTCTTACCTAAATGCAAAAGAAATCACTGGCAATATTATAGAAAACTATATTAATGAAACATTTGACGAGGTGATACTCATTTACAATGAGTTTAAGTCTGCCCTTGTCCAGAAGGTTTCTGTTGTTCGACTTTTACCGCTTGCACCGGTAAAGGCCGAGGAGGCTGAGTCACAGGAGCTAACAACAGCATTCCTGTATGAGCCTTCACAGCAGGTCATATTCGACAACCTGCTGCCGAAGAACCTTGAAATACAGGTCTTCAGGGCATTGCTCGAATCGCAGGCATCGGAAGAGGCAGCAAGGATGACCGCAATGGAGAATGCTACAAAGGCTGCCGATGACATGATAGCAAGCCTGACACTGCAATATAACAAGGCAAGGCAGGCATCCATTACAAAAGAACTTATGGATATTGTCGGCGGTGTTGAGGCATTAAAACAATAATTTGAGATTTGAAATTTGAAATTTCTTCAGGATATAGGAGGTCGTAAAAATGAACGAAGGTAGAGTGGCCCAGGTAATTGGTGCAGTTGTTGATGTGGAGTTTGATAAAGAACTTCCGGCAATACTTAACGCATTGAAGATAGAGTCCCCCGGTGATCCCGCAAAGGGTATTCCTGCTCTGGATATTACGCTGGAGGTTGCAGCCCATCTCGGCGACAACAAGGTCAGAACTATTGCCATGCAGACTACAGATGGCGTTGTGAGGGGTATGAAGGCCGTAGACACAGGGAAGCCCATATCAATCCCTGTTGGGAAAGGTACACTTGGAAGAATTATGAATGTTGTCGGCGACCCCTATGACAAGCTCGGTCCTATCGAGAGCACCGAAAGGCTGCCTATCCACAGGACTGCGCCTGAATTCGTAGAACAGGAGCCTGTATCACAGGTCTTTGAGACAGGCGTTAAAGTCTTTGACCTTCTCGTCCCATTCGTCAGAGGCGGAAAGATGGGAATGTTTGGCGGTGCAGGTGTCGGAAAGACCGTCGTTATTATGGAGATGATACACAACATCGCCTTGAAGCACGGCGGCGTCTCTGTCTTTGCCGGTGTCGGTGAAAGGACAAGGGAGGGTAATGACCTTTACAGGGAAATGAAGGAATCAGGTGTTGTCAATAATGTCGCCCTGATTTACGGACAGATGAACGAGCCTCCTGGAGCGAGATTGAGAATCGCTCTTACAGCCCTTACAGCAGCAGAATACTTTAGGGATCAGGGGCAGGACGTTCTTATCTTCATAGACAATATATTCAGATACACCCTCGCCGGCTCAGAGGTTTCGGCGCTCCTCGGAAGAATGCCTTCTGCAGTCGGTTATCAGCCGAACCTCGGCACAGACATGGGACAGCTTCAGGAAAGAATTACAACAACTAAGAAAGGGTCAATTACATCGATGCAGGCCATATACGTTCCTGCAGACGATTTGACAGACCCTGCTGTTGCAACTGCATTTACACATCTCGACGGAACAGTTGTTTTATCAAGACAGATTGCAGAACTCGGCATCTATCCTGCGGTTGACCCGCTGGACTCAACATCCCGTGCACTCGATCCAAAGGTCATAGGCGAGGATCATTACGCTGTTGCAAGAAAGGTGCAGTCAATACTTCAGAGGTACAAAGAGCTTCAGGACATTATCGCAATCTTAGGAATGGAAGAACTTTCTGAAGACGACAAGCTTACTGTTGCAAGGGCAAGGAAGATACAGAGATTCCTGAGCCAGCCATTTGCTGTTGCAGAGGTATTTACAGGAACACCCGGAAAGTACGTAAAGCTTGAAGATACCATAAAGGGATTCAAGGCTATTGCCGATGGACAGTATGACGATATGCCTGAGCAGGCATTCTATATGGTAGGAACTATTGAAGAGGCTGAAGAGAAGGCAAGGAAACTCGGCTGGAGTAGATAAAAAACAGGCAATTGGCTGTAGGTTTTTGATAGGAGTTAAAGAACTATGGAGAATAAATTGAGGTTGGAGATTGTTACACCGCATGGCCTTGTGCTGAGCGAGGATGTTGATGAAGTAACCGCAGCAGGCACCGAAGGGGAATTCGGCGTACTGCCGGGACATGTGCCTTTCATTACAACGCTGAAGGTGGGGATGCTCATATTAAAAAAGGACAACAAGACGGAGTATGTGTTTGTAAATTCTGGCTATGCCGAAGTTTCTCCTGACAAGGTAGTAATACTTGCTGACAGCGCGGAGCGCGCAGAGGATATAGATGTTGAGCGGGCGCTCTCAGCAAAGAAGCGTGCAGAGGAAAGGCTTGCACAGGTTGAAAAATATGACTTTGCAAGGGCAATGGCAGCCCTTGAAAGGGCATCTATCAGGATTCAGATAGCCGAGAGAAAGATTCCTCGATAGTTTTAGAGCCTTCTTCTGAATAGCGAAAAGAAGTGTTCTTTCAATTTTTCCTTGAATGGCCTTTTATGCCACTCATCAAGGGTTATCCTGATTGAGTGTTTTAAATCCTCTTCGAATACCTCTTTCATCTGTGCTGTAAAATCAGTATCGAGGATCCCCACATTTCCCTCGTCATTGTACCTCAATGACTGGAAATCGAGATTTGTTGAGCCTATGATGCTCCAGCAGTCGTCAAATATATATGTCTTTGCATGAAGTATTTCGCCCATATAGTTGTATATCTCAACCCCTGCCTTTAAAAGCCTTGAAAAGAATGCCTTACCTGCATAAGATGCTGCAGGTACATCGCTGATTCCAGGAACAAGCAACCTCACTCTTACTCCACGATTTACAGCATTTTCCAATATCTCAACCATTCTCCTGCTCGGCGTGAAATAGGCAGTCGTTAGAGAGATGCTTCTTTGTGCATGGTTGATGCTATAGTAAAGAAGTCTCCGCATTCTCCGTCTTCCCCGGGCAGAGGCAACAAAAATAGGAATTGAAGGAATTCCCTCCTTCAAATTTGGAATTTGAAATTTGGAATTCGAAATTTCGATTGGTTCCCCTCCCCATATATACCACCATTTCTTAAATGCCATAAAAAGTTCATCCACTATCGGACCTTCGAGCATTATTCCGGTGTCACGCCATCCCATCCCTTTGTTCCGCAGATGGAATCCGCTGTATTCATTGGCTATGTTTAATCCGCCTGTGAATGCCTTTTGGTTATCTATTACGATGAGTTTTCTGTGGTCTCTATGCACATAATTGAACGGAGATGTCCATTTAAATGGCCTGGACGCCCTTATTTTTATGCCAGCGTTTTTCATATCCTTCCAGAATCTTCTCGGGGTTCCGAAGGAGCCGAAATGGTCATAGAGCAGATATACAGCCACACCCTCAAGGCTCTTTTGTTTGAGCAGTTCAGCCAGTTCTGTGCCTGTTTCATCATTTCTGAATATGTAGAACTCAAGGCATATTAGTTTCTCTGCATTCCTAATTGCATTAAAGATGGTTTGAAATGACTCATTCCCTTTCCAGAGAAGTTGAATATTGGCGGCAGAGGAAAATTTGCCTTTGAATATCTTTTCGATGGCATGGGTTGTGAATGTGCTGGCCATGTGTAATTATATCAGTATTCTGTATTTTGTGTTGTATGGTATTATTTAATATGCAATTCGAAATTCTGGATATATCTGGTGATGTGGGCATAAGGGCATATGGGCAGAACTGCGAAGAGGCGTTTGTGAATGCAGGCATCGGCATGTACAACCTGATTACGGATATTGAAAGGATCGATGAAAAACAGACGATAGATATAGAGACCAAAGGCGACTCATTGGATGGTTTGCTTGTTTCATATCTCAATGAACTGATATTTCAATTTGATACCTATGGATTTATTGGCAAAAGAATAGAGATAACCGCTTTCAGCAATCAGCCTTCGGCTTTTATTAAGATAAAGGTATATGGCGAGGAGTTTAATCCCAATAGGCATGAAAGGAGGCTGCTTGTGAAGGCAGCGACTTATCATAATATCAGGGTTGAGAAGATAAACAGCAGATGGGAGATAGAGGTTGTATTTGATATTTAACGGAGGTGTATGATGTCCATTGAGAGACTTAAAAGGATAGATGAAAACAGGCTCGAAGTCCCCGGCGACTACAAACCAGGTATGAGGACGAAAGGGATTATTTATGTGGATAATGTTCTTGAAAAGGAACTGGAATCCGAGTCCATTGAGCAGGTGGCAAATGTGGCCACACTACCGGGTATTGTTGGCGCATCATTGGCAATGTCTGACATACATACAGGCTATGGGTTTCCAATAGGAGGCGTTGCTGCATTTGATATTAAAGAGGGAATAATTTCTCCGGGCGGCGTCGGTTATGACATAAACTGCGGGGTAAGGCTTCTAAGGAGCAATCTCAAAAAGGACAAAGCGATTACAAGGCTGAAAGATTTAATCGGTGTCCTTTACAATGAAATACCATCGGGTGTTGGCTCAAAAGGCAAAATTAGACTTGGCCCGGAAGACGAAGAAAAACTGCTTTTAAAAGGCGCAGGATGGGCTGTTGAAAAGGGGCTTGGAGATATAGCAGACCTTGAAAAGATCGAGTCCGGAGGATGCCTTGAAGGAGCAGACCCATCCATTGTCAGCCAGAAGGCATACGAAAGGGGAAGGGCTCAGCAGGGGACTTTAGGATCGGGTAATCATTTTCTTGAGGTTCAGTATGTGGATGAGATATACGATGAAAAGACAGCAAATGCCCTCGGTCTTTTTAAAGACCAGGTAACTGTTATGATACATTCAGGTTCGAGGGGGTTCGGCCATCAGGTGTGCACAGACTTTTTGGAAGTGATGGGCAGGGCTGTCCAGAAATATAATATTTCACTGCCTGACAGGGAGCTTGCATGCGCACCGTTTAACAGCCCCGAGGCGCAGGATTATTTTGCTGCAATGAAGGCTGCTGCAAACTATGCATGGGGAAACAGACAATGCCTTATGCACTGGACTCGGGAAGTTTTTATGTCTGTATTTAATGTTTCGCCTGCAGAGCTTGGCATGACATTGATTTATGATGTTGCCCACAACATAGCAAAGATAGAGGAGCATATTGTTAATGGAAAGAAGAAAAAATTGGTGGTTCACAGAAAGGGTGCTACAAGGGCATTCCCTCCAGGACATTCTGAACTGCCTGCTATTTATAAAAATCTCGGGCAGCCTGTCCTTATTCCGGGCGATATGGGCAGGGCATCTTTTGTTCTTATCGGTACAGAAAAGGCGATGAATGAGACATTTGGCTCCACGTGCCACGGTGCAGGAAGAGTGATGTCAAGGCATCAGGCAATCAGGCAGGCAAAGGGGCGGGCTATATGGCGCGAGATGGAGGATAAAGGCATAATTGTGAGGGCTGCAGGAAGGGAGACCCTTGCAGAGGAGATGTCAGAGGCTTATAAGGATATTTCAAATGTAGTTGATGTTGTGCATAATGCAGGGATTTCTTTAAAGGTTGCGAGGCTGAGACCGATGGGAGTGATAAAGGGATAGAAAAGTAATGGAGTTGTGGAGTAATGAAATTAAGAATAGGCAAGATTCCTTATGCAAATCTTTTCCCGATTTTTTATGTACTGGAAAGGGAATGCGATTGCTCATTTTACGAATTTGTTGAAGGCGTTCCTTCTGTGCTAAATAAAATGCTCAGGGACGGAGAAATAGATGTAAGCCCATCTTCATCCATAGAATATCTCAAAAATCCATCCCTTTACCAGATTATTGAAGGACATTCCATCAGTTCCAGAGGCCCGATCGGAAGCATCTTCCTTTTCAGTAAAAAGAATATTCATGGATTGAATAACAGCATCGTGCATGTATCTTCACAGTCAGAAACATCTGTTGCCTTGCTTGATATTATCCTTAAAAAATTTTATGGGATTCAGTGCAAGATGCAGGTGTCACGGAATCCTGAAAACTCAGATGCTGAGACATTTCTGCTTATAGGCGACGATGCGCTTAAATACAGCTCACAGTTTACAGTTCACGGTTCACGGTTAATTTATGACCTCGGGGAGATTTGGTATGAAAAAACAGGTTTGCCATTTGTCTTTGCTTTATGGATTGCGAGGATAGATATATCTGATAAGCAGGAATTATTGAATAAATTCATCAAAGATTTGAATACAGCAAAAGAGATTGCTTTAAAGAAGCTTGTAGAGATTGCACAGCACTCGCCAATGAAAGAGTTCATGTCAGAAAAGGAGATTATCTCTTACTGGAATAAGATTGACTATGAGCTTACACCAGAGCATAAGAGAGGGCTTGATTTGTTTAATCGGTATCTAAACCTTACAGTTGCATAAAATCAAAGGTTACAGCAAGGACTAACATGCGTAAAAGACTTTGCCTGCAACACCTTATAACCTAAACTGAGCGATTCTATATTCAGACCTGTCTGCGTGCAACGCACAGGCAGGCCTGCCTTACAAAATCGCTCAACTTAGATATAAGATTTTCATACCACCATATCGTATTTAGCATTGGATTCAAGTCTCTACCAAAACATTTATATTCTGCATGAATACGATTTCCTGTCGCTTGTAAAGGCTTTGAAGCATGTTAGTCCTTGCTGTCTATGCAACATTAAGATGAAGTTTTCATCCAATAAAGGCTATTGTATTTCATTTAGATTTCTTAAATGAGGCAACGATTCGTTTTCATTTAGATTTTTGATGAGGCAATTCGGATCGAAGCACCTTTGGAATTCCAAAAAAAAGTACAAGAACAAATTGCCTCAATTCAATAGACTGAAATCCGACAAATAATAGAGGATTGACAATAATACCATTTCGATAAGTCAGCAGTCATTTAAAAATGCTATAATTATCAAAAGGAGAGCGACTTTTGAAA
>CALGPO010000126.1 GCA_937960465.1 uncultured bacterium
GTAGATATTGACTCTTTAACATCAAATTCTGTCTTTTCTTTGTCAGGACGGAAGAAGTTTCTAAAGTCATCTATAGTCCTTGACATGGATTTGACAATCTCCATGCCTTTTTCAACATTCACGGAGAGATATTCTTTATCAAGCTCTCCGAATTCATAGGCGTCCTTGAAGTCTTGAATTATCAGACCTATTGCGTTTAAGGGCTGCCGCCACTGATGTGCTATCGCGCTTATCATCTCGCCCATAGCGGCAAGACGGGATTGATGCTGAAGCAGTCTGTCTTTTTTGCGACTTTTATCTATTTCTTCTTTAATCCTCTCCTCAAGAGTTTTATTGAGTTTTTCAAGCTCGAGGGTTCTTTCCTTTAACAACTCTTCGGTTTTCCTGTGCTCAAATATCTCATGCCTTAAGTCTTCCATTATATTTAAGCTTGCGATTCTTGCACGTCTAAGGTCTATTATGTTGGCGTTAAGCCTCTCATCCGTCTGCTTTTTGCCGGTTATATCGCGCGATATTCTCAGAATGCTTTTTATAGATCCGTCGGATTCTTTTATAGGGGAAAAGACGGAATCCCACCACATAATAGCACCATCTTTTACTCGCGAACTATACTCAATATGGACAATCTCGCCGCCAATAGCTCTGTTAAGGGCGTCAGTCAATTTTTCAGCGCCGTCAACCACATTTTCAAGAAAGCTTTTGCCTATGCACTCATCAGACGAAGAATAGCCGTTTATGTTGCACATTGTTCTATTTACATTAATGAACTTTCCCTCTCTTGAGATAATGCAGACACAATCTTGGATGCTGTCAAAAAGCGTATGATAATAATTTTCAGCAGATGCTGTCTTCTCCGTTTTCCCTTTCAATTCCGAAAAGAGGCGTGAAAACATATAGATAAGCATTAATGAAACCAAAAAAGATGTAATAATGCCTGTAATTAAGTAGTCAGAAGTTATTCTGCCATGAAATATTATGCTCATTATGGAGGCAATCACTATTGTTGACGCTACTGAAAAGATAACGCCTACGGCTATAATATGACTCGGATTAAGCATTTCTGCTTTCTGAATAATTTTATCAAATATTGTTTTCATAGGTCTCATATTTTTTGGGCTGTCCTGATTTCTGGAGCAGTTCATTAACCTCATTTTTCAATTTAATCATCTGCATTTCTCTGTCAACCGTCAGCTTATGGAATCTTTCAAGCTCCTTATTTTTAGCGGATAAATCTTCATAAGATCTTTTTAAAATATTCTCAGCCTCTATGCTTTCTGTAATGTCAATCGCAAGCCATAAATAACCTAATAGCTTACCTTCACTATCAAAAATGCCTGATACCCTTGATGAGATGTAATGAATGCCGTCATCTCGTTTTTGCTGAATTATGTATTTATGTTCGCCTTTAGTTTTTACATTTTCAATAGCTTTTTCAAATCGTTCATACTCCACATTTTCTTTTGTATGCATCTGCATAACCGTCCTGCCTATAACATCTGATGCCGTATAACCAGTAAACTTTTCTGCCGTATTATTAAAATAAATAATGCGGAAATCAGTGTCTGTCGCTGCAATTGCCATATCTATAGAAGAACGAAGTATGCTGTCGAGAAATGCTTTAGTTTCATAATCTTTTTCCTTTGCGGCAATCAACTCCTTATTAGCCTTAAAGAGGAATATTATAAGCGCAATGGAAATAATGCCGACAAAAAACAGTATGCAAGAATAATACCTCAGTAAGGCGTCAAACCTCTGTTGTCTTGTTGTGATGTCATAATAAATCTCAAACGCACCGATAAATCTGCCGTCTCTCATTATCGGAATATATATCTCCGCCACATCCGCGATTACCTTTTGCCCTTCCAATGTCAGCTTGTCTTTTCTTACGATAACCGAATGGGTATTGCCTTTAGCGACAATTTCATAGAAATATTTATGTTTGTTTATTTCTCCTATGTCTTTTGGGTCAGTAGAATAGATTATTTCGCCGGATGCGGAGAATATTTTAAGTTTCCAAAGCTTAAAATCCCTTTTCACTTCCTCTGCCATTTGCGGCAGGTCATGCGGCAGTATCTCTTTTGTTAATACAGTAACTTCATGAGTGAACATTGAGGAAAGATGGGCCGCAACTCTTATGGCTTCATCCTCGGTATTTTGAAGCAGCTCTTTTTTAAAAGACGGGTAAATAAACATGATATTGTAAACAGGCAGCGCAATAACCGCCAATAAAGCTATAGCAAGCAGGGCTTTTATAAGTTTTTCATTACAAGGTTTCAACATTTTTCATCCTCTTAAAATAGGCAGATATATTTTAAACTCGCTGCCCGCGCCATGGCCAATTTCAACCTTTATAAAACCGCCGTGCTCTCTAACTATGCTGTGAGATGTTGACAGCTCTAATCCTAAATGCGTTGTAAGCCCTTTAGTGGTAAAAAAAGGCTCAAAGATCCTTCTTGCGGTGTCTTCATCCATACCGGCGCCTGAATCCGTTATTTTTATAACCCCGTGATTTCCTTCCTCAAGTGTCTCAAGTTTTATATTGCCGCCTTCCGGCATAGCCTCAACCGCGTTGACGCATATGTTGACAATAGCCTGCGCTATTTTGTCTTTATCACATTTAACGGGCAAAGGTTTCTCTGAAAACACCGTTTCTATGGTTATGTTTTCAGGCAAAAAGGGCATAAATAGTTGAAGGGCATGCTCTACGGCATCGTTTATTGATATATTCCGTTTTTCAAAGCGCGTCTTTACTGAAAATGTCATCAGGTGTTTTATCAAACCAGCGACACAGTCGGCTGATTTTTCTATGGTATCAATATATTTCAACAGTTCGTCTTTTTCATCTGTCTGGGAATCGGAGAGTTTCATTCTGATAAGGCCGGCATATCCCAATATCCCCACAAGAATGTTATTAAAATTATGCGCCATCCCTTTTGTAAGCTGGGCAACGCATTCCAGCCTCATGGAGTTTTCAAAATTTTTCCTCACTGCTTCAAGCTCTCTTTTTGCATTAAGCTTTTCGGCAACATCAAACAGCGTATTTAAAAGCCTCTCTGTCTCCACAGGTTTGAGGACATATTTATCTATACCCATTTCAATGGCCCTGATAAAATAATCTTGATCATTATAAGCGATTATAACGACGATCGGGACGTCAGGGTCAGTTTTCCTTATTATCTCGGACATATCAAGCCCGTTCATCTCCGGCATGTCTATGCCGGTTACAACAATATCAGGATTATGTTGTTGAAACATCTCAAGCCCTATCTTATCTTTAGCTGCGGTATAAAGCTCTAAAACCCTGCGTCTTAAAAAAACGTTCAAGCTTATCCATGATTGGTGCCTCATCTTCAACTATCAAAACAGAAGCTTTCTTAAGAAACGCTGCATATGCTGTGTTGTTTTCTTGCATTATTTATTTTCCCCTTTATCACATTTCTATCCTGAATTCCGCTCCGCTGTTGATATTTCTGACGGTAAGTCTTCCACCCATATTCTGCTCAATAATGACCTTTGACATATAAAGCCCTATGCCAGTGCCTTTGCCTTGCTCTTTGGTCGTAAAATAAGGCTCAAATATCCTGTCAATAATTCCCTCTGGTATGCCTCCGGCATTGTCTTTAACCAACACTATCACCTTGTCTCCTTCTTTGTCAATGTCAATATCTATAAGCTGTTGCCGCATAGTTTCACCTCTTGCCTCTGATTCAGTTTCAAAGGCGTCTTTTGCATTGTTTATCAGGTTCATTATCACATGCTCAAATTCATTCTTATAGCCTACTATCTTATGCTCTCCGCAGCTTATTATATCTTCTGCCTTTTCAAAAACCTTATTATGTGCATGGCATGTAACCTTAAATAATATGCTGTGAGCCTTAAGCTGGGCTGAAAGCATTCTGAGAACATTCGAGATTGTCTCTTTAACATCAAATTCTGTCTTTTCTTTGTCAGGACGGAAAAAGTTCCTAAAGTCATCTATAGTCCTTGACATGGACTTGATAATCTCCATGCCTTTTTTTACATTCAAGGAGAGATATTCCTTATCGAGTTCACCATATTCATAAGCGTCTTTAAAATCCTGAATAATCAAGCCCAGTGTATTCAAGGGCTGCCTCCACTGATGTGCTATCGCGCTTATCATCTCTCCCATCGCAGCAAGACGGGATTGATTAGCTAAAAGCATCTCATTCTCCCTGCGTTGCTCTATCTTTTTTTGTAGCCTGTTAGTCATTGCATTAAAAGTTTTACCAGCGACATATATTCCCTAATTTTGCCTTGTGGATCATCGCTTATGAGCCCGAGTCTGAATGTCCTCTCTTCGGCAGCAGCGTAGGACAAGCAAACTGCAAATAAAGAGATCAAAAGAAAACCATTAATTTGAATTTCTGCATAGATGCATTCCTCCTTAAAATTCCATCTCCACTTGCCCAACTCCAGCATATAGCCTTGACGCATACCCCTGTTTTTCGTATAATGATTTCATGGAACATGCCGTATTATTTGACACATATGCATATGTAAAAAAACTCAAATCCGTAGGTTTTACAGAAGAACAGGCAGAAGTGCAGGCAGAAGCCATTAAAGAGCTTGTAGATGAAAGGCTTGCTACAAAAAGAGACCTAAAGGAATTAGAAATAGCGCTTAAACGTGACATGAAAGAATTAGAGGCATCGCTTAAACGTGACATGAAAGAATTAGAGACCTCTCTTAGGCATGATATGAAGGAGCTTGAATTAAGGCTTAAGCATGACCTTAC
>CALGPO010000127.1 GCA_937960465.1 uncultured bacterium
CCATGACCTTAGACATACCTTTGCATCGCACCTTGTCATGGCAGGAGTGGATATAACGACAGTATCAAGACTCTTAGGGCATAAGTCTCTTAAGATGACATTAAGGTATGCACACCTTGCACCTGCACACTTGGTTAAGGCTGTAAATATTCTTGATAACACTATCAACGGAAACTATACAAAAACTATACAAAAACTATACAATCAGGCAGGTAATCTATAATGTCTACGGACTGTAACCCATTGATTTTTAATGGTAGGCACGAGGGGTATCGAACCCCTGACCTCTACCGTGTCAAGGTAGCGCTCTCCCACTGAGCTACGCGCCTACATAATTGAGATATTCATTTAAATCAAAAAGGCATGTTTTTGTCAAGATAAAGGTTAATCTCCCTGATTTGCCGATAGAAAGCCGTCATTGCGAGCGAAGCGAAGCAATCTCGTCTTTTTGCAATGAGATTGCCGCGCACCCTTGGGGTGCTCGCAATGACTGATAGAATAAAGGTTTTCAAGTTCTATCGGCAAAATAGGATTAATCTTAACATGCTTGAACAAGGATACATTTGCATGGTATGATTTGAACAAATGGTTGCTATATTAATCATAATGCTTGTGTTATTTACAGGATTAGAAGCCTATGCTGATATTTATAAGTATATATCAGATGATGGGACAGTATATTTCACCAATGCACCGATGGACAGAAATGGCAGTGTTGTAGTGAGAGAGAAAAGGTCTTATCAAAGGTCTAATAAACAATATAGCAACGCTTATGTTGATAGAGAGGGTTTTCATAATATGGCAGAAGAAAAGGCGAGGCAGCATAATATTGACCCACAGCTTATAAAGGCTGTAATAAAGGCTGAATCAAACTGGAATCCTGATGCTGTTTCTTCAAAAGGGGCACAGGGTCTTATGCAGTTGATGCCTTCAACTGCTTCTATTATGGGTGTCAGCAATCCCTTTAATCCAGAGGATAACATAGACGGCGGCATCAGGTATCTGAAATACTTGCTACAAAAGTTCAATGGCAATCTCACCCTTGCACTCGCTGCGTACAATGCAGGACCGAAACTGATAGAGAGAATAAAAAGTGTACCGCCTATTCCAGAGACTATCACATATGTTAATCGGGTTATAAATTACTACTCCAAAGGCAATGCAACAGCTATGAATATAGACTTCCAGAAAATAAAAAACCAAGAAATAAAAAGAGATCCCAGAATTCAAAAAATGGTATTAAAAGACGGCACAGTGCTTTTTACAAATTCATATCTTGCCAATTCATATGGGGAATGGGAATTTTAGGTGTCAAAAGAGATAGAAGCAATAAGAGAAGAGATTTTAAAGCTAAAGGAAGAAAAAAATGCCATAATCCTCTCCCATAATTATCAGAGGGATGATGTTCAGGATATTGCTGATTTTATAGGTGACTCTCTTGAGTTGTCAAGGACTGCAGCAGAGATAGACTGCGATGTCATAGTTTTCTGTGGAGTGCATTTTATGGCAGAAAGCGCCTCAATACTTTCTCCTAACAAGACTGTACTTTTACCTGAACTGGAAGCAGGATGTCCTATGGCAGACATGATTCAGGTAAGCTCTCCGAGAAAGGTCTGGAAGACATTCCCGGGATACGAGACCCAGCCAACATTTGTGTTTCCCCATGAATTTACCCTGAGGGATATAAAGGCAAAATATCCCGGTGTGCCTGTTGTTGCCTATGTTAATACCACTGCCGATGTAAAGGCAGAGAGCGATATATGCTGCACATCGGCCAATGTTGTAAAGGTGATAGAATCATTGCCTGATGAAAGGGTGATATGCATACCTGACAGGAATCTTTCCATGTGGGCGCAAAAGAATACGAAAAAACAAATAATCGCATGGGACGGCTTCTGCCATGTCCATGACAGGATTACCCAAAAAGATGTCTTAAAGGCAAGAGAGGAATATCCAAACGCTGTTTTTATGGCACATCCCGAATGCAGGCTTGAGGTTTTGGAACTTGCAGACCATGTTACAAGCACATCGGGGATGCTCAGGTTTGCAAAATCATCTAATGCAAAGGAATTCATTGTTGGCACAGAGACAGGACTTATGCACAGATTAAAGAAGGAAAATCCCGATAAGATTTTCTATCCACTCAGAAAAGACATGATTTGCCCTAATATGAAAAAGACTACCATTAATAGCGTTCTATCTGCACTGAAAGAGATGAAGAATGTGATAAAGGTTCCTGAAGAGATAAGGATTCCCGCCAAAAGGGCACTTGACAGGATGCTCGCTTTATAGTAAGAATATTTTATGACAACTGCAATTGATACCCTGCAATTATATGAACGATTCAAAGCAGCTAATCTCGACGAGAGGGCAGCTAAGGAAATAGCAGAGGCACTTAGAGAGATTACAGAAAATAATCTTGTTACAAGGCAATATCGTGATATTCGTCTCGCTGAACTTAAAGCAGACATCATCAAATGGGTAGCAGGTATGCTTGTTGCTCAAGCTGCTGTTATCGCTGCATTAGTAAAGCTAATTGGATAGTTTCTACTTATTTACCTGAATTGAGCGATTCTATATTCAGATTTGTAAGGCAGGTGCTGCGGAAAGAGGAGTCTTGTAGCAGTGCCTGCCTTACAAAATCGCTTAACTTAGATATTTAATGTCTTTTCTTCGGCAGAAAATTATTGAGAAAATAAAGTCGGAAGGACCCATCAATTTCGAGACATTCATGGAAATGGCCCTTTATTATCCGGGGCTCGGCTATTACACAAAGGATTCCACAGAGATAGGCAGGGCAGGGGATTTTTATACAAGCCCTCATCTCCATTGCATATTCGGCGCAATGCTCGGCAGGCAGATGGAGGAGATGTGGACAGTCATCGGAAGGCCTGAGATTTTTCATATCGTTGAAATGGGAGGCGGCATGGGCTATCTGGCAAAGGACATGCTTGAATATTTAGAAGGAAAAGAGATATTTAAGCATCTTAAATATACGATAGTCGAGATAAATCCAACAGTGAGAGCAAAACAACAGGAAATGCTTTCAGAATTTTTGGATAAAGTTAAATGGGTCTCTCATATAAGCGAAATACAACCTATTACAGGCTGTTTTTTGTCTAATGAACTATTGGATGCCTTTCCTGTCAGGCTTGTTGAGATGCCAGATGGTCCGGATAGCGAATTGAAAGAAATCTATGTATCCATAGACGGAAATGATTTAGTTGAAATAAAAATGCCGTGCAGTGCCGAGATTAGAAGATACTTTGATGAATTCGATATTAAACTGCCAGAAGGTTACAAAACCGAGGTTAATCTGAAGATTAAGGACTGGCTGAGTGAGGTCACCAATAAACTCTTCGAAGGTTTTATTTTGACGATAGACTATGGTTATCCTGCACAGGATTATTACAGTGAAGACAGGAATAGAGGAACTCTGCTCTGTTATTATCAGCACCAGATAAATGAAAATCCATATCAGAACATAGGAGAGCAAGATTTAACTGCCCATGTAAATTTTTCGTCTCTTAAAAAATGGGGCGATGAGTTGGGTTTAAAAAGTTTAGGTTTTTGTCCTCAAGGCACTTATCTCGTATCACTCAGAATTGATGAGATAATAAAGGAGCTTTATGGAGATTCCCCTGATGTTTTTGATGTAGCTAAAATTAAGGGATTGATCCTGCCCCAGGGTATGGGAGAATCTCATAAAGTGATGATTCAGTATAAGGGGAAAAACGAGCCGGGATTAAGAGGATTCTCATTCAGGAATCAACTGAAATACCTGTGAATATTCCTTTAACCTTTCTATGCTTTTCAACACCCGTTCTGGCGTATGTGCCTCGATTGTATAAATACAATTATTGGGTTTCAATTCGGAGAACAAGGTGTTGAAATCAAAACTCCCATCCCCGATTGGATGATGTAGATCAGCACTTTTGTCGTTGTCGTGAAGATGTAGCTCAATAATGTATTTCTTTATTTCTTTAAGCCAAGTCACCAGTGAAACGTTCGAAAATAGATTGCAGTGCCCTGTATCAAAGCATACCCCGAAATTATCAGAATTTATCTGCTCCATTAATAACCTTAGATTTGATGGTTCGTCTTCAAATATATTTTCAATGGCTATTTTTACGCCGATATTTTTTGCTCTTTCATTTAATGGCCTCCATGTCTCAATGCTTTTTTCAAGCCAGACCTCTACCTTCAGGGCATATTTCCATTTTTCGTAGCCGGAATGAAAAACTACGGCTTTGGGTTTTAATGCTTCTGCAATATCGAGGATATGATTAAACCTTTCAATGGTGGCGTTTCTCACCTTTGAATCTATAGCCCCCGGCGAAAGATCCATGAACGGTGCATGAAATGAAAGCGATGGATTGTAATCGAACATGTCTTTGAGTCTGACAACAGAGTCGGCATTAATGTAATCGAGAGAAGTTGAATTGAAATAGATTTCGAGATTAAATCTGTTTTCCCTGATAAAATTTATATAGTCCCCTATCTTTTCATAGGGGACATGGATATGGGGAGAGATCATGATTATTTTGTTGCAACTGCTTCTTTCTTTGTCTCTGTCTTTGCTTCAGACGAAGTGCCTTTTTCTGACTCAGCAGCCTTTTTTCTTTCAGGTGATGCATAGTCTGTCACATACCAACCGCTTCCTTTCAACACAAACGAAGTATTTGATATGAGTTTCTTTATCCGACCACCGCATTCAGGGCATGTGCTTAAAGGCTCATCGCTGAATTTTTGCATTATCTCGTGGTTTTTCCCGCACTGCAGGCATTCGTATTCGTATACGGGCATCACTAACACCTCCTGAAACTTAATACTGTATAATAATAACTAAGCTTGATTAAACAGGTCAAGAACTGGTAATATAGTTTTCTAATTAATTCGGAGGTGATATTATGTATGCAATAGTACAGACAGGAAGTGAACAAATAAGGGTTTCTGCTGGCGATAAGGTTTGTGTTGAAAAAATCAATGGAGAAGTTAATTCCGAGATAATATTAGATAAGGTTTTAATGATTTCGAAGGATGATAAAATAGTTTGCGGAAAGCCGTATATCGAAGGCGCAAGCGTAAAGGCCGAGATCGTAGAGGCAGGCAGGATGCCCAAGGTGCTTGTGTTTGGCCCGAGACCAAAGAAGGCTCACAGGAAATTAAGAGGACACAGGCAGCAGTATAGCATGCTTAAAATTAAAGAAATAACTATGAATTAATTAAAAAAGGGATTTTATAAGGGGACTTGTCTTCCTTATGCCCTGAAGAGATCATTGGAGGTTAAAGATGGCACATAAAAAAGGAGTCGGAAGCTCAAGAAACGGCCGCGATAGCGAGGCAAAAAGACTTGGTGTAAAGAGATTTGGCGGACAGATTGTTCGTGCAGGGAATATACTTGTAAGGCAACGCGGAACAAAGTTTCATCCAGGCAATAATGTGGGAAAAGGCTCTGACGATACCCTCTTTGCATTGATAGACGGTGTTGTCAGGTATGAAAGGAAGGATAAGACGAGGACGAAGATCAGCGTATATCCTGTAGAAGTACCGGCAGCAGCAGTTAATGTATAACTGAAAATAAATAGAGAAAGGGTTTTAAAGGCGGGTCAAATTGACCTGCCTTTTTTGTTTATGAAATTCATTGATTACGTAAAAATTCATGTGAAGGCAGGAGATGGAGGAAGGGGATGCGTAAGCTTCCGCAGGGAGAAGTACGTCCCGAAAGGAGGACCTGATGGTGGTGATGGTGGAAAAGGCGGAAATATAATCATAAAGGCGACAAAAGAATTAAATACCCTTCTTGACTTGAGATACCAGAGGGAATACAAGGCTCAAAGAGGAGAGCATGGAAAGGGAAGCAACAAACATGGTAGGGATGGAGAAGGCAGGATAATACTGGTTCCTGTTGGCACGCTTATCAAAAATGCAGAAACAGAAGAGATTATCGCAGACCTCGATCACCATGATGCAGAGGTGGTTGCAGCAAAAGGCGGCAGGGGAGGGCTTGGGAATGCCCACTTTGCAACACCTACACGGCAGGCCCCGAAATTTGCCCAGCCAGGTGAAAAGGGTGAAGAAAAATGGCTTGTCCTTGAACTCAAACTCCTTGCTGATGTTGGCTTAATTGGACTCCCAAATGCAGGAAAATCAACATTAATCTCTGTTATATCCTCTGCAAAACCAAAGATAGCTGATTATCCCTTTACCACGCTCGTGCCAAATCTGGGCGTTGTAAAATTAGAAGATTTCAGGAGCTTTGTAGTTGCCGATATCCCGGGTCTTATAGAAGGTGCACACAGGGGTGCAGGTCTTGGATTCCAGTTTCTCCGTCATGTTGAAAGGACATCCATTCTCCTTCATCTCGTGGATATTTCCGATATGCTGACAACCGATCCTGTGGAAGACTTTGAAAAGATAAACAGGGAATTAGTATTATACAGTCCTGAGCTTTTGGATAAGCCCATGGCAGTGGCAGGTACAAAGCTCGACATAGCCCATGATAAAACCAGATTGAACAGATTGAGAGAGTATTGCAGGGATAAAGGACTGGATTTCTTCCCCATATCTTCTGCAACAGGCGAAGGGATAAATGAGCTTGTAAAATATTTGTCGAAAAGAGTGGAAGAGGGCTTGAAGAAGTGAGCAGGATAGTCATAAAAATAGGCAGTAACATACTCACTGACAAAAAAGGCGGATTGAACCCAAAAAGGATTCATTCCATTGCAAAGGATATATCCGATATTTGCAAGGCCGGCTATCAAGTTGTGATCGTCTCATCCGGCGCTGTTGCTGCAGGCATGAAAAAACTCGGCTTAAAGGAAAAGCCAAAGGATATACAGCTCAAACAGGCTGCAGCAGCGGTTGGACAATCTTCCCTCATGTGGGCATATGAGAAGAGTTTTGGTGATTTCGGCAAGAAGGTTGCACAGGTGCTTCTCACAAGGGAGGATTTTTCTGAGAGGGGCAGGTATCTTAATTCCAAGAACACCATTATCACTCTCCTTTCTTATGGGATAATACCGATAATTAATGAGAATGACACCGTTGCCACTGATGAGATCAAATTCGGAGACAATGACCAGCTTGCTGCCCTTGTGTCTGGATTAATAGATGCAGAGAGGCTTATTATTCTTTCTGATGTGGATGGGCTTTATACATCTGATCCCCATAAAAATCCTGATGCAGAAATAATCCCTTTTGTAAGCGAGATTACGCCTGAATTTGAATCAATGGCAGGAGGTGCCGGAAGCGCTATTGGAACAGGCGGCATGTATTCAAAGATACTTGCAGCAAAAAAGGCTGTATCTTATGGGATAAGGGTCAATATCGTAAGCGGTAGGAAAAAAGGGCTTTTAGTGTCGCTTCTGAAAGGCGTCCACATTGGTACTGAATTCAAGCCGCAGATAAAGAAGATTTCATCCAGAAAAGGCTGGATCGCCTATGCCATAAAGCCAAAGGGAAGCCTTGTCATTGATGATGGTGCTGTGAGTGCCATCCTGAAGGCAGGCAAAAGCCTTCTACCGTCTGGCATTGTAAGAGTTGAAGGGGTGTTCGATATAGGAGATGCTATTTATTGTGTTGACCTCAGGGGCAACCGCATTGCAAAAGGCATAGTGAATTATTCATCGCATGACACAGAAAAAATAAAAGGCAAAAAGACCACTGAAATAGAATTGATACTCGGCTACAAATATTCCGACGAGGTGGTGCATCGGGATAATCTTGTAGTTTTAATTTAACTTTGACCTAAATTGAGCGATTCTATATTCAGGCCTGTCTGCGTGCAACGCACAGGCAGGCCTGTCTTACAAAATCGCTCAACTTAACTTTGAAAAATCCGCTATCTGCAGCGCAATGTCGCGGATAGTCTTAATCAATGAAAGGCGGTTCTGCTTTATCTCTTCCCGTTTATCCATGACGAGCACCTTGTCAAAGAATCTGTTTATAGGGTCTTTGAGGCTCGATAAAAGCTTGATTGCGTCATAATATTTATTTTCATCAAGAAGAGAATTTATTTTAAGCGCTAAAGATTCCACCTCTTTGTTAAGCATAGTCTCTTCTTCCTGCTCAAACAACTGTTGATTTACCGGCGGCACTTCATTTTTAGGAGCTATGTTATTGACCCTTTTGATGGCAAGGATAAATGACTCATAATCGGGATCTTCTTTAAATTTCTGTATGGCGTCAAGCCTTTCTTTTACAGTGTAAAGCGGCTTGTCTTTAACAAAGCTCATGACGGCAGATATGGAGTCAAGGGGATAGCCGTGTGACTGAAACAGGGGATCAATTCTCTGCTCAAAGAATTTAATCAGATCATTCATGAGGACTTCTTTATTATCAAGCTCAAATGCCTGCAATGACTTATCCATGAGTTCATAAATATTAAGATTGTAACGGTTCTTTATGAGTATGGAAATTATTCCAATTGCCTGCCTCCTTAGTGCAAATGGGTCTTCTGTGCCTGTAGGTGTAAGCCCTAACATAAAGAATGACGCTATATTATCCAGCTTATCAGACAGGCTTAAGACTGCCCCAATTGGAGTTTCAGGCAGCCTATCGCCTGAAAAGGCCGGGAGATATTGTTCTGACAGTGCCTTTGCAATATCTTTATTATAGCCGTCATTTAATGCATAATACCCCCCCATTATTCCCTGCAATTCCGGGAATTCTCCCACAACGCCGGAAATAAGGTCTGTTTTTGACAATAAGGCTGCAGTGTGTATGTCTTCCTTTTTTTTGGGACAGCATTTATCTGCTATAAAATCAGCAATTGAGGCTATTCGGCAGCTTTTATCATAGAGATTTCCGAGCTTTTCGTGGTAAATGACCTTTTTCAATTCCTCAACTCTTTTATTAAGAGGGATTTTTTTATCCTCTTCATAATAAAAACGTGCATCCTCAAAGCGTGCCTTTATAACCTTCTCGGCGCCTTTTTTAATTATCTCTGCATTGTCATTTTTGGTATTGCTCACAATGATGAAATGGTTTGTGAGTTTGCCCTGAGCATCCTGAAGGGCAAAATATTTCTGGTGCCCCTTCATCACTGTTATAAGCAACTCCTTTGGCAGATATAGATATTCTACTGGAAAAGTTCCAAGCACCGGCACCGGGTATTCCACAAGATACGTTACATGTTGAAAAAGGTCTTCGTCTTCTATTAAAAAGGCATCCACAGATGATGCAAGTTTTTGTGCCCCATCCACGATTATTTTTTTTCGTTCATCGGGATCGAGGATAACGAAATTGTTTCTGAGCAGATTGATATATGCCTTGCAATCCTTTATTTCAAATGCTGCGGGAGAGAGGAACCTGTGTCCTCTCGTCATATTGCTGCTTTTCAGGCCGTCTATCTCAAAGGAAATCTTTTTGTTGTCATATATTGAAAATATCCAATGAATCGGCCTGGCAAATCTCAAACTACCGCTGCCCCACCTCATCGATTTTGGAAAATTTAGCGATAAGATAAGTTTGGGCAATATCTCGGGCAGCAAATCTATTGTCTGCTGTGCAGCCTCTTTGATTACTGCCACTACGTAATTGCCTTTGCCCTTTTCCTTTTTTACTAAATCTTTAACACACAAACCGTGCGTTTTTGCAAATGACTCCGCTGCCTTTGTTGGTTTACCGTTCCTGTCGAATGCAGCATTCACAGGAGGTCCCCATACTTCTCTTTCTGCTGCTTCCTGCACCGGATCTAATTCTGCGATCATGGATAATCTTCTTGGAGTGGCATATGTCTTTATGGATTTATAAAGCAGCCTGTGTTCGGAGAATATTTTTTCAGCGTTTTCCCTGAGTTTTATGATCGCATCATGAAGAAACCGTGCAGGTATCTCTTCTGTTCCTATCTCTAATAATAGTAACGGGCAATGGGTAATGGGTGATGGATTATTGTCAATTGTTTTTTCTATTTTTTTACTCATAACTTATCACCGATCGCTCTTTACTGTTTTTAAAAGAGGAAACCCCTTGTCTTCCCTTTGTTTTAGAAATGCCTCTGCGCAGAGCTTTGCAAGTGCCCTAACCCGGGCGATGTAACCGGTTCTCTCTGTTACGGAGAGAACGCCTCGCGCATCGAGGAGATTGAACGTATGCGAGCATTTCAGGCAATATTCATATGCCGGAAGCACCAGTCCCAACTCGTTCATGATGCACGACTCTTTTTCGTAGGAGTCGAACTGCTTTATGAGTAATTCCGTATTTGCGTAATCAAAATTGAATTTTGAAAACTCTATTTCTTCCTGCTTGTGTATTTCGCCATATCTGATTCCTTTGCACCACTCTATATCAAAGACATTATCGATTTCCTGCAAATACATGGTTATTCTTTCAAGGCCGTAGGTTATTTCTACGGATACTGGCTTCAGGTCTATTCCTCCGACTTGCTGGAAGTATGTGAATTGCGTTATTTCCATGCTGTCGAGCCAGACCTCCCATCCGAGCCCCCATGCACCCAATGTTGGAGACTCCCAGTCATCTTCGACAAAGCGGATGTCATGCCTTAAAGGGTCTATGCCGATATGCGAAAGGCTTTCGAGATAGAGTTCCTGACTCTCGATTGGAGACGGTTTTAGTATGACCTGATACTGGTAATAGTGTTGAAGCCTGTTCGGATTTTCGCCGTATCTGCCGTCTGTAGGTCTTCTTGATGGTTCTACGTAGGCTGTCTTCCATGGCTCCGGGCCGAGTACCCTAAAGAATGTAGCAGGATGGAATGTCCCTGCTCCAACCTCTATGTCATAGGGCTGAAGAAGGATGCAGCCTTTCTTAGACCAGAATTCATGCAATTTTAAAATCAAATCTTGAAAGTACATATATGGGCTAAGCCCCTTTTAATTAAAATGAATAAAAATGTTATATAAAAACCGAATCCTTTGTCAAACAAAAGGTCATTTTTTGTATTTTTGTTGACACAGCAGTATATGTAAGCATATACTAAATATAAATAAGTTTCATTTAATCCCTCAGAGGATTTTAGAAACCCTGAGGGTTTTTATTTGCAACAAAATTAGGAGAGGTTAGAAAAAATGAAGTTTGAAGATTTTTCTTTAAGTAAAGAGACATTGAAGTCCATATCAGAAATAGGGTTTGAGGAGCCGACACCGATTCAGGTCTCCGCAATCCCGTTGTTATTAGAAGGATTGGACGTTGTGGGGCAGGCACAGACAGGTACAGGCAAAACCGCTGCCTTTGGTATTCCAATAGTCGAGAAATGCCGAAAGGGCAAAAATCCTTTTGCTATCATACTTGAACCCACAAGGGAGCTCGCAGTACAGGTCTCTCAAGAGGTTAATAAGATAGGTAAATTCAGAAAAATCAATGTACTGCCTGTTTATGGAGGCACTTCCATTGAACGTCAGATAAAGGCATTGCAGCGCGGGGTGGATGTCATTGTGGGAACGCCTGGTCGGGTTATAGACCACATAAACAGGAAGACCATTTCCCTTTCAGATATAAAAATCGTGGTTCTCGACGAAGCCGATGAGATGCTTAATATGGGCTTTATCGAAGATATCGAGACAATACTTAAGACCACACCAGCAGAGAGACAGACCCTTTTGTTTTCAGCCACAATGCCCCAGCCCATAATGAGTATTGCGAAAAAATATATGAAGAGCCCTGAAAAGGTAAAGGTAAATACAAAAGATGTTGTTGTCCCCAAGATAAAGCAGATATTTTACGAGGTAAGGGAAGAGGACAAAGTAAATGCCCTTTCAAGACTCATAGATGTGGAAGACCCGCAGTTAGCCATTGTATTCTGTCATACAAAGCGTGAGGTTGATGAGGTTTCCATGAAGCTTGCACAGATGGGATACAATGCAGGTGCCCTTCATGGAGACTATACGCAGGCAAGAAGGGAAGAGATAATGGGCAAGTTTAAAAACAACATGCTCGATATTCTTGTTGCAACCGATGTGGCTGCAAGGGGGCTTGATATACAGAATGTAACCCATGTGATCAATTACAACATTCCCCAGAACCCTGAAAGTTATATACACAGGATTGGAAGGACAGGAAGGGCAGGAAAGTCCGGTATGGCGATTACCTTTGTCACGCCGAGGGAATACAGGCATTTGAGGCTTATAGAGAAGACTGCAAAGACAGTAATCGACAGGAAGAGACTGCCTTCGGCAGCAGATGTTATTAAGGCGAGAGAGAAGAACATTGCTAAGGATATAGAAGGGATAATAAAAGGGGATAAACACACGGCCTATGTTTCCACTGTTAAGGAGTTGTCGGAACAATACAGCTTTGGCGACATTGCAGCAGCAGCACTTTATGCTGCTTATGGAGAAGTGAAAGAAACGCCTGTGGAAGAACGGTACGAAAAGTCCAGAGCCAAAGACAGACCAAAAGATGGGATGGTTCGTTTGTTTATGACCATCGGGAGAAAGGATAAGATAAAAGTGCCTGACCTCGTGAAGTCAATAGCATCAGAGGCGCATATTCCTCACGGCAAGATCGGAAATATCGATGTCCTCGACAAGTTTACTTTTGTTGAAGTCCCTGAAGAGCTTGCGGACATGGTTATACGATCAGTGGACGACATGATGATGAAAGGCAGAAGGGTCAAGGTACAGAAGGCTAAGGCAAGGACGCAGATGTAGCTGATCGGTTAGTTTGACATTTTTCAATTTGTTGCTTTATAGTTTAATCATCCCTGGGGGAGGCTTACAGCCTGAGAGTTTCTGGAGACGGAAAGACCCCATGAACCTGATCCGGATAATCCCGGCGTAGGGAACGGGAATTTAGAGATAAAATACAAGTCCTCTATTCCTCACAGGGATAGAGGATTTTTTGTTTTCAGCAAGAAAATGAAGATCAAGGTAAACGGCGAGGATAAAGAAACGCAAAGCGAGACTGTCCTTCAATTACTGAAAGAGTTGGACATTGTTCCTGAAAGGGTTGCAGTTGAGGTGAATCTCAATATTATCAAAAGAGCGGATTTTGAGAATTGTAGACTGCATGACAACGACACTGTTGAGATAGTTTATTTTGTTGGAGGAGGCATTTATGGATGACAAATTAGTAATTAAAGGTATCGAATTCAAATCAAGGCTCTGGATAGGAACCGGAAAGTATAAGGATTTTGAAGAAACTGCTCGTGCAGTGGAGGCATCGGGTGCGGATGTGGTGACAGTAGCAGTAAGGAGAGTCAATATTGTTGACAGGAAATCAGAAAACCTTCTGGATTATATAGACCCTGCAAAATACAAGATACTTCCCAACACTGCCGGGTGTTATACGGTTGAAGATGCCTTGAGATATTCCCGTCTTGCAAGGGAAGCCGGAGTGTCTGACATGATAAAGCTTGAGGTTATAGGTGATGAAAAGACATTGTTTCCTGATGTAATAGGACTTCTAAAGGCAACAGAGATACTTGCAAAAGAGGGTTTTATAGTCTTTCCTTATACAAATGACGACCCCATAATGGCAAAAAGACTTGAGGATGCAGGCGCTGCTGCTGTTATGCCCCTCGGTGCGCCTATAGGTTCAGGGCTTGGCATAAGGAATCCGTACAACATAAAGATAATTCTTGAAGCAGCAAAGGTGCCTGTAATAGTGGATGCAGGTGTTGGGACTGCATCGGATGCAGTTATTGCAATGGAACTTGGTTGTGATGCTGTTTTGATAAATACTGCTGTTGCAGATGCTAAACATCCTATAACTATGGCAGAGGCTATGAAGCATGCTGTTATTGCAGGGAGGCTTGCGTATAAGGCAGGCCGAATACCGAAAAAACTTTATGCAACTGCAAGCAGCCCAATAGAGGGGATGCTGTAATTGGTTGACTTCAAGCTTTATTTGATTACCGACAGGAAACTGTTTGCCGATAGTGGAGAAATGTTTGCCGCTGTTGAAGAGGCGATTAAGGCCGGTGTGAAGGCTGTTCAGTTGCGGGAAAAGGATTTGACTACGAGGGAGTTGCTTGATATGGCGTACAGAATGAGGGAGCTTACAGCAAGATATGATGCA
>CALGPO010000128.1 GCA_937960465.1 uncultured bacterium
CCTGATTTGCCGATAGAAAGCCGTCATTGCGAGCGAAGCGAAGCAATCTCGCCTTTTTGCAATGAGATTGCCACGCACCCTTCGGGTGCTCGCAATGACTGATAGAATAAAGGTTTTCAAGTTCTATCGGCAAAATAGGAACAGAAAATTTTTCTTGACAAATACATTCAAAGATGCTTATATTTTAATGTATCAAGCTGGGGGCAAAGATTCAATGAGGGCATTAGGCAAGAGAATAGAGCTTTTAAAAATCATTGCGCATCCCGTGCGGGTAAGGATACTCGACGAACTTACAAAAGGTGTAAAGTGTGTGAGTGATTTTGAGGAATTTCTTGAAATAAGCCAGCCTAATGTATCCCAGCACCTGTCCCTTTTAAGGAGGTACGGGATTGTAGACTATTATATGGATGGGAGGCTCAGGTGCTATTTCCTGAGAGACCCGATAATCCCCGACATTATCAAACTGTTAAATAAGGACTACATCGAGGAACTGCCTGCTCCAGCATGTTGTCCTGTAACAAAAAAGGGCAAATATCCAGGTAAAAGGAGGCATTAAATGCAAAGGGAGATAGTGATGTTTCTTTCGACAACGCCGTACAGTTTTGAAAACACCCACACCATATTCAAGCTCGCAGATGCTGCACTAAGGAAGGGACAAAAGGTGAGGCTTGTTGCGTCTGGAGATGGTGTTTTCTCAATTGTCAAAGGACAGGTTCCGCGGGCATTGTCCGCACTGGAAGACCTTGTGAGCAGGGGTCTTAAGGTTGATATATGAACAGGCTGTATGCAGCTCCGCGGTCTTGCGGATGAGGATGCTGTCGAAGGCGGAGAGATGAGTTCTCTGAAGGGGCTTTTCAATGTGATAAAGACAAATCCGGTATTTTTGACTTTCGGGATATAGGAGGAATTATGGGAAGCATAAGCATAATCTTGAGAAGACCACCGTACGGCACTGTTGATGCGCCAGAAGCAATCCGTCATGCCCTTGGAGGCTTAACCAATGAGATGGATGTAAAACTCATACTCCTTGACGGAGGCGTGGCTGCTGCAAGAAAAGGTCAAGACGTATCAGGCACGGAATATTCGAGCATCGAAGAAGGAATCAAGGATTGCATAGACATGGGCGCCGCGGTATATGCGGATAAGGCATCGATGAAAGATCACTACCTCGATAGCGGTGATATTATAGAAGGCGTGATAATTGCCAACGGCTCGGATATTGCGGAACGTATAAGCGAGTCCGATGTAACAATGATTTTTTAGGGAGGTATTTATGCTTGTGATAATAAAAAGCGCGCCCGATACTCCGGAGGGTAAAAGGGCAATAAAACTCGCAAGGGATATGGCTGCAGATGTATGCCTGATGCAGAATGCAGTTTATTTTTCGCAGAAAGAACGCCTTGAAGGCTTCTGCGGAACCGCATTCGTGCTCGATGAGGATGCGCGGTTGAGGGGCATACCTTCGGCGGATATGGAAAAGGGAGTAAAGGAAATAAATTACGAAGAGCTTGTGGATATTATAATGAAAGAGGATAAAACATTAGGGGTGTTTTAACAATGCAACAGATAGTAATACTCGGCGGCTCTTTCGGCGGGCTTACAGCAGCCTTTGAGTTAAAAAGATTGCTCGGTAAAAGCTGTAAAGTAACGGTTATCAGCGACGACGAACGTTTTGTGTTTCTGCCTTCTTTGCCGTGGTTGATCATGGGATATAGAAGTCCGGAAGATATAACCCTCAATGTTTCCGAAATATTGAAGCCGAAAGGCATAGATTTTATTAATGAGGCTGCAACGAAGATAGAACCGGATAAATCAAGGGTATTTACCGCTACAAAGGAAATCCCGTTTGATTATCTTGTTATCGCGACAGGCCCGCTCCTTTCTTTTGATGAGATCCCGGGATTAGGTCCTGATAAAGGCTACACTGACTGCACGTTTACCCTTGATCATGCCGTGAAAACGAATCTTTCATGGAAGAAACTCCTCGAAGACCCCGGCCCTGTGATTTTAGGCTCGGCTCAGGGAGTAAGCTGTTTCGGTCCGGCATACGAACTCGCCTTCGAGATGCATAATGAATTGAGAAAGAGGAAAATGAGGCGCCGCGTCCCTATATTATATGTAACCTCCGAGCCTTACGCGGGGCATATGGGAGTTGGGGGGCTGAAGAATTCGAAGAGATTTATCGAAGACGAATTAGCCGAAAGGGAAATAAACGTAATCGTCAATCAGGCGATAGAAGAGGTAATACCTAATGAAGTGAGACTGAAGGATGGGACGAGGATTCCTTTTAAGTTGGCGATGATAGCGCCTCCGTTTAAAGGCGTTCCTGCTGTCGCTCCGCTCGGAAATCCGAGGGGATTTATTGCAGTGGATAAAAATTACAGGCATACGAAATATACAAATATCTTTGCCGTAGGCGTGGCTATGGCGATTGCGCCACCGGAACGGACGCCTGTGCCCACAGGAGTTCCAAAGACAGGTTTTATGACAGTAACAATGGCGAAGACCGCGGCGGCAACGATTACAGCGGAAATAAGAAACGAGCCCTTGCCTTCGGCAGAGGAATTGTCGATTGTCTGTCTTATGGACATGGGCGATACAGCAGCGCTTATGAAGGCATATCCTGTCCTTCCTCCGAGGCAGGAAGCAGTGCTTAAAGAAGGCATACATTATAAATGGCTCAAGATGGCATTCGAGAGGTATTTTCTCTGGAAGATGCGGAACGGATTAACGAAGCTACCTTAATCCGTTTTAATGTGATAAAACATGCAAATATTTGAATGCAAGAATATAATAGAGAGCAGTTTATGAAAAAGTTTTCGCTTGTTGAATTTTCCGTTGAACATCCTAAATTAATTGTAGTTCTGTCGGTCATTGTTACGCTTATATTCATGACACAATTGCCGAAGATGAAGACCGACACAAATCCAAAAAATATGCTCCCAGCCACGTCCGATGTAAGGGTATGGAATGACGAGGTGGACAAGACATTTGCGCTTTATGAAGATATGATAGTTGTAGGCGTCCAAAATGAAAAGGGCATAGTCAACGCGGAGACCCTCGCTAAGATCAAAAAAATAACCGACGAGATCATGAGAATAAAAGGAGTCGCCTCGCGCGACGTGAACAGCTTTCCCACCATTACCAATGTAACCGCTGAGAAAGGGACTTTAAGGGTAGCCCCCCTCATGACCGATACTCCGAAGACCGACGCGGAATTAAAGAAATTTCAGACAAACCTTTTCGATAACCCTCTCTTTATCAACCGCATTATCTCAAAGGACGGAAAGACCACTGCCATCTATGTCCCGCTTGAGAAGGGAAGCAACGGCAAGGAAATAGCCGACAAAATACGGGAGATATTAAAGAAGGAAAAAGGCAACGAGAAATATTACATTGCAGGAGACCCTGTAGCGAGGGATACATTCGGCGCGGAAATGTTCAAGCTTATGGCGATCTTCGCGCCTATTGCGGGAATGGTAATGTTCTTTGTCAGGTATCTCATGTTCAAAGATTTATTTTTATCGATCACCCTTATGATGGACGCCATGATGAGCATCGTCTGGAGCATGGGGCTCTTAATAGCCCTCGGGTTTCCAATCCATATTATGAGTTCGATGGCGCCTGTATTTCTTATGGCCATCGCAACGGACAGCATGCATATCTTTAACGAATTTTATTTCCGGTATAAAGAGAAAGGAAATAAGAAGGTCGCCATTATAGAAACCATGCGTGCCGTAGGCCGTCCCGTGCGCTACACCGCGCTTGCGACAGCCGCGGGTTTCGGGGTGCTTTTGTTCATGAGCATCATTCCGGTCAAGGTCTTCGGCGGGCTTGTCGCCTTCGGCACGGTGACGTTGAGGATTTTAAGCTTCAGTTTTATTCCGGCGATGTTTATGTTCGTAAAAGAATCCCATCTGGATAGGGCGTCGCAGGGAGAGGATATTACCGCAGGCATCGGATCTAAATTACTCAGAGCGCTTGCCGGAGCGGGAACTCACAAGGCCGGGAACACGGTCGTTATAGGTCTTATTCTTTTCGCTATATCCATTGTCGGCATATCGAAGATAGTGGTGAATAACAATATGGTGGAGTGGTTTAAAGAGAACAGTGATGTGCGGGTTGCGGACAGGGAAATAAACAAAGCCCTCGGAGGAACATCTCTCGGTTATGTTGTGGCTATCTCGGAGAGTAACGATGAATATATCAAGACTCCGGAGGCAATGCGTTATATCGAAGGACTTCAAAGGCATATAGAAAAACTGCATGTTGTAGGAAAGACATTCTCGGTAGCGGATTATGTCAAGAGGATTAATCATGTCTTGCACGACGACCCGAAATACAATACCGTTCCCGATACAAAGGAAGCCGTAGGCCAGTATCTATTCCTCTTCAGCATGTCCGCAAAGCCTTCTGATCTGGACAATGTGGTTGACCCTTCGTTCAAGAGGGCGAACATCTGGGTGCAGCTTAAGACATGGGACGCCGGGGCGATGGAAGAAGTAATAAAGGCTGCCGATGAATACAAAAAACAAAATCCTTTGCCTCTAAAACTCAAGCCCGCAGGCATCGCCTATTTCAATCTCGTGTGGAATCACGAGGTCTTATGGGATATGGTTAAGGGTTTTGTCCTCGCTCTGATCGTTGTGTTCGTGATACTCGTCTTTAATTTCCGCTCGTTTAAATGGGCGGCGGTGAGCTATGTGCCGCTGGTATTCACCATACTTCTGATTTACGGCGTTATCGGATTCTCGGGCAAGAGATTCGACATGCCTATCTCTGTGCTTTCGTGCCTCAGCCTTGGTATGGCTGTGGACTTTGCCATTCACTTTGTAAGCAGGCTTAAACAGAGGCTTGCGGAAAGTCAGGAGCCGTTAGCGGACGCCCTTTTGTGGACCGCCGCGCGGCCGGGCAAAGGTGTTATGCGTAATGCCGTGCTTTTCGCGGCCGCCTTTTCGGTGATGATGCTTGCGCCGCTCACGCCATATATAACGGTAGGCGCATTCATCGTGAGCATGATGCTGCTGAGTGCGATACTGACAATAGTATATCTGCCGGCGCTCATTGTATTGATGAAAAACTGGCTGTTTAAAGGAGGTTTAAGATGATGCGATATCTGATTATTTTATTTGTAATGCTTCTGCCTATCGAAGCGCTCGCGATAAGCGCCGAGGATGTAATGAAAAAGTCTCAGGCTGCTTTTCACTATCAGGGCAAGGATTTCAAGGCTCGTGTAATGATGAAGCTCATAAGCAAGGGCGGCTCGGAGAGGACAAGGGAACTCACAATGCTCAGAAAGAACTTCGGTGAGGCGGGCGGAGACCAGAAGTTCTTCATATATTTTTTTCAGCCTGCCGATGTTAAGGACATGACGTTCATGGTTTACAAATATCCCGCAAAAGACGATGACAGATGGCTCTTTGTGCCTGCGATAAACATGGTTAGAAGGATCGCGGCGCAGGATAAGACCTCGAGCTTTGTCGGCTCTGATTTCACATATGAGGATGTTTCGGGAAGAGATATTCAGGACGATGTCCATGCGATTGTAAAAGAGGAGAAACTCGGTGGCAAGGATTGCTATGTAGTGAAAAGCACTCCGAAGGCAGGAGACGTGGATTACAGCTATAAACTCTCATGGATTGATAAGGCCAATTATCTGCCGTTAAAGGAAGAATATTATGACAGGAAAGGGGAGCTTTATAAGGTATTCACAGCAGATGAAATAAAGAATGTAAAAGGATTCCCAACTGTCACAAAGAGGACTATGAAGAATCTTCAGAGCGGACACAGGACAGAGGTTACATATACAAAAACGGATTACAATATAGGGATTGAAGACGGCCTTTTTTCTGAGCGCTTTCTCAAACAGCCGCCGAAGAAATGGATTGAATGAAAAAGCAGAGCAACAGAGCAGCAGAGCAACAGAGTAGCAGGCCACTGCACTGGTGGATTATTGTTCTACTGTTCTACTGGTCTACTACTCTGCCTTCTTCATATGCAGGCGATGTCAGCCTGCACGGCTTTTTTCAAGGGAATTATTCTTTTAGTACGAGGGCAAATCCTGATGGCGGAGATTTTAAATGGGCCGAAGAGAGATGTCAGTTAAAGCTCGATGTCCCAAAAGATTCATTCAGGCTGTTTATAAAGACCGATGCCTTATACGACCACATAGATGAAAAAGGGGACTTGGAGCTAAGGGAAGGCTATATAGATTATATCGCTCAGAAATGGGATTTGAGAGCCGGAAGGCAGATAATCACATGGGGGGTCGGCGACCTAATATTTATAAACGACGTGTTCCCGAAGGACTATGAGGCGTTCTTTTCAGGAAGGCCACTCGAATACATGAAAAAAGGCATTGACGGCGTAAAAGTCGGGGTTTATCCTGAATTCGCTTCGTTTGAGTTTATCGCGATACCCGTATTCGAGCCGAACAATTATACCGATTCAAGAAGGTTTTACATGTTTGACCCCATGCCGAATGTAACCAACAGGGAGAAGAGAGACCCTGCAACGAATCTCGAAAATACGGAATTAGCGCTGAGGGCGTATAGGGATATAGCCGGTTTCGACGCGTCGATATATTTCTATAGCGGCTTTTACCGCAAGCCCTATATGATACCCAATGATTTAAATAATACTACCAAGATAACTTTTCACTATCCTAAATTATCCGTTTACGGCGCAAGTCTGCAGGGGAGGGCATTGGACGGTGTCTTGAGTTTTGAGGCGGGCTATTACGATTCGCGGCAAGACAGGAAAGGAACAGACTATACAGTGCCGAATTCACAGACAAAATTTCTTGTCGGTTATCAGAGACAACTGTGGGAAGATTTTACAATAGGGCTTCAGTATTTTACGGAATACATGAATGACTACGCGGAATATAAAAAGGCACAGCCCAGAGGTCTGCCGAAAGACAGGAAGACCGAACAGCTTGCGACTATAAGATTAACCCAGCTTCTCATGCACCAGACAATGAAGCTGTCCCTCTTTTCTTTTTACAGCACTTCTGAAGGGGATTATCTGATAAACCCTGAGATCAAATATAATTTTTCGGATAATATCTGGGCAGCAGTAGGAGCTAATATATTCGGTGGAGGAGAGAGATGGAGCCAGTTCGGACAATTAGATAAAAACGATAATATTTATTTGCAGGTAAGATATGAGTTTTGAATTGCCGAAAAACTGGCGGGGCGGACGGGACGCTCAGCAAAACTTTTTGGGATATAATTTTAAATTTTTGACAATTGTTTAACCCGAATTACGCAATATATGGCAGCAGGTGTGCACCCTGATTTGCCGATAGAAAGCCGTCATTGCGAGCGAAGCGAAGCAATCTCGCCTTTTTGCAATGAGATTGCCACGCACCCTTCGGGTGCTCGCAATGACTAATAGAATAAAGGTTTTCAAGTTCTATCGACAAAATAGGATGTGCATCAAAGCCTTTATAAAGTCGTTGTTTTTATGCATATTAGAAGACTATTAACGCCTTTACCTAAAATAGATAGCAATGTAGCCTGTCTGCGTGCAACGCACAGGCAGGCCTGTCTTACAAAATCGCTCAACTTAGATATAAATGTGCTATAAATCTATTAATCGTATACCACCGAAAGGGTAAAGCCCGGGCAATCGGGTGGCACAAAGCTACCTGTCCAATAAATGGATAGACGGGCTGCCAAAGTGGCTGTGAAAAGATGTAAAGCTCACCTTGAACAATGGGGAAGAAAACCCTTAAAGGAATTTGCACAGAAAAATTGACATTACATGCAACTAAATCATAGTTGCAATAATGCCATTTATGTGCTATATTGAAACATGAGCAAGGCCGAAAAACTGTTAAATCATTTCCTGTCTAAACCAGCAGATTTCACTTATGATGAATTGAGAAAAATGTTAAAGGCTTTTGGCTATAAGGAAATAAAGACAGGTAAGACATCTGGATCAAAGGTTACATTTTATAATGCAAAGACTGAGCATATTATTAAACTTCACAAACCACACCCCAAGACTGTTTTGAAGCACTATCAATTAAATGATATAGAAGATGCCCTGAGAAAGGAGGAACTGATAAAATGAAAGATGTTCTTATATACAAGGGATACATCGGCTCCGTGCATTACAGCACAGATGATAATGTATTTTACGGAAGGATTGAGGGCATAAGAGACCTTATCCTTTTTGAAGGACGAGCTGTTGATGAACTCAAAAAGGCATTCCACGAGGCAGTGGACGATTACCTTGAATTTTGCAAAAAGGTCAATAAAAAGCCTGAGAAACCTTATAGGGGTAGCTTCAATATCCGTATTAGTCCAGAGATGCATAAGCAGATAGCAATCAGGGCCGCTATGGCTGGAACATCTCTCAACCAGTTTGTTCAAAAGGCACTCGAAAAGGCGATTGCAGGACAGCGATAATTAAGAACCAGTTGTCACTGATTTTTCACTGCTGTCCAAAATAAGGTTCTACTGGGTCCATGTGGATACATATCCTCTGACATGTAAGTTCCTTCCCCATATGTTATTCCCGCTTGACGGGAATCTTTCCATTTTTTAAAAAAAGGGGCATTGGGGACAGTTCAAAAATACTTTTAAATCAGTTAGTTAAATGAGAAATGGCTTATTTAAGCCAAGTGGTAACTTATTGAAATATAAGGCAAAATGGCGGGGCGGACGGGGCTCGAACCCGCGACCTCCGGCGTGACAGGCCGGCGTTCTAACCAGCTGAACTACCGCCCCAAAGCGGTTTATGGTAGGCGGAACAGGGATCGAACCTGTGACCCCAGCCTTGTAAGGGCTGTGCTCTCCCAGCTGAGCTATCCGCCCAAAAGCGATTTATATTTAACTACATAAAGTCAGATTTTGTCAATTACTTGAATTATGCTGCGGTTGTTGGTTATTATTCAATTTATGAGATTATTGAAAATTGTCCTGTCTGCCTCGGTGTTTTTCGCCATATCCTTCACGTCTGCTTTTGCCGAGGTTTATTCCTACGGCAAAGATAATACAGTAATAGGGGTTATTAAGACCCATAAGGTTAACGGCAACGAATCCTTGATAGAAATAGCAAGGAACTACAATATTGGCTACAATGAGATCGTTGATGCAAATCCAAAACTCGATCCATTCCTTCCTGGCAGCAATTCGACTGTGAATATACCCACGATGTGGATATTGCCTGATGTGGCAGCATACGATGGGATTGTCATAAATATCACAGAGATGAGGCTTTATTACTTTTTCAAACAAAAGAAGACGGCACTGGTAAGAACATTTCCAATAGGCATAGGCGATGAAGGCAATGATACTCCTGTCGGAAATTTCAAGATAATAGAGAAAATAGTGAACCCTGCATGGCATGTGCCTGAATCAATTAAAAGAGAGAGGCCAGAACTGCCGAATGTGGTTCCGCCTGGTCCTCAAAATCCCCTCGGCACACATGCATTGAGGCTTTCCCTCGGAAGTTACTTAATACACGGGACAAACAGGCCCTGGGCCGTGGGGAGGAGGGTTACACACGGATGCATAAGACTGTATCCCGAAGATATCCCCATGCTTTTTCAAATGGTGCCTAATGGTACTAAAGTTACCATTGTCCGGCAGCCTGTTAAAGTAGGCGTAAAAGGCGATAGCGTATATATAGAAGTCCACAGAGACGATACTGAAAAGGACATTAACTATTTTAACGAGGCAGTTGAATTGTTGAGGAAGAAGGGTTTGCTTAAAAAAATAAATACCGAAGAGCTATATCATGCTGTTAGGGAAAAGAGTGGAATACCTGTGAAGATTTCTGGTTTTAAAATAGAACTCCCGCAAAACATTTTCGCAGAAAATTTTTTGCGGGAGGGTAGGATTACTTTTTCTGCTGTAATTCAAAGGCCTTTTTAGCCTTTCCAAAGGCAGCCTCAGCCCTGTCAGCAGCAGCCTCAGCCCTCTTTGCAGCAGCCTCAGCCCTGTCAGCGGACTCCTTTGCGACTCTCATTGCCTCGTGGGCAAGAGATTTGGCTTCTGCTGCATCCTTCTTAGCTGTGGCTACATCAGACGATAGCGCACCAACCTTGCCTTCAAGGGCACCAACCTTTGACTCAAGAGCCGAAACCCTTGCCTCAAGCTTGCTGATCCTGTCAACAAGTGGGTCTACCTGCTGTTTTACATAGTCTTTTGTAGCACATCCGAAAGAGAAGATAAATAGTACTGCCATTACCAATAGAAGTGCCTTTTTCATTTATTTTTTCACCCCCTTTCTGGAAAAATATTAATCCTTTAAAACAAAGATACACCTAAACAAATAAAATTTCAAGCATTATTTAATGTCTTGCTGAAAAACGCAACGAAGAATACAATTGATAAGAGAATGACTATGGTCCCGCCCGGTGCAAGGTTAAAGCGATAGGAGATTATAATTCCAGAGATTGTGGAAAACAGGGATATAAGGCATGAGACCATGACCATTCTGTAAAATCGTTTTGTCAGCAGTTGTGCAGCAGCGCCCGGTATAACGAGGAGTGCTGAGATGAGGATAATGCCTACCAATTTGATGCCTACTACTATGGCGATTGCCATTGAAAGGAGGAATATGGACTTTATGAGCCTCACCTTTATGCCGCTTACAAATGCAAGCTCTTCATTAAAGGTGATGAAATAAAGTTCCTTCATGATTACAAATATGACTCCCATCAGAAAGAGTGTTGTGCATACGGCTATTAATGCATCTTCATTTGTTATTGCCAGTATGCTGCCGAAGAGATAACCGAACAGGTCTACATTGTAGCTTGCCGATAATCCTACAAGGACGATGCCGAGTGCCATGGAGCTGGAAAAGAATATCCCTATGGCTGTATCCTCTGCGAGCCTTCCCTTTGAGCTTATCTGTTCGATGCCAAAGGCCACGATAATGGAATATACAAGTGCTGTCAGAAGGGGGTTTATGCCCAGCAGGAAGCCTATTGAAACCCCTCCAAATGCAGCGTGAGAGATGCCGGAGCCAAGAAACGATACTCTTCTCAGCACTATGAATACGGATATTATTCCTGAAAATATCGAAAGCACCGCTCCTGTGAGCAATGCCCTTTGGATAAATCCGTATGAAAAAATCTCTAACATGTCAATCCTTTTGTTCGCTGTGCAGCCTCTTGCATTTTTCGCAGAGGTCTGTATGCATCATGATATCCACATGTTTGCCGTAAAGTTGTTTTAGTACCGCATCATTGAGAGCGCCTAATGGGCTGCCGTGGTAGTGAAGTGTCTTGTTCAGGCATGCGATCTCATCCACATATGATGTTACAGTGCCTATATCATGTGAGACCATTATTATAGTGAGATTTAGTTTCTTTTGAAGCCCCTTTAGGAGATGATAAAAGTCTTCCTGTCCCACTGCATCTATGCCCGTGCTTGGTTCATCGAGGATTAGTATCCTCGGATTATTTATGAGCGCCCGTGCAATGGATACACGCTGCTGCTGACCTCCAGAAAGGTCCCCGAAGGGCTCGTCTTCGAGACCTGACATATCCATTATCGACAACATTTCTTTTGCATGGTCAATATCTTTTTTCGAAGGCCATTTGAAGGTTCCAAGCCTCGAATATATTCCCATGAGTACGACATCTATTGCCCTTGTAGGAAAATTGAGTTCTATTTTTTGACTCTGAGGGAGATAGCCGAATATGCCCTTTTGTATTGCATCAAAAGGGATGCTGCCGAAGATTTTTATACTACCGGATGTTGGCTTGATTATCCCAATGATGGTCCTGAGCAGGGTTGTCTTTCCGCTTCCGTTTGGGCCCACGATGCCCAGAAATTTCCCTTCTCCAAGCTCGAGGTTTATGTTTTTTAATATCTCCCTGCTGTTTATGGATACATCGAGGTTTTTTATTTCAACAGCTTTCATTTCATTGCCTTTTCCATTTGCGATAGATTATAGCGCATAAGCTTTATATATGTATCTCTGTCAGGTGCGTTGGATGCACCTATTGGGTCGAGGAACAGGACTTTTGCATTGGCCTCCTTTGCTATTGCCTCTGCGATTTTGGGGTTAAACTGTGGCTCTGCAAAGACCACACGGATATCTGATTTCTTTAAATATTTTATTATGCGTGCAACATCTCCCGGCGCTGGTTCTCTTCCTGGAGCCTCTTCAATAACTCCAATGACCCGCAGCCCGTATCTTTTTGAAAAATAATTCCATGCAGGATGAAAAGTGACATATCCCTTTGTCTTAAATTTGCCGACCTTCTGTATTATCTCTTCGTTCAGTTTATCGAGTTCTTTTTTGTAGATTTCTGCATTGTCCGCATAAAATTTTTTGTTGGGGGCATCTATCGTTATAAGTGTACTTGCTATTATGTCCACGATCTTCTTTGTCAGCACAGGGTCGAGCCAGAAATGTGGGTCCGCCGCTTGCCCTGCATGTTCATGCTCATGCTTGTGCGTGCCGTATATTAGAGGCATATCCTTAGACAAATCCACGACCATCAGGTTTTTATTAGAGGCAGCCTTTACAATCCTGTCTGCCCAGAACTCAAGGCCTGCTCCTATCTTGATGAATATTTTTGCATCGTGGAGTTCCATCATTTGTTTTGGCGTGGGCTCAAAGGTGTGCGGCGATGCAGCAGGAGGAAGCAATGTCTTTATGATAACCTTATCCCTCCCTATCTGCTTTGTTATGTCATAGATGGGATGGATGGAGGCAACTACTTTTATAGGTTCTGCAAGGACGGTATGGGCAAAAGATATAGAGACGAGCAAAAATAGGGAAATAAAAGCTTTTTTCATTTGTACCTCCTAAATTGAGCGATTTTATAAGGCAAGATAGAAATCTTACACCTAAGTTGAGCGATTTTGCAAGGCAGGCACTGCTACAAGACTTTAAAAAGTGCTTGCTCATGTGTATATAAAAGATAACAGATGCATCATCCATCAAGTATCCAATGTAGTAGATGACGGATACAAGATAAATGTTAATACAAGTGCGGAGTTTAAAGTCTTTCCGCA
>CALGPO010000129.1 GCA_937960465.1 uncultured bacterium
ATTGTCTTCATAGTAAAAACAGAATGCCTTATCGTAAGCGATGGCGACAATAGGTGAATGGGTGAAGTGGTAAATGGGCGAATAGGTGAAGGGGTGAAGTGGTGAAGAGAGGCGTTTATCCGATTCTTCATTGCTACAGTACTCCATAATATGCTCAACATTCACATACTTTAAAACCGCGTCCGCAAGCCTTTCGATTGCCTCGCTGGTTATGGGATTCTCCTCCGCAACCGTCAATCCCAAATGCCTGTGAGGAATCTCAAAACTCAGATCCCTCGGCAGATAACCGAGGACAGGGATATCCTGCACGCTATTTTTCAATCTCTCATAATGTCTTTCAGAAGCCACGCGGTTAAAGATTACGCCTGCTATTAGTCCAGAAGTTAGGAAGTTAGGAAGTTTGGGAGCAAAGACTTCTGCGCTTCTGCGCTTCCGCGCTTCCGCGCTGTATTCAAGAAACCCTTTCACTATTGCTCCTGCGCTTTCAGCCATTCCGTAAGCATCTACGACGAGAATAACGGGCAATTCGAGAACATATGCAAGTGCTGCAGTGCTAAATTCTCCATCATAAAGACCCATAACGCCCTCTACAATGGATATATCAGCATCTGCAGAATGCTTGTAAAAACAGGACTTCATATAATCCTCACCACACATCCATAAATCGAGATTTCTTGAGGATATTCCTGTAATCATTCTTTGGAGTCCTGTGTCTATGAAATCAGGGCCTGCCTTGAATGACTGAACAGCCATCCCCTTTTTCTTCAAGGCTGCAAGTACGCCTAAAGTAACTGTTGTCTTGCCGCATCCGCTGTGTGTGCCTGCTATTACTACCCCCGGCATATATACGCAAGCTCCTTAAGCAGTTTCATATTGTCCTTATTTGATTTTACTGCAATTCTCATATATGAGCTATCAAGTCCCATGAAATTGGAACAATCCCTTATCATTATCCTTGAATTTCTGAGGGATGAAATTATCTTTTGAGCATCGTCATGCTTAATTAGATAAAAATTGGCAGAAGATGGAAAATAAGTGATGCCCAGCAATTTGAAGCCATCTTCAAGAACCTTTTTCTCATTTCGCATAACCTTGAATGTCTGGGTTTTATATCCTGCATCATTTAGCGCAGCAATTCCTGCTGTCTGTGCAATAGTATTTACTGTCCATGGCTCTTTATGTCTTTTAATAGTGTCAAGAATGTTCTGTGGAAATATGCCATAACCTATTCTCATGCCAGAAAGGGCATAGAATTTAGTCATTGACCTCAGCACAATGAGGTAGGGATTATTCTGAACCTCTTTAATTACAGACTCTTCAGGCACAAAATCTATGAATGCCTCATCAACTACGAGATAGCATTTAAGGCCTCTGGCAGCCTCTGCGATCTTCAGCACATCCTCTTTTCTCATCAGCCTGCCTGTAGGATTGTTCGGATTGCAAAGGAATGCCATATCCACTGATGTGGTGAGGGATGATTTGTATGTTGCCGATGAATCATTTCCCGACATTGCAGCAATGAACTTTTCAGGATTTATTTCGAATGCATTTTTCTCCCAGAGGACAAAATACGAAATTTTTTTCTTAATGTCCTTTTCGAGATGTATGCTCTCGAATGCCCGCTCATATTCAGAAAATGTCGGCATAGGGATAAGAACCTTTTCAGGTTTTAATGCCCTTACAGTGAGGTATATGAGCTCTGTACTGCCGCTTCCGCACAGGATGTATTGAGGGTCTATTCCCAAATGTTTTGCAATTGCATGTGTGAGATGTTTTGCATCCGGGTCAGGGTAATGGCATAGGTATTTGATATTGTCTTTGATTTTTTTCATTGCACTTTCAGGCACACCGAGGGGATTTATGGATGCGCTGAAATCAATGACTTCATCCATCCTGATGTTCCTTTCTTCAATGAACCTGTAGATATTGCCGCCGTGCGGCCATAAATTTTTTTCCTGCCCGTTCATCCTGTAATCCTTATATATAGAATAATTACGGCAATGCCTGTTCCAATCAGTGATGACATCTTTATTATATCAATCGCCTTTTCAGAGGCAGTAAGATAGTTTTCAGTCTTTTCTATTCCTATATATGGCTTCTGTATTTCAATGCCATTGTATGTTGAAGGTCCTCCTAATTTTACACCCAATGCACCTGCAATAGCAGCCTCGGGAATGCCTGCATTCGGGCTTAAGTGCTTTTTGCCATCATTAATCATAGTTTTCAGTGAACAGTGAACAGTGAACAGTGAACGGGAAAAAAAGAAAGATACAATAACAATCAATATCCCGCTAATACGTGCTGGTATATAATTGGCAATGTCATCGAGGCGCGCTGCTGCCCAACCGAAGTCTTTGTACTTATCGTTTTTATACCCGACCATGGAATCCAGAGTGTTTACTGCCTTATATGCCATTGCAAGTGGAAGACCGCCTATTGCGAGATAAAACAGGGGAGCGATAATGCCGTCTGAGAGGTTTTCAGATAAGGTCTCTATTGTTGCTTTTAATATCCCCTTCTCTGAAAGGTTTCCGGTATCGCGTCCAACAATCATCCCCAGATTGCTTTTTGCTGACTCTATATCTTTATTTTTTACAGATTCGATTACAATTCTTGCGGAATTGATTAATTCTCTGACAGCAATTGTGGTGGATGTAAGATAGACAAGTAGAGCAACAGAGCAGTAAAGCAGTAGAGCAGAAATACTGCTTATCTTTGCTATTACATAAACTATAAACCATGTTAGTCCAAAGGTCAGACTAACAATTATAAATACTAAAAATACCCCTTTGAGTCTGTCCTCTGTCTTCTGTCCTCTGTTCTCTGTTCTCAGTATTTTCTCTGTTTTGGCAATGGCGCTTCCTATAATCCTTACGGGATGGGGCAGCCATTCTGGATCGCCAATGGCGAGATCCAACAGGAATGCCAATATTAGTACTAAAGGCTGAAGGCTGAAGGCTGAAGGTTGAAGTTCAAAGGTCAAATACTTAAGAAAGTCCATCATAGTTTTACAAGCCTCTTTATGAAATCCATATCTATGTTTTCCTTTACAACATATGCAAGGTTATCGATTGCTTTGTCTTTGATCTCTAAATATCTTACAGTCGAATCGATAGGCTGGAGATTCTTATTCTTTCTTGCATTGTTTATTATTCCCCTTCTGAATTGGTCATTTTCAAAGATCCCGTGCAGATAAGTCCCCCAGCAGTTGTTGTTTATAGAGCCATCAAAAACCGGTGAATGGGTGAATGGGTGAATGGGTGAATGGGTTGAAAGTCTTCTTATCTTAAATAATCCTATATCACCCTTGCTTGTGCCCATATGAATCTCATAGCCCTTCAATAGCTGATAGCTCGTACCTGATAGTTCATAGTTTTTATTGTCATGAGTCATAAGCCATGAGCTATCAACTATTTCTGCTTCTACCTGTGTTGTTACCTTTGTTTTCTCAAATACCGTTTCTATATTGAGCAATCCGATACCATCGATCTCATTATGATTGCCTTCCACCTTATGAGGATCGTATATAGCCTTGCCCAGCATCTGGTATCCGCCGCAAATGCCTATAATCTGAACTCCATTTGTATAAGCCCTCTTGATGTTATCTTCAAGATGTCTTTCCTTCAACAATAGCAAGTCTTTCACAGTATTCTTTGTCCCGGGTATGATAACAATGTCAGCATTTTCTATATCAGCAGGATTATTGGAATATACAACCTCTACATCAGGCTCGTACATGAAAGGATCAAAATCTGTAAAGTTGGATATGTATTGGAGTTTGACGATGACAATTTTTATCTGCTTGAACTGTTTAAACTGTTCAAACTGTTTAAACTGTTCAAGGGCAAGTCCATCTTCCTCCGGCAATCCGATGTCTTTTATATATGGCAATACCCCTATTACTGGTTTCCCTGTCTTATCCTTTATCATTTCAAGTCCGGGGTTTAGTATCTCTAAATCTCCTCGGAATTTGTTTATGATAAATGCCTTGATATGCCTGCTGTCTCTACCAAGCAGTTTGATAGTTCCATAAAGAGAAGCGAAGACCCCTCCTTTATCTATATCACCGACTAAAATTACAGGCGCCTTTGTATGTTTGGATATGGACATGTTTACGATATCCACATCCATGAGGTTTATCTCTGCAGGGCTTCCAGCGCCTTCCATGATTATGAACTCATATTTCTGAGAAAGTCTTTCAAAGGATTCCTTTACAGCTGACCATGCAGTTTTTTTAAAGGCATAATACTCCTTGGCCTTCATTGTAGAATGCACCTTACCATGGATAATTACCTGAGAACCTGCCTCTCCAGATGCCTTAAGTAACACAGGATTCATATCCACTACTGGTTCAATCCTTGCAGCTTCTGCCTGCAATGCCTGTGCCCTTCCTATTTCTCCGCCATCAACAGTTATATATGAATTAAGCGCCATGTTCTGAGCTTTAAATGGAGTTACATTCACGCCCATATCTTTGAAAATCCTGCATAATGCTGCAACAATCAGGCTTTTCCCTGCTCCAGAGCCTGTTCCCTGTATCATTAGTGCTTTAGCCAATGCAGCCTCCAGTTCATTCTTTTTCCCTTTCTGGAATGAGCGGAAATGCTGTATCTTTCTTGTTTCAGCATGGGATAGTTAAATTTAACGCCTTTACAACAGGATACCTTTCCCAGAACTCGATGATATTCACAGCAGCATTATCTTGCTCTATCCTGAATATATTCTCAAGAGGAATCCCCATTATATGGCAGAGAATTATTCTGTTGACGCCGCCGTGAGCGACTATAACGATATTTAAATTAGAGCAGCAGTCCAGCAGACCAGTAGAGCAGTAGTTTTCTAAGGAATTATCCCCCCCGTGATTTACTTCTGCTCTTCTGCTCTTTTGCTCTTCTGCTCTATTTAGTATCTCATCCAATGCCTTTATGACCCTATCTCTGACCTCAAGCGTGCTCTCTCCTCCAATGGGGCTGTATTTAAGCGGATTGCCTGCCCATGCCTCGAATTCCTCGGGATAACTCTCCTTTATCTCATCAAATGACATGCCCTCCCATATGCCAAAACTCCTCTCTCTTAAGTCAGGAATTACAATGGGCTTTAAACTATGCTGTTCAGCAACTATCTCTGCACTCTTTAATGCCCTGATAAGGGGAGAGCAGTAAACTGCCTTCAGGCCATTATAGGACTTATATAACCTATTTAAGTATTTTGCAACTTGCTCCATCTGCCTTATGCCTTTTTCTGACAAAGGCACATCAATGCTCCCTTTGTATCTTTTTACTTCGCTGCCTTCGGTCTCACCATGCCTGACTAAATAAAGTGTCGTAACCATGCTGTCACCACCATTAAAAACAATATCTCAGAGATCTCGCTCAGTGCGCCTAAATTGTCTCCTGTTAGGCCATTGAATTTTTTATTGCAGAACTTCACTGCTATGAAGCTGAACATATACAAAAGTGCAAATAACGTAATAAATAGTGTTACACTGCCTGGCCCGTAAACCCTTAAGAGGTGCAGTTCCGCTATCAGCATGTACAGTACAATGACCAGCAGGGATGAAAAGACTACGTTATTCATATTTACATTATTCAGGAATATCCTGCCGAGGCCATCCTGGCGTGCTGATGTGCCGTGATGCATGGCTATAACCATTATCCACTTTGAAAACACAGACATGACAAACAGCATGGAATAAACTGTAAATAGGGATGAGTTTGTAAAGAGGCTGCTTATTAAGAGGAATTTGAGCAGGATTACAGAAACTATGGCGACAACTCCTATGGCCCCTGTTGTGCTGTCTTTCATCACAGCAAGTCTTTTCTCTATGTCTGTTTCTCTATCTCCTGTTGATTTTACAGACAGTGCATCAAAGGTGTCTGCAAGTCCGTCAAGGTGAAAGCCCCCGTTGCTCATTATGAGAACTGAAATAATCAGCCCTGCTGCAATTTCTGGAGAAAATATTTTTAAAAATAGCATGGCGGATAAAACAGTTAGCAGTCCCTGAAATGCACCTGCCAGAGGGAAAAAGGCTGCTGATTGCGCTATCTCTTTTTCGGAGACATCACCATTCACCCTTACAGGCAATATTGTTAAAAACTGTATGGCTAACAATAATTGTTTCATGACATCAATCCTTTGAACCGTTTAATTTCTAATCTCGTTAGATACCCCTGCCTCTCCAAAGGTTGCCATCTCTTTATATATCTTTAATCCTGCTTCTATTATCAGCATCGCCAATGCAGCGCCTGTGCCTTCTCCAAGCCTCAAGTCAAGGTCAAGGACAGACCTTAACCCCATTTTATCGAGCATTGCCTTGTGCCCAATTTCAACTGAGTTATGGGCTGCAAACATATAATCTTTTACCCTCGGCTCGATGCAATATGCGATTAATGCGCCTGCTGTGGAGATGAACCCGTCAATGACAACCGGAATCCTGTTTGATGCAGCACCAAGTACCAATCCCGCGATGCCTCCAATCTCTGCACCGCCCACTTTTGAGAGTACATCGATAGCGTCTTCAGGATTTGGCTTATTCAATTTTATGCCATCTTCTATTACCGCAATCTTTCTTTTTAATGACTCGTCAGTTATTCCCGTGCCTTTGCCTGTAACCTCCGAGACAGGCTTTCCTGTAAGCACAGATGCAATAGCACTTGATGGTGTGGTATTACCTATCCCCATCTCTCCTGTACCGAATATCTTATAGCCTTTTTTTGCATATCCATTTGCAAGCTCGATCCCTACATTGAGGCATCTTATTGCCTCATCCCTTGTCATTGCAGGGCCTTTTGTGAAGTTCTTGGTTCCTTTTATTACCTTCATGTTTACAAGACCTTCAATCTCTCCAAAATCATGGTCAACGCCTATATCTACAACAACAACCTCTGCTCCTGCATGCCTTGCCAGGACATTTATGCCTGCACCTCCCCGCAGGAAATTAAATACCATCTGCTGCGTAACCTCTTTGGGATAAGCAGATACGCCATCTTCTGTAACTCCGTGGTCTCCCGCAAAAGTGAAGATGACCTTTTTATCCAGAACCGGACTTTTGTTTTCGGTAATGGCTACAAGCCTCTGTGCAAACTCCTCGAGCCTTCCGAGGCTTCCGAGGGGCTTTGTGAGGTTGTCGAGGTGTCTTTGAGCTATGCCATACCATTCTTCATTCACTGACCTAATATTTTTGAGTGCTGCATTGAGTAAATCCATCTGTCTTCTCCTACTTTATTTTTAAGGGTATTCCTGCAGTCACAAGATATACTTCGTCTGCTAAGGCTGCCATCTTTTGGTTTAAATAGCCTGATAGATCTCTAAATCTCCTTGATAATGCATTGTCAGGGACGATTCCAAGACCAACCTCGTTAGAAACAGCGAATAGTGAACAGTGAATAGTGGATAAGGAAGAAATAAAAGACTCTGTTTCTGCCTCAACATCTTTATTATTAAGCAGCAGATTCGAAAGCCATAGTGTCAGGCAGTCAAGAAGGATTATATCATAGCTTTTATGGATGTCAGATATCAGTGTCGAGATATTCAGCGGTTCTTCGAAGGTTGACCATTCCCCTGAACGTTCTTCTTTATGTTTTTCGATGCGCTCTTTCATCTCATCGTCCATGGCCTGTGCAGTAGCTATATAAGCCTTCCTACCCCTCTCTTTAGAAAGAATGTAATTATTGGCAAGCTCCAATGCGAACCTGCTTTTTCCGCTTCTTGCACCGCCTATGATAAATGTTATCAACACAGCACCCCTAAAAATAGAAAATCCCCATGGCAAAATGCCATGAGGATTGCACCCTGTTTCACTTCATCCTCTCCTTCATCCACGTGAAGGCTTTTTAGCTCATAGTTCATTGCGAAGACTATGACCTAAAGGCTATGAGCTATCAGCTATTTTCAGGCAGGTCTTCTGGCTCCCGGGTAGTTTCTATAGTTCGGCCTACTCGCCAGCCTTCCCATCCAACTAACAGCTCAAACTGTTTAAACGGCTTAAACTGTTTGAAGCATTTTTCGGACAGTGGCTCGTTGGCTTTCGTTCCCGGTTACAGCGGCGGGACCGCTCCCGAATTGCACGGGATTCCCTATTAAGCCTCTCGGCACCTAAGAAATATATTGTATCTAATCCATTAGCACAAAAGTCAAGGAGCCGAAAAAGGGGTTAACGAAGAAAGATAAGAAGACAACAGAAGGCACCCTTATGAGGCAGTTAAGAAGCTTCTCATGTGGTAACATTAAAAAAAAAGAAGTAAGGCAATTTATCATATTGTTATGGTTTAGATTTTTATGTGAGGCAACATGGCAGGCAAAATTTTTGACCCCAAGCAAAAACAAAAGCCTTAATGACAGTTTGATGACGGAAATACTTTACATAATATTTGAATAACTTTTTGAAATATAAAGAAACTTTTGGTGGAGGCGGCGGGAATTGAACCCGCGTCCGAAAGTACTACTCTCAAGCCTCTACATGCTTATCCAGCCTATTTAATCTCGGATACCAGATTGCCGGCAGGCAGGCCTGCTGATATCCTATCCCTTAAGCTTTCGCTGGATTTAAAGGAGTCATCCAGCGGCAGCCTGCTGATCGACGCTGTCCCTGAGGCACAGGCAACCTCAGAGAAGCGTGCTGCTATTGGTTAAGCAGCGAGTGCCAGTTCGTTGTTGGCGTTTGTGTTTTTTCCATCTTTTTAGGTGGTGATGGAGCCACCGCATGCCACTTGAGCCTCATAACCCCCGTCGAGCCCTATCGCCCCCGGTTGAACAGCTTAAACCGTTTAAACGGCTTGAACTGTTATTTATATAATAACATATTTAGTGATTTTCCAATAATCTGTAAAGAAAACCTATCAAAAAAAGCAGGCGTGGGTGAAAAGCCTTTCTCTGTCTTCTGTATTTTTTGAGCACATACCTGCTATCCATGCTTTTTGTTAAATATGTTTATAAAAAGGTTACCCAATTTATAATACTCTTCTCTTCATCGCCTTCTCTATATCCCTTTTTGCTTCCCTCTCTTTTATCGTCTCCCGTTTTTCGTATTGCCTCTTGCCTTTTGCAAGTCCTACTTCTACCTTTGCATAAGGGCCTTTGAAATATATCTTAAGCGGTATAAGCGTATAACCTTTCTGCTGCATCTTACCCCTTAATCTCTCTATCTCTTTCCTGTGAAGAAGGAGCTTCCTTGTTCTCAGAGGATCGTGGTTCAAGATGTTGCCATGAGAATAAGGGCTTATGTGGCAGTTGAGCAGAATGACCTCCGAGTCTTTAATCAGTACATAGCTGTCTTTAAGGTTGGCCTTTCCATCTCTCAGGGACTTGACCTCTGTGCCTAAAAGCTGGATACCTGCCTCAATAGTCTCTTCAATGCTGTAGTCGTGATATGCCTTTCTGTTCTGGCATACTATTTTTATGTCTGGCTTCATAATTATATGATAGCAGTATTATGATTGAACTTTAAAGCCGTGTTTCATTATAATTCAGTGCAGCTATAAAAGAGCGGAGGTTTTTATGAAGAGGCTTTTGATTTATGCAATTATAGTATTTGTTTTTGTTGCTTCATGCGGTAAAGGCGAGGTTAAAAAGGTATCAGAAGATTCGAAGATAGCAACAGAGGCATTCTCCCTTGCTGAAAAGATAAGGGAGGCATATACAAAAAAAGACCTTTCAACTATTGAAAAGAACTCAACGAGGGAGGGATTCAGGACGATCAGCAGTGCCTTTAAAACCTTTGATTCTGTTGACCTAACATTTAGTCCGGTGTGGGTTGAAATAGAAGACAATGTGGTGCATCTCAATATTTCATGGAAAGGCACATGGCAGAAGGGCGGAAAGACTATGGAAGAGAGAGGCATGGCAGTGTTTGTTTTGAAGGGCAGGCCTCTCAAGGTGGACAACATATTAAGGGCAAATCCCTTCAGGTATCCGGCAGATTAGTTTTTTAAGGTTTTTTATTTACAAGAACTGCAGGAACCTGAACTGCATGAAGAACATCCGGAAGATGTCTGGTGTTCTACACCGCTCATGCCGAAAACAGAGAATTTCTTTTTGACATTCTCTGCTCCGCATACGGGACATGTTACCTTTGAGTTTCCGAAAACGAGTCTTTCAAATTCATGTCCGCATTTATCGCATTTATATTCGAAAATTGGCATAACCTATTATAACATATTGCTTGAATTATTAAACAAAATCATTTATGGTAATAAAAACAATAATAATGTGGAGGAAATTTTATGGGAGGGAATAAGGGCCAGAATCTTCAAGACAACTTCCTAAACCATTTGAGAAAGGAAAAAATTCCTGTAGTGGTTTATCTTACGAATGGAGTCAGATTAAAAGGCGTAATCAAGGGATTTGACAGTTTTGTTGTTTTGCTTAAAGAGGCGAATGAACAGCTTATCTACAAACATGCCATATCTACAGTCGTTCCTGAAAAGATCGTAGATATCAGGTTCGAAAGCCCTGAAGAGTAGCAGGGGGTATTAATCGATGCTAAAGACCATGAGAAAACATGCGAAGTTTTTTTATTTTCTGTTTTTCATTGTAATTCTCTCCTTCATATTCTGGGGGGTTGACACCCACGACAAGCCTACTGCTGTGAGCGTTGCAGAAATAGGCAAGGAGAAGATTACTGTTGAGGAGTACTGGAGGGCATACGAGGATGTAAGGCAGCAATTGAGGGATATTTATAAAGAAAAGTTTAATGAAGAGATGGAAAAGAGCCTGAAACTCAAAGAGACGGTACTTAACAGCCTTATAGATGAGAGGGTGCTTTTGATTGCGGCCGCAGAGTTAGGAGTAAAGGTGACAGATAAGGAACTTCAGGATGCAATTGTGAATGACCCCCGTTTCATGAGGGATGGCATTTTCAGAAAGGATGTATATTTCAGGACACTTGATCTCAACAGGCTAACACCAGAGATGTTTGAGAACTCAATGAGACAACAGCTTACGCTTATTAAGATGAGGAGATTTATTGCATCCTCAGTAGATATAAATCCGCTGGATTTGAAGGGTATAGATGGTGATGAGAAGAAGGTTAATGAGGCAAGGCAGGCAATACTTGCGGATAAGAGAAATGCAGCCATAAGGTCTTATGTGGACAGCGTAAAGCAGAGGATGAAGTTCAAGGTCAATATGGACCTTATTTCTTAGCCATACCCTTTTGGAAAGGCACAAAAACATGTTATAATTTCGATTAATCTTTCAAAGGGGTAAACAAAATGCTCGATGACAAATTGCCAATAGGCCTGACATTCGATGATGTCCTTTTATTGCCTTCCAAATCTGATGTCCTTCCGAGGGACGTGGATATTAGTACAAAACTGACAAGGAACATAACCCTCAACATCCCAATTATCAGCGCAGCAATGGACACTGTTACAGAGGCAGGCCTTGCCATAGCCATTGCGAGGGAAGGAGGCCTTGGAATAATCCACAGGGCAATGTCACCTCAGAAGCAGGCCCTCGAAGTGGATAAGGTGAAGAAGTCAGAAAGCGGCATGATTGTTGACCCCATAACAATAGCTCCCGATGCCCTTATTTCTGATGCCCTTATGCTTATGGAGAGATACAAGATTTCAGGAGTGCCTGTTACCCTAAAAGGAAAGCTTGTGGGAATACTCACCAACAGGGACCTGAGGTTCGAAACCAATGTGAAGAAGAAAGTCAGCGAGGTAATGACAAAAGAAAAGCTGATTACAGCGCCGGTCGGCACTACACTTGAGAAGGCAAAGAAATTACTCCATGAATATAAGATAGAAAAACTGCCAATAGTGGATGATGACTTTAACTTAAAGGGTTTGATCACAATAAAGGATATAGAAAAGAGGAAGAAGTATCCTCATGCATGCAAGGACAGGCTGGGGAGGCTGAGAGTGGGCGGTGCTGTTGGTGTTGGCGAAGATGCCTTATACAGGGTCGAACTCCTTGTCAAGGCGGGTGTTGATATTATTGTCATCGATACTGCTCACGGCCATTCAAGGGCAGTTATTAATACACTTAAAGAAATAAAGAAACGATTTGATATAGACGTAATTGCAGGAAATGTCGCTACCTCGGAGGGAGCGAGGGACCTTATAAAGGCAGGCGCCGATGCGGTAAAAATAGGGATAGGCCCCGGCTCCATATGCACTACGAGGATAGTTGCAGGCGCAGGAGTTCCCCAACTCACAGCAATAAATAACTGCTACGCTGTGGCAGCGAAAGCGAATATCCCTCTGATTGCAGACGGAGGCATAAAGTATTCAGGCGACATAACAAAGGCGCTTGCAGCAGGAGCGCACTGCGTTATGATAGGAAGTCTTTTTGCAGGAACTGCTGAATCACCCGGCGAGATAATACTCTATCAGGGCAGAAGTTATAAGGTTTACAGGGGGATGGGATCCCTCGGTGCAATGGAGCAGGGGGCAAAGGACAGATACGGACAGGCAGGGGTAGAAAAGGAAAAACTTGTTCCCGAAGGCGTTGAAGGAAGGGTGCCTTACAAAGGACCTCTTTCACAGAGCATACATCAGCTTATCGGAGGGCTTCGTTCAGGTATGGGATACTGCGGGTGCAAGAACCTCAAAGAGATGAGGGAAAAGGCCAAATTCATCCAGATTACAAATGCTGGATGGAAGGAGAGCCATGTCCATGACGTCATTATCACAAAGGAAGCCCCAAACTACAGGATAGAACAATGATTAACGATAAAATACTCGTCCTTGATTTTGGTTCTCAATACACACAACTCATAGCAAGAAGGGTTAGGGAAAGCAAGGTATATTCCGAAATATTCCCCTTTAATGCATCTATCGAAAAGATAAAGTTTTTTAACCCAAAGGGCATTATCCTGTCAGGAGGGCCTTGCAGTGTTTATGACAAGGGAGCACCTGCACCTGACATGGAAGTATTCAGACTCGGACTGCCGATCCTCGGAATCTGTTACGGAATGCAGCTTATGGCCCATTACCTCGGAGGAAGGGTTGCAAAGGCTGTAAAAAGGGAATACGGCAAGGCCGAACTGATTGTTGGCGACAATTCAGATATCTTCAAGAAGGTATCGAAGAAAACAAAGGTCTGGATGAGCCACGGAGATAGAATCGAGAAACTACCAAAGGGATTTTCCGTTATTGGCCATACAGATAATTCGCCAATAGCTGCCATGGCTAATAAAGAAAAGGGATTCTATGCACTGCAGTTTCATCCCGAGGTAGCCCATACAGATGAAGGCAAAAAAATACTCCGGAACTTTGTATATGATATATGCGGATGCAAACAAACATGGACAATGAAATCCTTTATAGAGACATCGAAAAAGGAGATAAAGGAAAAGGTTGCAGACAGGCGCGTTATATGCGGAATAAGTGGAGGAGTAGATTCTGCTGTTACTGCGGTACTTGTGCATGAGGCAATTGGTGATGCGATTACATGCATTTTTGTTGATAATGGCTTGCTCAGAGCCGGCGAGGCTAAAAAGGTTGAAGATACACTGCGCAGGAACTTTCATATGGACATCCGTGTTGTGGATGCATCTGAGATATTTCTAAAAAGGCTTAAAGGAGTTAAAGACCCCGAGAGGAAGAGGAAGATCATAGGCAATGAGTTCATAAGGGTATTTGAAGCAGAGGCAATGAAGATTAAGAATGTTGGATTCCTCGCACAGGGGACACTGTACCCCGATGTTATAGAAAGCACATCCTTTAAAGGCCCTTCTGCTGTCATCAAGAGCCATCACAATGTGGGCGGCCTGCTTAAGAAGATGAAATTGAAACTTATTGAGCCTTTGAGGGAATTATTTAAAGATGAAGTCCGTTTATTGGGAAAAGAGCTGGGCATGCCCGATGAAATAATTTACAGGCATCCATTTCCGGGCCCCGGCCTTGCAATAAGGTGCATAGGAGATATTACCAGAGGTAGAACAGAAGTCCTCAGAAAGGCTGACGCCATTGTCCTTGAGGAGATAAAAAAGGCAGGGCTTTATGGTGAGTTGTGGCAGGCATTTGCAGTGCTTCTTCCAACAAAGAGCGTTGGTGTCATGGGCGATGAGAGGACATATGAAAATGTTATTGCAGTCAGGGCTGTCACGAGCCTTGATGGAATGACTGCTGATTGGGCAAAGATACCATATGAAGTGATGGAGAGGATTTCAAACAGGATAATCAATGAAGTAAAAGGCGTAAACAGGGTTGTTTACGACATAACCTCAAAGCCTCCTGGGACTATCGAGTGGGAGTAATGGACATAAGAGCCTATCTTAAAGAAAAAAAAACACTAATAGATTCATTCCTCGAGTCATATTTTTCTGCACCTCTTACGCCTAAGACTCTTCAGAAGTCTATGATATATTCTCTTTCAGCAGGCGGGAAAAGGATAAGGCCCATTTTATGTCTTGCATCGTATGAGGCATGCGCCAAAGACAACAAAGTTAAGGCCGAAGACATAATCCCTCATGCCTCTGCCCTCGAGTTCATACATACATACTCACTAATACATGACGACCTCCCTGCAATGGACAATGATGACCTTAGGCGTGGAAAGCCGACAAACCACAAGGTATTTGGCGAAGGTATGGCTATTTTAGCAGGGGATGGCTTGTTGACAGAGGCTTTTTATTTGTTGTCAAACAATACTCGGCGTGCCTGTCAGTTTTCACCCTATACAATCTTAAAAGTAATCCGTGAGGTTTCCATGGCAGCAGGCATTCACGGAATGGTTGGAGGCCAGGCACAGGATTTATTATCAGAGGATGCAGAGCCTGATGCAGAAACACTATCTTTTATCCACAGCCACAAAACCGCTGCGCTCATAACGGTCTCTGTCCGTTCAGGGGGCATACTTGCAAACTGCAGTGACCAGGAATTATTCAGGCTTACAAAATATGGCGAGAATATAGGCTTAGCATTTCAGGTTATTGATGATATACTTGATGTAGAGGGCGAAACAGAGGTCCTCGGCAAACCTAAGGGCTCTGATGAGAAGAAAAAAAAGATGACATATCCAAGGCTTTATGGCATAGATAAGTCCAGGGAAAAGGCAAGGGAATTGATACATGGTGCAATCAATTCGCTGGAGACCTTTGATGAAAATGCAGAGCCATTGAGGGCTATTGCAAGATATATGCTTGAAAGGAAAAGTTAGGCTTATGTAAAGTCTTTTCGCCGCACCTGTCTGCGTGCAACGCACAGGCAGGCCTGACATATATTTTCTGAATTAGAATAGTTCAATTTTGGTTTAATATGTTGATAGAGAACATAAAATCCCCACAGGACTTAAAATCCCTCAAAGCAGAAGACCTGAATGTCCTTGCAGAGGAACTGCGCAATATAATCATCGAAAGGGTTTCCATTAACGGAGGTCATCTTGCGTCGAATTTAGGAGTAGTGGAATTAACCATCGCCCTGCATTATGTCTTTAATTCCCCTGAAGACAAGATTGTCTGGGATGTAGGACATCAATCGTACTCCCATAAGCTTTTGACAGGAAGGTACAAGGATTTCCACACGCTCAGAAAACACAAAGGAATATCAGGATTTCCGAAGATTTCAGAAAGTCCCCATGATGTCTTTGGAACAGGCCACAGTTCTACTTCTATATCTGCTGCCCTCGGAATACTGGAGGCAAGGGACATTATTAAAAAATCTCAAATCTCAAATCTCAAATCTCAAATTCCCAATAAGGTAATAGCAGTCATAGGCGATGGCGCTTTGACATCGGGCCTAGCATTTGAAGGACTTAATCATGCAGGACATCTCAAAAAAGACCTTATCGTAATTCTCAATGACAATGAAATGTCTATATCTCATAATGTTGGTGCGCTTTCCAATTATCTCAATAAGGTACTGACAGGTACTTTTTATAAAAAATTCAAGAAAGAGACAAAGGCATTTCTGGAAGGCATTCCTAAGATAGGAGAGACAGTTGCAAAGATTGCCCAGAAGGCAGAAGGCAGCATGAAGGGATTTTTCTTGCCGGGAGGGTTGTTTGAGGATCTTGGGTTTAATTATTTAGGTCCCATTGACGGCCATGATATACCATTACTAATAGAAACATTCAACAGCATTAAAGATGCGAATGAGCCGACATTAATCCATATAGTAACCAAGAAAGGCAAGGGATACAAGTTTTCAGAGGATGACCCGTGCATATATCATGGGGTAGGGCCATTTGAGGCAGATACAGGAATACAGAAAGACAGTAATAAGTCTGCCGTTGCAAGTAATGAGTTAAAAGAAAGCAATTCCAAAGACTCGTTACTCGTTACTCGTCACTCGCTACTGTCTTACAGCGATGTGTTCGGTAATGCACTTATGGAAATTGCTGAATCTGATAAAAGGGTTGTGGCAATAACTGCTGCCATGAAAGAAGGGACAGGCCTTGCTGTATTTGCAGAGAGATTTCCTGAGAGATTTTATGATGTGGGCATTGCAGAGCCCCATGCAGTAACTTTTGCAGCAGGCCTTGCAGTACAGGGATTAAAGCCGGTTGTGGCAATATACTCTACATTCCTGCAGAGGGCTTATGATGAGATTATCCATGATGTCTGCCTCCAAAACCTCCCTGTCGTGTTTGCCATAGACAGGGCAGGGATCGTGGGCGAGGACGGTGCAACACATCAGGGCTTGTTCGATATATCATTTCTGAGGCATATCCCAAATCCCTTGTTTATGGCCCCAAAAGACGGGCAGGAATTGAAAGACATGCTTAAGTTTGCAGTTCAGTATAATGGACCTTCTTTCATAAGGTATCCGAGGGGAAAGATTCAGAAACCAGAGGACAGAACACAGGGCACAGAAATAAAGATAGGAAAGGCTGAAGTCTTGATGGAAGGTGATGATGTAGCAATTATTGCTGTGGGTAATGCTGTGAATCCATCATTGAAGGCAGCAGAAATGCTGAAGGGAGACGGCATTAATGCTTGCGTTGTAAATGCCAGGTTCATCAAGCCCCTTGATGAGGAACTTATAATATCAATGTCAGAGAGGATAAAGAGGATAATCACCGTAGAAGAGAATGTCCTTGCAGGAGGCTTTGGCTCAGCAGTGCTCGAATGTCTGGATAAGGCGGGGTTAAATGATGTTGCGATCAAAAGAATTGGAATAGATGACAGATTTATCGAGCATGGCTCCCAGGAAATCCTGAGAAAAAAGTACGGTCTTGACGAAGATGGAATATATAAAACTGCACTGGCATTTCTGAAAATCGTTCGAACTGTTCAAACCGTTTAAACTGTTCAAATGAAATCCCGTCTCGATAAAATCATTGTTGACAGAGGCATTGCACAAAGCCGTGAGCGTGCGCAGGCGCTTATCATGGAAGGCAGGGTTTTTGTCAGAGGAGTTCCTGTTACTAAGGCAGGGGCGATGGTTGAGGAAGGCGCAGCAATCGAGCTAAAGGGGGAAGACATCCCGTATGTCAGCCGGGGAGGACTTAAGCTTGAGGCAGCAATTAAGCATTTCAATATATCGATGAAAGAAAAAATTGCAATGGATGTGGGATCTTCGACAGGTGGATTTACGGACTGTATGCTTCAGAATGGTGTCAAAAAGGTTTATTGCATCGATGTCGGATACGGACAGCTTGCATGGAAGCTGAGACAGGACCCGAGGATTGAGCTTATTGAAAGGGCAAATATACGCTACCTTGAAAGAGAAAGGATTCCTGAAGATATAGACATCGCAACTATTGATGTATCATTCATATCACTAATAAAAGTTGTGCCAAATGTATTGGAGTTTCTGAAAGACAACGGAGAGATTATAGCCCTCATAAAACCGCAGTTTGAGGTTGGAAGGGCAGAAGTGGGCAAGGGGGGCATCGTAAAGGAGGAGACAAAGAGGTTAAAGGCTGTGGAGCGTGTGAGGGAAAATCTCGAATCCCTCGGTCTTCAAACTATAGGAGTGATGCAGTCGCCAATTCCAGGCCAGAAGGGGAATATAGAGTACCTTATTTATACTAAGATTGAGCGATTTTGTAAGGCAGGCACTGCTACAAGACTTTAAAAAGTGCTTGCTCATGTGTATATAAAAGATAACAAATGTATCATCCATCAAGTATCCAATGTAGTAGATGACGGATACAAGATAGAGGGTTGCACAAGTGCGGAGTTTAAAGTCTTTCCGCAGCACCTGCCTTACAAACCTACCTGTGCGTTGCCCGCAGACAGGACTGAATATAGAATCGCTCAATTTAGGTTATATGAAACTCACATGTAGTCACAAAGGGGAATGAAAATAGCAGAGATATTTTCAGATGAAAAACTCTGTTGCATAATCTGTTATAATACTACTCATATCTTTAAAAATGGGGCAAGAAATGGAAATGCCTTCTGATTTTGTAAAAAAATCGACATGGAATAAGGTGCTTAATTATATAGCATTAAGTGATGAACTTCCTCCATATCTTCTTGTGGATAAAGAGATCGTGGAGGAGAAGGTGTCTGTTATAGGCAAGAATATCAAGAACTCAAAGGTATTCTATGCTGTCAAGGCGAATCCGGCTGTGGAAGTCTTGAGATTTCTGAATACCCTTGGCACAGGTTTTGAGATTGCATCGGAGGGGGAGTTGCAGATACTTGCTTCTCTTGGTGTCGAGCCTGAAAGGATTATAACAAGCAATCCGGTAAAGACCTTTAAATTCTTAGAGTATGCAGTTGATTACGGAGTGAACTATTTTGCCTACGACTCAATGGTGGAAGTGGAAAAGCTTGCGAAATATGCTCCTGGATGTAATGTATATATAAGATTATCTGTCCCAAACGAAGGAAGCGAATGGCCTTTAAGCAAGAAATTCGGGGTCGAGCTTGATGCCGCATCTGATCTGCTCATGTATGCAAAGGAGAAGGGACTTAATCCTGTAGGCATTACCTTTCATGTTGGCTCACAGTGCAATAATGTCTATAACTGGAACACTGCAATTGATAAGGCTAAGGATCTCTGGGAGAATGCAGAACAGAATGGGATAAAACTTAGAATGCTCAATATCGGCGGCGGCTATCCAATACGATATACAAAGAATGTGGTTGATGTGGAGACGATAGAGAAAAAGGTCAATAAGGTCATATTTCAGAAGTTCCCGGAGGATATAGATATATTCATCGAGCCGGGAAGGGCTGTTGTCGGAGATGCGGGAATATTTGTCTCCACTGTTATAGGCAAGGCAATGCGGGGAGACGAAAACTGGCTTTATATAGATGTGGGTGTTTTTAATGGATTAATGGAGAGCGTAGGAGGCATTAAATATACCTATATTGTTGGAAGCAGGAATGAGCCAAAGACATGGACTATTTCGGGGCCAAGCTGTGACAGCTTCGATGTTATAGACAAGAAGGTCGAACTTCCTGAGCCCGAGGTAGGCAACAGGATATTGATACTTTCGAGCGGTGCATACACTATTTCGTATGCATCGGAGTTTAACGGATTTTCGATACCGAAGACGATTCTGATATAGGAGGAACAATGTTTGAGTTTAACAGGATTAAGAGACTGCCGCCTTATGTGTTTGCTATTGTCAATACATTGAAGATGGAATACAGGAGAAAGGGGGAGGATATTATAGACCTCGGCATGGGCAATCCGGACATGCCTGCACCAAAGCATGTTATAGACAAGCTTTGCGAGGCAGCCCATAATCCGAAGAACCACAGGTATTCTGCATCAAAGGGGATAACCCAGTTGAGGGTGGCGATTACCGAATGGTACAAAAGGAGATATGATGTTGATTTAGACCCGGAGACAGAGTCTGTTGTCACTATAGGCTCAAAGGAAGGGCTTTCCCACCTTGCCCTTGCCACTGTTCAGCCTGGCGATGTTGTCATGACGCCGACTCCTGCTTATCCGATACATCCATACAGCGTGATAATCGCAGGAGGCGAGATCAGCAGCATCCCGATTGTACCCGGAATGGACTTTTTTGAAGAGATGGAGAAGACATTTAAAAAGACATGGCCGAGACCAAAGATGCTGATAATAAACTTTCCGCACAATCCTACAACGCAGGTTGTAGAAGGTCTTGACTTCTTCAAGAAGGTTGTGGATTTTGCAAAGGAAAATAACATTATCGTCATTCATGATTTTGCGTATGCAGACCTTGTTTTCGATGATTACAAGGCGCCGAGCTTTTTACAGGTGACTGGGGCAAAGGATGTGGGTGTTGAATTCTTCTCTTTGACAAAGAGTTATTCAATGGCGGGCTGGAGGGTAGGTTTCTGCTGTGGCAACAAGGAAGTCGTTGGCGCTCTTATTAAGATAAAGAGTTACCTCGATTACGGTATGTTTCAGCCCATACAGATTGCCAGCATTGTTGCATTAAGGGGGCCTCAGGATTGTGTTGAGGAATACAGAAAGATCTATGAATCACGCAGGAATGTCCTGATAAAAGGGCTTAATAATGCAGGATGGAAGGTTGAGCCACCGAAGGCAACAATGTTTGTCTGGGCAGAGATACCGGAGCCGTTTAAAAAGATGGGCTCCCTTGAGTTCTGCAAATATCTTATTACAGAGGCGAAGGTCGCTGTGTCTCCGGGTATCGGTTTTGGCGAGGGCGGAGACAATTATGTGCGGTTTGCCCTTGTAGAGAACGAGCACAGGATAAAACAGGCTGTTGCTGGAATAAAAAAGATGCTCAATAGAGGTTAATGATGGCAAGAGATAAGGTTTCTGTCGGCATAATAGGCTTTGGTACTGTAGGCACAGGCACAGCGAGGATAATGCTCGAAAACAGCAGTCTTATTAAAAAGAGGACAGGAATAGATTTTGTCCTTAAAAGGATTGCAGACCTCGATATAAAAAGGGACAGAGGAATCAAGGTTCCTGAAAATATTCTTACAACCGATGCCAGTACGTTAATCAACGACCCCGATATAGACATAGTTGTCGAGCTTATAGGCGGGATCCGTCCTGCAAAGGATTTCATGCTTCAGGCTATAAAAAACAAGAAGCATGTTGTTACAGCAAACAAGGCATTGCTTGCAACAGAGGGAAATGAGATATTTGCCGAGGCTGAGAAAAACGGTGTTGAGATTGGTTTTGAGGCATCTGTTGCAGGAGGGATACCAATAATAAAGGTCTTGAGAGAAGGGCTTGTTGCAAACAACATAGTTGCTGTTTATGGAATTATTAACGGCACATCAAATTACATCCTCACAAAAATGACCGATGAAAAGGTGGAGTTTTCGGAGGCATTGAAGGAGGCACAGAGGCTTGGTTATGCAGAGGCTGACCCAACATTCGACATTGAAGGGATAGACAGTGCACACAAACTCACCATACTTTCATCCTTATCATATGGTATTCCGTTCATGTACGATGAGGTATATAAAGAGGGGATTACAAAGATTACCGCACAGGATATAGAATTTGCATCTGAGCTTGGATATAAAATAAAGCTCCTCGCTATAACAAAATTATCCAATGGCGGGATAGAAATGAGGGTTCACCCCACAATGATACCAAATGAGTATCTGATCTCAAAGGTTGACGGCGTATTTAATGCTGTTTATGTGGAAGGAGATGCAGTGGGCGCAACAATGTATTATGGAAGGGGTGCAGGAGATATGCCTACAGGAAGCGCTGTAGTAGCTGATATAGTTGATATTGGGAAAAAGATTGTCAGAAGTCAGAAGTCAGAAGTTAGAAGTCAGAAAGAGAGTTCTGGCTTCAAGATTAAGAAGATGGAAGATGTGGAGAGCATGTATTATTTCAGGTTTTCAGCAATGGACCAGCCAGGAGTTTTATCAAAAATATCCGGCATACTCGGCAATTACAATATAAGTATTGCGTCTGTGATTCAGAAGGGCAGGAGGATAGGTGGCTCTGTCCCCCTTGTTGTGCTTACGCATGGTGCAAGGGAGAAGAATGTGTTGAATGCAATAAGGGAAATAGACAACCTGCCTGTTGTTTCTGACAAGACTTTGTTTATAAGAGTAGAAGGGAAAGAAGAATAATGGAGGTAACACATGGAAGATGTCAGGATTGACAAAAAGATAAATATCAAAGGGCTGATATGCCCGTATACATTTGTTAAGTCAAAGATAGCGATTGAAGACATGGAAGTCGGAGAGGTGCTGGAGATACTCCTTGATTATGAGGAGGCATCGAGGAGCATACCAAAGTCCATGGAAGACCACGGGCATAAGGTATTAAAGGTTGAAAAGATAAATGATACAGACTGGATAATACAGGTCAGAAAGGAGAAGGAATAAATGGAATTAACAGAAGACCAGTTGCATAGATACAGCAGGCACATAATACTGCCGGAGGTTGGTGGTAAAGGACAAAAGAAGATACTTAGTGCAAAGGTATTTATTGTAGGTGCGGGAGGTCTCGGATGTCCTGTGGGATACTACCTTGCTGCAGCAGGCGTGGGAACCATCGGGATGATAGACAATGACACTGTTGAACTGAGCAACCTCCAGAGGCAGATAGCTCATAGCACGAAGAAACTCGGCGTTCATAAGGTTGATTCTGCAAAGGAAACCTTCGAGTCATTGAATCCCGATGTCAAGGTGATAGGCATAAAGGACAGGATTTCAAAGGATAATATTCTCGACTTGATAAAGGATTATGATATAGTTGTTGACGGCAGCGATAATTTCCCGACAAGGTATCTTGTCAATGACGCATGCGTAATGCTGAAAAAGCCTCTTGTAAGCGGTGCTATTTTGAGATTTGAAGGTCAGGTTACAACAATCCTTCCTGGTGAAGGCCATTGCTACAGATGTCTTTTTGAAGAGATGCCGCCCCCGGGTCTTGTCCCTTCTTGTCAGGAAGCAGGTGTGCTTGGTGCAATAACAGGCGTTGTAGGAGCCCTTCAGGCCACGGAGGTTTTGAAGCTGATACTCGGTAAGGGAGATGTCTTAAAGAATACGCTTTTAATATACGATGCCTTGAAGGTTAATTTCAGGCGCGTTAAAGTTCCGAAGAATCAAAACTGCCCTGTATGCAGCGATAATCCCACTATCACTGAGCTGCAGGATTATGATGCAGGGTATTGTAGGATATAAATATTCCTCTGATATATTATAATTTCAATAGTCAGGCGCTAACAATGGCGATAACAGAGATAAAAGAAAGTTATGAGTTTTGCAAAGAGAGGTATATAAAATGGCTAAAAGGAAACTGAAAAAAAAGAAAATATTGGAAGTTCTCAAAACCGAAGGCTTTTATGAAGTCGGCGCAGTCCAAAAAAAGTCGGGGTGGTATAAGAAGGCATCAAAAAGGCCGGCTTGCCTGACAGCTAAGTCGCATAAAATACAAGTTTCTTAGTTGATATCTCATGGCTGCCCCTTTAATAATCCCTTCCAATATCTTCACCGATATGCTTGCCCATTGCAGAGCAGATTATCCCAACGAGGCATGCGGCATACTTGCGGGCAGGAATGGTGAGGTTTCAAAGATTTATAAGATGACCAATATCGAAAATTCACCCGTAAGCTATATGCTGGATTCGAGGGAACAGTTTAAGGTAATAAAAGACATGAGGGATAATAATCTCTCGATGCTTGCAATATTTCATTCCCATCCATCCTCGGCAGCATACCCGTCTGCAAAGGATGTAAGCCTTGCATTTTATGAAGACGCTGTTTATATTATTGTGAGCCTTATGGAAAAAGAGCCTGTTGTAAAAGGGTTTTCAATAAAAGAAGGAAACATAGAAGAGATTGAGATTGAAATAGTTTATTAGGGACACATCCCATATTTCTTGACATTAAAATC
>CALGPO010000130.1 GCA_937960465.1 uncultured bacterium
AATTCTACTGTGATACTATTTTTACGTGGGGTTACTCCCATATTGCCCTCCTTTTTTATGGTTTTATTTTTTGTCAAAACTATTTATACCATAAATGGAGGGCTTTTTCTACTTTAGGTCTCTTGTTTTCTACTCTACCAAAATTTTTGATTGACTTATAGGTTTTTTTAGTGTAACACTTAATTATATAACTTTGTCAATTTGGTGGCAGAAGTGACAAATGCTAAGATAAAAAAAGAACATTTAAAACTAATCTTTGACCGCCTGAAAACCTCCCACAGGATTATCGGCCCCAGGTTAGAGGGCAATGTTATAGTCCTTGCAGAAATTGCAGATTTTCGTGACATCCCTGCCGGCTACAAAGAGCAGCAGGGTAGAGGCACTTACAGACTCTTCAAAAACAGTAGCCAGATTTTTTCATTTTCAGTAGGTCCTGACTCCTTCAAACGGTTCATGAGTCCTCCGGTCAGGGAAAATTTCACCTTTAAAAAATCGAAAAAGGGAATATCAATAAGTCAAAATTCCTCTCAGGTCAGAGAGATTGCAACAGCATTTATAGGTATGAGGGCATGTGACATAGCAGCATTAAGGCTCCTCGATAAGGTTTTTTTAGAAGGACCTGTAAAAGATGCTGGTTATGATTCATTGAGGAGAAACTCTCTGATAGTCGGCATCAATTGCCTGTATCCAGGTGATAATTGTTTCTGCAGTTCCATGGATGCCGGGCCCGAGATAAAGGATGGCTTCGATATAGCTGTCACAGAGCTTGATGATTCGTTCCTCCTTGAAATAGGGACAGTCAGGGGGAGAGAGATACTCAATGGTCTGCCGATAGATGAAGTTAGTGATAAAGACTTGAGTGAAAAAGTTTCGAAAATAGAGAACTGTAAAAAGATGATAAAAAAATCAATTAAAGTCAGCGAACTGCCATGGCTCATTTACAGAAACCCCGAACATCCGCGATGGGCAGATATTGCCGGACGATGCCTTGCGTGCGGCAACTGCACACAGGTTTGCCCCACATGTTTCTGCAATTCAAGCTATGACAACCTCCAGTTGTCAGGAATCTCAAAAAAACTACCCGAACTCTCAGGCGCAAGAATAAGGACATGGGATTCGTGTTTTTCCACAAATTTCGCTCGGGTGCATGGAGGCAACTTCAGGCCTTCGAGGAGGGCGAGATACAGGCAATGGATGTCCCATAAACTGGCATACTGGATAGACCAGTTCGGTTCGCCTGGATGTGTTGGCTGCGGAAGGTGCATCACGTGGTGTCCGGTAGGAATCGACATCACGCAGGAACTGGAGGCATTGCATGCACGATAAATCTATACCTTTTGAAGCAACAATAAGGTGGATAAAAAAAGAGACCAGGGATACTGCTACCTATGCCCTGAAAATAAACAGCAGGGATATACAGAGGACATATGCCTTTAAGCCAGGACAGTTCAATATGCTATATATACCTGGCATAGGCGAAGCCCCCATATCCATAAGCTCCGCACCCACAGACCATGAGATCATGCATACAATAAGAATCGCCGGTGATGTCACCACTTATATATCGAAGCTGAATGCTGGCGATGTTATAGGAGTAAGGGGTCCATTTGGCAGCAATTGGCCTCTTGAGGAGATAGAAGACAGGGACTTGATGATAATCGCCGGAGGAGTTGGCATTGCGCCGTTGAGGTCTGTCATAAGACATATACTTATGAGTGGAAGAAAGAAAAAGTCTCCCTCACAGTCCCTCATTGGGAAAAAGTTTATCCTTTACGGTGCGAAGACGCCAAAGGACATGATATTCAGAGACGAATTCCCGAGGTACATGGATACCTTTCAGGTATTTCTCACTGTGGACAAGGCAGACCCAGAAGAATACTGGAGGGGTGAAGTCGGTCTCATAACAGGGCTTTTGAATAAAGTCTCTTTCAATCCCCTTAACACAGTGGTCTTTATGTGCGGGCCCGAAGTGATGATGCAGAGCATGACAAAGGAGTTGATATTGAGGGGTGTGCCGGGAGAGAAGATATTCATATCAATGGAAAGGAACATGAATTGTGGCATGGGTGTCTGCGGGCATTGTATGTTCGGACCGAAGTTTGTTTGCAAAGACGGCCCTATATTCAGGTTTACGGATATAGAAGGGTTTCTTGGAATAAAGGAGATATAGATGAAAAGGCCGAGGATAGGCGTATTCAAATTCACATCATGCGATGGATGCCAGCTCACCATCCTTAATATGGAGGACGAGATTTTAGACATCCTCGAACTCTTTGATATTGCCTATTTCCGCGAGGCTACGGATAAGCCACTCAGGGGGCAATTCGATATGTCCATTGTGGAAGGCTCGATATCCACTAACTGGCAGAAGGAAGATATTGTGGATGTCAGGGAAAGATCACGGCATCTGATCACCATCGGCGCATGCGCCACATCAGGCGGATTACAGGCATTGAGGAACTGGGCAAGCCTCTCATCATATAAAAAATACGTGTATCCGTCACCTGATATGATCACTGCCCTTTCAACATCGACTCCCATATCCGATCATGTATATGTGGATTACGAACTGTGGGGATGTCCCATAAATAAGGATGCCCTTTCAGAGACACTTTTATCATTCCTGATAGGAAAAAAACCAGGGATACCAAGATATAGTCTTTGTATGGAATGCAAAAGGCATGGCATACCATGCATTCTCGTTTCAAATGAAGAGCCATGTCTCGGCCCGATTACAAAGGCAGGATGCGGCGCCTTGTGCACTTCCTTTGGAAGGCCTTGCTACGGCTGTTTCGGCCCAAAGGACGATGCAAATATAGAATCCCTTATGAGATATTTCCAGAATTTGGGGCTAACACAGAAGGGTTGCATATCTCTGCTGGACAAGATGAACTCCTATGCATACAGGAAGGTGCGAATTGAAGGCAGCAAGTAAAATTATAAAAGTTGATTATCTATCGCGGGTTGAGGGAGAAGGCGGCCTCGTCATCGAGATAAAGGACGGCAAGATAGCAAGGCTCCATGTAAATATATTCGAGGCGCCCAGATTCTTCGAATCCTTCCTGCGAGGAAGGCCTTATTCAGATGTGATGGATTTCACGGCAAGGATCTGTGGCATATGTCCTGTGGCATACCAGATGAGCTCTGTTCATGCTATAGAAAAGATATTCGGCATCGAAGTCGAAAAACCAATCCACGAGTTAAGAAGGTTATTGTATTGCGGTGAATGGATCGAGAGTCATGCCCTCCATATATATCTACTTAACGGGCCTGATTTCTTCGGCATCGAAAGCGCATGGGCATCGAGGGAATACCTTCCCATCGCAAAAAAGGGACTGACCTTCAAAAGGCTTGGGAACAAAATACTGGACATACTCGGCGGAAGGTCTGTTCATCCCGTTTCAATAAGGATTGGCGGGTTTTACAAGACACCCGGCAAGAAGGTGCTTGCTGCACTCCTGCCAGAACTCAAAAGGGCATATGAAGAATCCCTCAAAGAAATCAAATGGGCAGCGGGACTGAATTTCAATGATAACTCATGGAACACGGAATATGTTTCACTCACCCATCAGGATGAGTATCCAATGAACCATGGCTCTGTGGCATCAAATAAAGGATTGAACATGTCCATGGAAAAATTCATTGAAAGCGTTCAGGAATATCAGGTCGAATATTCAACAGCACTCCATTCTGGAATCAAGAGGGACTCTTCTGTAAGCCCATACATAGTCGGCCCTGTATCGAGACTTAATCTAAATCATGACAGGCTGCCGTCAGAGATTAAAAATGTAATTAGAGAATCAGGCATATCGCTGCCCATAACCAATACGCAGATGGGCATAATAGCAAGGTCAGTGGAATTGGCATATGCGTTTTACGAGGCAATAAGGATAATTAATGGATACGATGAACCTGATAAACCTTTTGTTGATTTTGAAAAAGGGGCTGGTGAGGCTGTATGGATAACAGAAGCGCCTCGCGGCATCCTTATTCACAGGTATGAACTCGACGATGCCGGCCATGTGAAAAGCTGCACCATTATTCCGCCCACATCCCAGAACTTCGGGCATATGGAAGCGGACATATACCGTTTCCTCCAGAATAATGCAGACAAGTCAGAAGACTTCATCAAAAAAGAGAGCGAAAAAATCATAAGAAGCTACGACCCGTGCATATCGTGCTCTGTACATGTGATGAAAATTGAAAAATAAATAAAAGAGGCGAAGGCAATTGCCTTCGCCTCTTTTATATCAGTTATTAATCAATACGTCTTAGCAGCAGCCTTTGCAACTTCTTTAACCTCTTTGGGCGCTGTTAAAGCCTCCACAAGATAACCCATCGCTGTCCCAGCTATAGATCCAACCACTATGCTCACCGATGCTATACACACTATCCCGAGGAGTATTCCCACTGCAACTACCATTCTTACTATCACTGTCGGCTCAATAGGGCCTCCCAT
>CALGPO010000131.1 GCA_937960465.1 uncultured bacterium
CTAAAGGTCTGTGGTAGACTACCACGTTGATAGGCTGGAGGTGTAAGCACAGTAATGTGTTCAGCTTACCAGTACTAATAGACCGTGTGCCTTGACCTTACTTATTCCCTCTCCCATATCTTGTCAAATTTTTCTATTGCAATTTTAGTTTCGTTTGTGGTATTTTAAAGCTTCCGGTGGTTATGCCGGAGGGGCAACACCCGTTCCCATTCCGAACACGGAAGTTAAGCCCTCCAGGGCCGATGATACTATGACCGCGAGGTCATGGGAAAGTAGGACGCTGCCGGATTAAACTTGTAAAATAGAAAGGCTCAGTATTTAACTTAGCCTTTTTTTGTTTTTGATGTGAGCTTAAGATTATTCGCAGCAGCAGATGCGTCTTATCCTTTTCTTTCCTGACGGGGAAACTGCAATAACAGTCTCTATCTTGTTGCCGCAATTGCGGCAGACTATAGACTTGCTCTTGTTCTCAGATCTTGCTGCAACACCTGTCTTTGACTTTCCTTTTTCAGACATGATTTATCCTCCTTTCTTTTACATTTTAATCTGTCAGTATATTTACCACTTTTATATCCAATAGGATATAATTTAACCGAAACTTAATCATGATTTAATAACTCTGTGATTGAAATAATTTTATGATTCCAAATACCTATATATCTAAGTTGAGCGATTTTGTAAGGCAGGCCTGCCTGTGCGTTGCACGCAGACAGGTCTAAATATAGAATCGCTCAATTTAGGTATATAGTTATTTAAAAGGAGAGAAATTATGAGTAAAAACCGCATAAGCAGAAGGGATGTTTTGAAATTAGCAGGTGTTAGCGCTTTGTCCTTAATGCTTCCATCAAATGGTTTAGGAAATAATCCACCTAAATTCTCACCATCAAATGGAAGCGGTCTTATATTTGTTGTAGGAGACGGAATGCCCCTCGGTGTCATGAGGGCAATGCATGAAATAAGCACAAATGTCTGGAAAAATTCAGGAACAAATATATACTCCATTATGGGAGATGCACGATCATCACTGGGCTATGTGGGGACAAAAAGCCTATCAAGCATTGTGACAGATTCCGCTCCTGCATCTGTAGCATGGGCAACAGGCTCCAAAACAGCAAACAGAATGCTGTCATCACTACCGGATGAAAGACCATTAAAAACAATCATGGAACTTCTCAATGAGCGAGGCTATATATGCGGGCTTGTCACTACCACGAGGGTTACCCATGCAACCCCTGCAGCATGGGTCTCACATCAGATGAACAGAGATGCCGAAGATGATATAGCCTTGGACTATTTAAAATTTAAGCCCGATGTTTTGCTTGGTGGAGGCAGCAGACATTTTGACCCTTCAAAGAGAAAGGATGGGAAGGACATTTTCAACTCCTTTGCCGATGCCGGGTATGATGTCGTAAAAGATAAAAACAGTTTAATATCAGAAGATATAATCTCATCAAAAAAGCCTCTGCTTGGACTCTTTAACCAATCACATATGAATTACTATGTGGACAGATTAAACAATCCTGCGCTAAGCAGCAAACAACCTACCCTTGCAGAAATGACAAGTATTGCCCTCAGCAAACTTTCAAAGAATCCAAAAGGCTTCATTCTTCAGGTGGAGGCGGGAAGAATAGACCATGCAAATCACTCCAACGATGCATGGGCAGCAATAATGGATGCATACGAATTGGATATGACGCTCGGGGTTATTAATGAATATCTGAAGGTGAATCCAAAAACTCTCGTAATAGTTACATCAGATCATGGCAATTCAGGCTGGGGAATCAATGGGACAGGTCCTGACTATAATGATACAACAGAGGCATTGAAGAAATACACGAACATTAAGGCATCTTTTGAAGTGATCAAAAAGGAAATGAAAGGAAAGACTGCAAATGAAATAAAGGACATATTCGAGCATTATACAACCTATGCCCTTTCTGACAGAGAGGCGGCAATGGTCCATGAATCTATGCAATCAGGGTACGAGCCATATCCGGGGGATTTCGTATACCAGCCCGACGCTATTCTCGGCAAGGCATTGTCCCATAGTATTTATAGCAAAGATGAAAAAGGTAAGATAAAAATGCCTGCTATTCTAAGAAGAGGTAATGTGGGATTTACATCTACAAACCACACAGGCGAAGATCAGATATTGCTAACTTATGGTTATAAAGCCAGAGAACTTGGAATCGACAGGTATATCGACAACACTTATCTCTTTCAAGCCATGTGCAAATATTTCAGCATCAAATATAAAAATCCTGCAATGACGGAAAAAGAATCAAAATCATTTATAAAGGTTGTCTCACTCGAAGAATGGAAGAGGCACATGGAATTGCACATTTCCTGAATATCACGGCACGCGATGCCTATGCATCGTGTGCCTTTTAAATTTTTCCCAATCGTAACAAAAATTTAATCCCGAATTATGCAATATATGGCAGCAGGTGTGCATCAAAGCCTTTACAAAGTCGTAACTATAATTAGGGACACATCCCCTATTTTATTTTATTTAACTCTTTGGTTTTTTTGGTCTACCAGGTCTCTGTAGTATAAACCTTTTGTTCAGCTTCTTTTCCATCCCCTTTATAAACTCCTCTCTACCAAATGGTCTTCCAGTTCTCGTGGAATACTTTAATCGTTTTATCTCCTCTTCTGTAATGCTCTCTCTGATAAATGCTATATAATCTTTCCTCTGATTATCGTTAAAAAGCTTTTCGCCCAAGATGTCGTCTCTCCTGCCTGCAATATGAACACTTGCACTTGAATACGATTT
>CALGPO010000132.1 GCA_937960465.1 uncultured bacterium
CGACAGGAAACCGTATTCATGCAGAATATAAATGTTTTAACAGAGACTTGAATCCAATGCTGAATACGATATGGTGGTATGAAAATCTTATAAGGTGTCGCAGGCAAAGTCTTTTACGCATGTTAGTCCTTGCTGTAACCTTTGATTTTATGCAACTGTAAGGATAATTAGTCGTTAGTGCTTGATTATGCATAAAATAGAATATAATAGTTTTATAAAGGTGAAAACGTTATGGAACAATGGCCGACATTGGAAGAGCAAATAGAGCAGGTGGGCATATATTATCCGAGAAAGTATGACATTACATACAGGATAGGGTATGTCCTTCAGAGCATTGGCGCCCTTGGCTTTGCCATTCTTTATGCTATGGAATCAAAACTGCAAATAATACCATTTGTGATATTCGATGCAGGCATAGCCCTTTCGTCGATATTTCTTCTTGTCTGGAAGGCCGAGATTAAAAAATTTATACTCAGGATGACCTTTGCGGGAATAGCGATTCAGATAAGCAGCATATTCATAGATCCAATAAACGCGTTTTATGCCTGGAAAATGTTTTTCCTGGGATTTGGGCTTACCCTTGTCGGCGGTGCTGGATTGGTGGGCAAGGAAGCCTATTGTTTCAGGTTTAATGAGGGATGGCTTCTTTTGATGGTTTATCCATTGGCAATAATTCCAAATTTGTTCGGCTTCGCAAGCCATAGTTATAATCTTATAGTTTCTTCTGTTATAGCTGTTTTACAAATCTCATTTTTAAGAAGAAAACTGTCCCAGCCCCTCTTGAAGAAATGCGAAGGGAATGTGTGCGGATTACCTGAAACAAAAAAATGAGAATTTCAGGCGGCATTGCAAAGGGAAGAAGGGTTGGACTTAGAAAGGCCTTTGCAAAAAAGGGCGAGGAAGATGAATTAAGGCCTACCTCTGCAAAGGTAAGACAGGCAATTTTTAATATCCTCGGAGACAGGATAATCGATGCTGAATTTCTTGACCTCTATGCAGGCACAGGCGCTGTCGGAATAGAGGCATTGAGCAGAGGCGCCGGAAAAGTATTTTTTGTCGATGACAATTCTTTGAGAATTAGTACTATAAAAGAGTTGATAGAAAAGTTTGATTTCAAGGACAGGGCTAAAATCGTTAAAGACAGGGCTTCAAATTTCATAAAAAAAACCAATGTCCTTTTTGATATTACATTTGTTGATCCGCCCTATGCCTCTAAAGAGTTAGATATGATTTTACCACTCATTGACAGTAAGAGTATTTTGGTGGATAATGGAATTGTGATTGCTGAACATTCTTCCAAAAAGAAATTGCCTTCGGAAATAGGGAGTTTAAGGCTTATAAAAACTTATAAGTACGGAGATACAACTTTAACACTTTACAGAAAGGAACGATAATGAAACTGGCTATTTATCCCGGAACATTCGACCCAATAACAAACGGACATCTTGATCTTATCGAAAGGGGATTGAGGATATTTGATGAAATTATAATAGCGGTTGCCCCAAGCCCCAAAAAACAGCCCCTTTTTACGCTCGAAGAGAGGTTGAGGCTCATAAGGGAAGTGGTTAAGGATTGTAAGAATGTGAGTATAGAGGCATTCAACGGACTTCTTGTTGATTATGTGAGGAACAGGAAGGGCGTTGCGATTATAAGGGGTTTAAGGGCTGTATCTGATTTTGAATACGAGCTTCAGATGGCACTGATGAACAGAAGGCTCGACATGAACATAGAGACAGTATTTATGATGCCATCAGAGGAATTCTCCTTTCTTACATCCACTATTGTCAAGGAAGTTGCATCTTTCGGAGGTTCTGTGAAAGGGCTTGTGCCTGATGTGGTGGAGGCAGCGATAAAGGAGAAGTTTAAGATAATAGAAGATATTGTAGAGTAGGAAACAATATGTCAAAAGGGACGTTTTCTTCTGTTGACCAAAAAGAGCAGGAAGTGATTGATTCTATTATTAACATACTAAAAGAGTATATTCATCCTAAAAGGATAATACTTTTTGGTTCCAGGGCATCGGGAAGAAGTAAAAGATATTCAGACTTTGACATTGCAGTTGAAGGCGTTGATATGGACGTAAGAAAGGAAAGGTTGTTAAAAGATGCCCTTGATGAAAGACTCGGTATCTATATGGTCGATTTAATAGACATTGATAAAGTTAACAAAGAATTTAGAAAAATAATCATGGATAAGGGAAAGGTCATCTATGAACAGTGAAAGAAGATATTCACTTGAAAGACTAAAAGCGGCATTTTTTAAATTGCAAGAATCGACAGAAAAGGCAGTTGATGAACTTGATAGGGATGGCGTTATCCAGAGGTTTGAATTTACATTTGAACTTTTCTGGAAGACAATCAAAATATTATTGGCAGAGGAGGGCTTTGAATGTGCAGGCCCAAGATCATGTATTAAAGAGGGTGCAAGAAGAGGGTTTCTTATAGATGGAGAGATGCTTCTTGATATGCTTGAAGATAGAAACAAAATGTCACATATCTATGATGAATTAACAGCGAAAGAAATATTTAAAAGGATTAAAGAAGATTATGTGGGTCTTATCAGCAGAAATATAAAGATATTTGAAAATTACTATTATTAGTAGTTGAAAGAGAATTGCAAGGAGGGCACAACTTTTTGCAAGCAAGAGGCTATATGCACAAAGAGGCGCTTTTGATAATTGATATGCTTAATGACTTTGTCCTTCAAGGCGCTCCCCTTGAGGTGCCTGAAGCAAGGAAAGTTATCCATGCAATAAAAAGGGAAATCGAAGCAGCAAGGAAAGAGGGCAAACCTGTTATATATGTATGCGACGCCCATGAGCCGGATGATAAAGAATTTTCCAAATTCGGATGGCCTGCACATGCAGTTAAAGGGACGGCAGGTGCTCAGGTTGTGGATGAACTGAGGCCACAGTCTGCTGACATTATAATCGAAAAGACCACCTATTCAGGTTTTTATAATACAAAACTCGATGAGATATTAAAAAATCTCGGTATCGATGGTCTCAGGCTTACTGGCTGCGTTACGCACATATGCGTTCTGTTTACAGCATCGGATGCAGTATTAAGGGATTATAAGGTTACGGTTGTAAAGGATGCAGTTGCAGGACTTTCAAAGGAAGACCATGAGGCAGCATTAAGGATTATGGAAAATGTAATGGGGATAAACTTAGCTTAACCTATTTTATCTTGCCGAGCATCTTTATAAATGTCTTTAAGAGATCAGGGTCGTAATCTCCTGTCTCTTTTGCAACGATTGATAATGCATAAAACGGCGTGAACGCCGGCTTGTATGGTCTCTGTGTCGTAAGCGCATCGTAACAGTCTGCTATTGCTGTTATCCTTCCAAACAGTTTTATTTCATCCCCTGACAATTTAAACGGATAGCCTTTGCCTGTAAGTTTTTCGTGATGCTGTAAAAGGGGGATAAATGATTCTTCAGGTATCTCTTTATGTGTGCGCAGTATCTTTTCTCCCTCGATGACATGATTTCTCATGATTCTATATTCGACATCATCCAACTTCCCTTGTTTGTTCAGAATTTCATGGGGGACGGCGCTTTTACCTACATCGTGAAGCATCGCTCCGATTCCTAATTTTTCTATATCGTCTTTTTTTAAATCTATGGCTACTCCAAGTCCTATTGACAGCACACATACATTAACCGAATGTGTGTATGTGTAATAATCATAGCCTCTAAGTGTGAGCAGGTTGTATATTGAATCCCTGTTTTCAAGCATGCAATCTATCATATTGTTTACGAGTAGTTTTGACTCTTTTATTTTTTCACCGCTTCTTGGGTCGTCGAGTAAATCCTTAATCACTATTTTTGAATTTTCTTTTATTGCTATAGCTTTTACATTAGACTTACCAGACACTGCCTTTTCTTTTAGCAAAGAGTTTATATAATCGTGGTAAAGCGGTATGTCCGATTTCTTTATTAAAAAATCTCCTGTCGTATTGAGTATCGATTCGGTTATTAGAGCAGGAGATTTCTCTGATGCCTCAACAACAGTCTTCATATTAAAACTTTCCAGTACAAAAAGGCTGAAGTTTATTTTTGTGCCGGGAAGCAGAAGGCTTTTGTCTATCTGATGGTGTTTGTCTTTATAAAATGAGTATTGCTTGAAAAGTGTTGGATCGTCATATGGAGATGTCTTTTTATCCGCAGTTGCAGAAAGGTAGTTATCAATTGAGAAGTTTTCATTGCTTGAGATATAGACTTCTGAAATACCTTTCTCTTTAAGAACCTCTTTTGAAATATTCGTAAAGAGCATCCCTTTATTGAAAAGATGTTTTATGATGCCTCTGTCTTTCACAAAGACATCGAATGGAAGCCGTTTGCCAACAATTAATTTGTCTGCATCTATTGCAATGCGGGATTCTGTATTGATTTCTCTGTATTTTGTTACCATGGCCAGTATTTAAGAAACATAGGTTTTTATATTGATTCTATATCTTTTGGGGTTTATTATATTATACAGTAGCTAATAGCCGACAGCAAGCAGTTCAATTAGGAGGTCATTATGTTTTATACAGCAGACACAGAAGATATATTAAATGGGAAGATTACGGATGTTTATTTCGAAAGGACATTAAGAATCCTCAAGGCAAAGGGGATCAATCCAGTTGTCAAGGCTGAATTTATAGCAAAGAATTTCCCTGACAACTACCCATGGGCAATATTTGCAGGCATTGAAGAGGCATTGTATCTGCTTAAAAACCTACCTGTAAAGGTGAGGGCAATGAAGGAGGGAACTATCTTCTATCCTTATGAGCCGGTGATGGAGATAGAGGGGAGGTATCAGGACTTCTGCGTGTATGAGACTGCAATCCTTGGACTGATATGTCAGGCATCTGGGATTGCAACAAAGGCTGCCCGGTTCAAGAAACTTTCTGGAGAAAGGCCTGTAATCAGTTTTGGGGCGAGGAGAATGCATCCTGTGCTTGCACCCATGATCGAGAGGAATGCATATATCGGCGGATGCGATGGCGTGGCTGTTGTGAAATCAGGCGAAATTATCGGCGAAGACCCGATGGGCACAATGCCCCATGCGCTGATAATATGCATGGGCTCAACTGTTGATGCAATTAAGGCGTATGATGAGGTTTTGGAGCCGAAGTTTAAAAGGGTTGCGCTTATTGACACATTCCTTGATGAAAAATTTGAATGTCTCAATGTAGCGGAGGCAATGGGCGAGAGGCTTTTTGCCGTGAGATTCGATACCCCTGGTTCAAGAAGGGGTAATTTTTATCGTATCCTTGAGGAATGCAGGTGGGAGCTTAATCTCAGAGGGTATGAATATATAAAATTTTATGTAAGCGGCGGGATAAAAGAGGAAGACGTTCCTGTTCTGAATCCAGTGGTGGATGGCTATGGCATCGGCACATCTATCAGCAATGCACCTGTTATCGATTATGCGATGGATATTATGGAAGTCGAAGGCAAGCCTCTTGCAAAGAGAGGGAAATGGTCAGGGAGCAAAAGGGTATTGAGATGTCCTGCCTGCAATAAGGGGACTATAGCCCCTCACGATAATAAACAACACAAATGCGAGTGCGGTGCGATATTTGAGGATGTACTCATTACGGTTATGGACAACGGGAAATATCTCATAGATATGCCTTCACATAAAGAGATAAGAAGTTTTGTTTTAAAACAATTGGAGGTAATGGGCGAGAGGATTAACCTTACAGTTGCATAAAATCACAGGTTACAGCAAGGACTAACATGCGTAAAAGACTTTGCCTGCGACACCTTATAAGATTTTCATACCACCATATCGTATTCAGCATTGGATTCACCTCTCTGTTAAAACATTTATACT
>CALGPO010000133.1 GCA_937960465.1 uncultured bacterium
TTGCGAGCGAAGCGAAGCAATCTCGCCTTTTTGCAATGAGATTGCCACGCACCCTTCGGGTGCTCGCAATGACTGATAGAATAAAGGTTTTCAAGTTCTATCGGCAAAACAGGAAGTGTACCGATTATTTACATATAAATAAATTTTATGGTATAGTAGATTGCCATGGGAATGGAAGACCACAAATTAAAAGTCTTTTGCACAGTCGCAGAAACAAAGAGCTTCTCAAAAACTTCCGAGATTATCCATCTAACGCAGCCTGCAGTAAGCCTGCAGATACAGGCACTTGAAGAGATATATGAAACAAAGCTGTTCGACAGGTCGAGCAGCTTTATTAATCTGACTCCTGCCGGAGAAATCCTTTATAAATACTCAAAGGATATCCTCAACCTCTATGCCGAGGCAGAAAAGGAGATAGGGAAAATAACAGGGCTGATAAAGGGCAGCATAACAATAGGCGCAAGCACCACCATAGGCAACTATGTACTGCCGACTGTGATAGCAGATTTTAAAAAGACCCATCCGAAAATCAAGATAAATGCCTTTATAGGGAATACAAAAAGGATTGTAGAACTTTTAAACTCAGGCAGCATTGACATCGGACTCGTGGAGGGAGAGACCACAAAACACAAGATGAAGATAGAGCCAATAATCGCAGACGAGCTTGCGTTTATCGTACCTCCATTCCATTCATGGGCAAAGAAAAAAGTGGTCTCCATTTTAGAGGTCACAAAAGAGCCATTCATCTTAAGGGAGGAAGGCTCCGGCACAAGGCAGATGATAGAGAAATACCTCTCATCGCATGGGATAAACACAGGCGATATGCGCATAGCACTGGTACTGGGCAGCACAGAGTCCATAAAAGAGGCTGTTGAAAACGGCATGGGCATATCCATCGTCTCAAAATGGGCAGCCCGAAAAGAGGTCAAATACGGAAGCCTCAAGTTTATCACACCAAAGGAAGAAAAGATAATCAGGGACTTCTCCCTCATCATGCAGAGGAGTGCGGTTTTATCCCATGCAGTTGACGAGTTCCTCGCCTATTTGAAGTCATATCCTTATGACAGCCTGCTGTCGGAAGGCAAGGTGTAATAGAAAATCCTGTTGGATTCTTCCATAGACTTCAATATAGATTCTTCCATATTCCCGTTTTCAATCATACCAAAAAGCATATTGAACCTCTCTATATGCCCCTTCACCCTATCTTCTGCATACTCCTGCGCCCTGCCCTTCTGCATTAAAAAAGGCCAGTCGCTTGCCTGTGAAAGGAGCATCTCTCTCATTGCCTGATTTATTGCCCTCTGAATCAGTGAATGGGTGGATAGGTGAATAGGTGAATGGATGATTCTCTGTTTCAATAATGCCATTCTCTCTGCCATTTTATGCAGGTGTCTGTAGAGTTGGTGATTCTTCTCTCCTATCCACAGGGAATTGTATCCTCCCTCTCCCCAGCTTGAGGATGAAATGTGTATGTACTGCACGGTTTCGGAATTAACACATTCATTAAAATATCTTTCTGGAGTAACAATAGCAAAAGACTTCTTTCCTTCAGATATACCCCTGATCACAATATTCAACCACTCAATGCCCTCAAACCACCAGTGTCCAAAAAGCTCTGCATCAAAGGCTGAGAGTATCACAGGACAGAAATTGAATTCCGAAAGCCGTTTAATTTCCGACTCCCTGCTTTCAATAAAATGCATTGCATGCTCTGATACCCTCTCCATAGCCTTCAGTCTACTATAAGGCAGTTTATATTCCGTGTTGCCAGTAACTCTGTAATATTTTATCCCTGTAAATGTCTTCATGTTCAGGTGTGTAAATCTGCTTATATAATCGAGGGGCAGATCAAAACCAATGTCCCGGTAAAAATCCCTGTAAGAGAAATCTCCCGGATACCCTCTCGATGCACACCATACCTGCCTCGCAGATTTAGAATCCCTGCCAAAGACCATAAGGCCTGCAGGGGACATAACAGCCTTGTATATGCTGAATGACGGCCTCGGCCTTCCGTAAATGATGCCATGGGACTCGACAAAAAAGTATCTTATGCCTGCATCCTTCAAAAGCGAATCAAGACCTTTAAAATATCCGCACTCAGGAAGCCAGAACCCAGAGGGCTGCCTGCCAAAGTTGTGGACATAACTTTTAACGCCGATCTCTATCTGGGCTTTAACTGCATCTGGATAATGTTCAAACACAGGCAAAAATGCATGGGTTGCAGCAGATGCGATAATCTCGATATGTCCTTTGTCCTGAAGTTTCCTGAATGCAGAAACAATATCCTGCTTATACCTTTCACAATACAATCGTTTTGTTCGTTTAAACTCATTGTTATAAAGAAATGCCATGGGCTCAAAGGCAGATTTCTTCGTCCTCATCTTCTCTGCTTCTGAAAGCTCTATGAGATTGTCCATATATCTGACAAACCTCTTTCTGAGAAGTTCATCATTCAGCATCTCTATGAGGGGCGGACTTATGGATAATGTAAGGTGAGGACTTATTCCATCATTGACCATTCTTTCAAGGACATCGAGCAACGGAATATATGTTTCCCTCATGGCTTCAAAAAGCCAGTTTTCTTCAAGGGAATATTCGTATTCTGGATGTCTTACATATGGCAGGTGGGCATGAAGGAGAAGTATGAGATGACCATTCACTTTACTATAATTCTGCCGGAGCCTTTTATAACCCTGCCGATAACTGAAAAGAATATGCCTGATTCCTCAAAGACATTGATGTTTTCTTCCTTCAGGGTTATCAAGAGACCTCCGGATGTCTGGGGGTCTGAAAGCAAGAGCCTCTCTTCCTCGGCAATATGAGAAGAAAATTCAACCTTTCCATCGAGGAATCTGAGATTGTTGTATGCGCCCTCCGGAACCATGCCAGAGCTAATCATTTCATGCACATGTTCTAATACAGGGACGCTGTCAATTTCTATCTCGAAATTAATAACTGCATCCTTAACCATATTGCAGGCATGTCCCAACAATCCAAAGCCTGTTATATCGGTGCATGCAGTAGCATCGGCCTTTAGAGCCAGCTCCGATACCTTATCATTCAATGTGAGCATCCAGCCAACAGCAGTTTTCATATCATCATCAGTTAATTTCCCGGCCTTAAGCGAAGTGGTAAGAATGCCTATGCCTATGGGTTTTGTAATGACAATGACGTCCCCTTCCTCTGCGCCGGAGACCTTCAGTATTTTATTTTTATCAATAATGCCTGTTACAGACAGGCCAAATTTTAGTTCTGCATCCTCAAAACTGTGCCCCCCGATAAGAATCGCACCTGCCCTCTTCAGAGAATGCACAGCACCCCTTAAAATCTCCTTAAAGACAACAGGCTCATAATCACACGAGGAAAAACCTGCAATGGCAAGGGCAGAAACAGGCCTGCCTCCCATGGCATAAACATCGCTCAATGAATTGTTGGCGCTTATTGCGCCGAAGGTAAAGGGGTCATTCACCACAGGCGTGATAACATCCACTGTCTCGACTATTGCAGTGCCATCAATTATATGAATTCCTGCATCGTCACCAGGCCCGACAATGACCGATGCGCTTTCGCAGGGTTGAATATCGCCGATTATTTCATCAAGGTCCGACGGACCTATCTTTGCTGCTCAGCCGGCAGCCCTCACCTTTTCTGTAAGTTTGTAGTTCATATCCTTGCTTCATTTCCCATTTAGTTACAGCCCAAATTGAGTGATTCTAATCTATCAAATATATGTCAGGACTGTCTGCGTGCAACGCACAGGCAGGCCTGACATATATACTCGCTTAATTTTATTGCAAATAGCTTTATAGTCATAAACATTTGCAGCAACTATTTTGAAGATAAACCATATATTATTTCAAGTCCAGATGATGGTAAATCAATGGAGGCACATGGCATGGACATATTTACCAGTCAAATAAGATTTCAGGGACAGTGTAATCACCTGCAAAAAACTCTTGAAAAAAAAAAAAAATAGAATAGAATTTCAACGAACCCTTGGCGAGATTAAATCATGACCCCTTAAATAAAAACCCAGGGATGAAAACCCCTGAATACAAACCAACCTAAGAGGAGGAGGTATCAAAATGGCACTTGTAAAGAAGGCACCGGCATTGTCGCCTCATGAAGGCACCAAGACTACAGCACTAACAATAAAAGATGCAGAGGCACAACGAAAG
>CALGPO010000134.1 GCA_937960465.1 uncultured bacterium
AACTACGTGTTACTCACCCGTCCGCCACTAAGTTATCCCCTGTATTGCTACAGAAAATAACCCCGTTCGACTTGCATGTGTTAGGCACGCCGCCAGCGTTCGTTCTGAGCCAGGATCAAACTCTCAATAGTTTTCCTGAAATTTGATTCTGGTTAAAACTTGTTTTGGAGTTCACGCACGCACTTATTTAGCAGTTTTCAAAGAACGAGATTAATACTTTACCCTAAACATAAATCCTTTGTCAAGGCCAAGGCGCCAAATAATAATAAAAAGTGGTTCATCTCCAAAATAGTTGCTGCAAATGCTTACTGATTATAAAGCTATTTGCAACTAAGTTAAGCGATTATATATGTCAGGCCTGCCTGTGCGTTGCACGCAGACAGGCACGGCTCAAAGACTTTAAAAAGTAATGAAGTACAAGAATGTAAGAGAGAGGATGTCAAAAGTAAAGACCTGAGCCTTCAATCCCCTTACTTAACAACGCCTAATAACTTGGCAATAAGGTCAATCGCCTTAGGACTGACAAGGATGATTGTAAATAGAAGAATAATGAAATACAACTTAAGCTTCCATTCGATATCTATTTTGATTGTCTCGATTTTTCCTTCAAGACGTACAATGTCGGCCTTTGTTGCAAGCTCCGAGTTCCAATCTTCCTTTGTTTCTATTTTTCTTTTAAGGCTTATCTCATCAATCAAAGCTTCGACAGCTTTAAGGAAGGCTTTAGCTTCATTCTTGCCGAGTTTTTCTTCTAAAATCTCATATATTTCTATTGAGAGTGTAGTTGACATGCCAAATTTATATCATAAAGATAACAGGCTTGTCAAAAAAATCAATTGAGTCCTTTTCCCTATCACCTTTAAAAACTCCGAATATATATAGAGCAGCGCAGCAGTTAAATAATAATAAGAAAAAAATTCCTTAATAAAAACTACTGCTCTGCTGGTCTACTGCTCTGTCAATTTTGTTTTATCATATCTGTAAGCCTCTTTTTTTGTTTTTGGTTTTCACCCATTGGGTGATATTTTATATCATCCAAAAACCTGATAGAATGGACTTTACTTAAAACCTGATTATCTGTTATAAATACACGATATGCTTTAGTGGGCGATTAGCTCAGTGGGAGAGCGCTTCCTTCACACGGAAGAGGTCGTAGGTTCAATCCCTACATCGCCTACCATTCTTCACACCAGGAGATTTCAAGTGCATATATCCATTATCGGAACCGGTTATGTAGGCCTCGTTACAGGCGCTTGCTTTTCAGAATTCGGGGTGTTTGTAACTTGCATTGATAAAGATAAAAATAAAATAGAGTCCTTAAAGAATGGTGTCATTCCTTTCTATGAGCCGGGGCTTGATGACCTTGTAAAAAGAAATTTCAAGCAGGGCAGGCTAAAATTTTCCACAGATATCGGGGAGGCAGTCGAAGAATCTCTCGTTATTTTTATTGCTGTGGGCACTCCTCCTCGGGGCGATGGTTCTGCAGACCTCAGTTATGTGGATAATGTCGCAAAAGAGATTGCAAATCATATCAAAAGCTATAAAGTCATTGTTACAAAAAGCACCGTACCTGTAGGCACAGGCGAAAGGATAAGAAAAACAATCTCGCAGCACCTCAAGGAAGAGGTCAATTTCGATATAGTCTCAAATCCTGAATTCCTCCGCGAAGGCGCTGCCATAGAAGACTTCATGAGACCCAACAGGGTTGTCATAGGCACAAGGAGCCAGCAGGCAGCAGCAATAATGAAAGACCTGTATAGGCCCCTCTATTTGATCGAAACACCGTTTGTGATAACAAATATAGAGACTGCAGAACTCATCAAATATGCATCTAACTCATTCCTTGCAACAAAGATCTCGTTTATTAATGAAATGGCAAACCTCTGCGAAAAGGTTGGTGCAGATGTTAATGTAGTTGCAAAAGGCATGGGGCTTGACAGAAGAATCGGCCCAAAATTTCTTCATGCTGGCCCTGGATTTGGAGGCTCATGCTTTCCAAAAGACACAAAGGCATTATTGAAAATAGCATCTGAACATAATGTTGAGCTTGGAATTGTTAATGCTGCAATCAAGGCAAATGAAAATCAGATAGCATGGACAACTGAAAAGATTAAAAATGCCTTCAAGGCACAAAAGGGCAGCAGAGCAGAAGAGCAGAAAAATCTCACTGGCATTACAATTGCAATTCTCGGACTTTCCTTTAAGCCAAATACAGACGATATAAGGGAATCGCCTGCAATATCAATTATCCAGGGGTTATTGAATGCAGATGCTAATATCAGGGCATATGACCCTGTTGCAATGGATAATACAAAAGCAGTATTACCTGACATAACCTACTGTAATGATGCATACGATGCATGCAATGGAGCAGATGCAGTTGTGATTATCACTGAATGGAACCAGTTCAGGAATCTTGAAATGGAAAGGATAAAGCAGCTTTTGAAACAGCCGTATTTCTTTGACCTGAGAAACATATATGAGCCGCAGAAGATGCAGGCACTGGGATTCAAGTATTACTCTGTAGGCAGAAGCGCTCTATGACTTATTTTTGTCTGTTTTTGTTTGACAACGGTGAATTATCTCAAGGATTATCTCTTTGTAGCAGGTTGCATTCCGGATATTGTCATATGTCCTCGATGTCTTGATATAACCCCAATTGTTGTATCCTTTTTCAATTGCCTTTTTAAGCCATTTGCAAGCCTCTTCAGGATTATTTTTAGCTGCATGAAGTTCAGCCATGCTGTTTAATGCGTAGATATTGTCAGGATTAAGTTCGAGGGATTTCCTTATGTCTCTTTCAGCTTCTTCATATTTCCCTATCAATATGTGAGTAAAGCCACGGTTGTTGTAAGCCATGCCGTTTTGCGGATTAAGTTCGATTGCCCTATCAAAATCAGCAATGGAAAAGTCATAGTATCCTATCTCTTGATAGGCATTTCCCCTGTTGATATAGGCTGCTTCGAATTCAGGGTTCAATTCGATGGCCTTATTAAAGTCAGCAATTGCATAGTCATAGCGGCCTTTTTTAAGATGGGAAATTGCTCGGTTATTATATGCCCTATAATTATGAGGATTCGACTCTATAAATTTTGTATATCTCTCGATAGCAAGCTCATGTTTTAATTTTTTGCTCATTAAATCAATATTACTACTCAACAAGGCAGGCTGTCAAAAGGTTCTTTCTACTGTAGCCCATGTTCACACTGTGTTGCAAGATAGCCACACATTCTATTTAAGTATTTAAATATTTAAGTAGTTAAGAATTCAATGATACGACACTAAAAATATCCTATTTTCAACCCCTTAACTACCAACTACTTAAACCTTTTGCTACTCAAATAGTTTGGCATATATGTTGCTTACACTAAGTTGGTATTTTGTTCTTTGATAACTACAGGTTTAGTTTTTCCTTGACATAATAGACTTGTTGTGTTATAAATCTTAGCACTAACCACAAAGGGAATATGCCAATGGACAGCAAGGAAATAGAAAAAGAGATAAAAAGGTATCTTGACATTCAAGCAGAGAGATTTACGCATGATCTTGGCTTTGTCATAGACGAGATAAAGGCTGTTGAGGAGAGATTAAATAGAAAAATTGAATCAGAAATTGTAGGATTAAGAAAAGAACTCAAGCAAGAAATCAACGAAGTCAGAGAGGAACTCAAGCAGGAAATCAAAGGAGTCAAGCAAGAACTCAAACAAGAAATCAAAGAGGTCAGGCAAGAACTCAAAAAGGAAATCAGAGAAGTCGGGCAAGAACTCATAGCTCATAGAGACAATACAGAGATGCATGTGCAAAAGGCAAAGAAGAAAAAACAAGCGTCATGAAAGAAACTTTATCGTGCATAATTAAAAAGGTATTGGAGAGGCAAGTTTGATTATGTCAACAAGTAAGATAGACTCGCAGTTTAAATATTTGAATGACAAA
>CALGPO010000135.1 GCA_937960465.1 uncultured bacterium
TTGAAAAGGACTTCATAATCAGAAAACTCCGGGAAAACAACTGGAATGTGTCTAAAACCGCAGAGGTCATAGATGTTGAAAGGAGCAATCTCCACAAAAAAATAAAGGCATACGAGATTTCGGAGCCGAAAAATTAATTGATCATGAAACCAATTATTGTAATTGTCGGAAGGACAAATGTGGGCAAATCAACCCTCTTCAACCGTATGGTGAGAATGGGTGCAGACCGCACAAAATCCACCGCTATCACAGAAAGCATCCCCGGAGTTACGCGGGACAGGAACTACGCTGAATCAGAATGGGACGAAAAGAAATTTATTGTGATAGATACAGGCGGATTCTATGCAGAGGAAATGCCCCACGAGGATAAGGAAATACTCCGTCAGGTGAGAGAGCAGGCCATGTTCGCAATCGAAGAAGCTGACCTGATAATCCATCTCCTTGATGCAAAAGAAGGCCTGAATCCTTCAGATATGGAACTGGCAAATATCCTCAGGGAATCGGGCAAGAAAATATTGTGGGTCGCAAATAAAATAGACACTCCTGCAAAGGAAGACAGGCTTCTGGAATTTTACAGGATAGGTGCAGAGGAGATCATACCGGTATCGGCAGTAACGGGATACGGCTTTGACGATCTGATGGATAAGGTTGCTGCTGCAATTCCAGAAGAAACGGAAATCAGACCCTCCGAAGAAGAGGAGATACCCAGCGTTGCGGTAGTTGGAAGACCAAATGTGGGTAAATCAACACTGATAAATTCCCTCCTGGGCAAAAAGAGACTCATAGTAAGTCCAGTTCCTGGAACTACAAGGGATTCTATTGATTCTGTTTGCAGCTACTACGGCAAAAAATATCTCTTTATCGATACTGCCGGCATTCGCAGAAGGGGCAAGATATACTCCCAGAAATTTGATATAGAAAGATTCTCGGTTGTCAGGGCAATGAGGAGCATAGAAAAGGCGGATGTTGTAATAATCATCCTCGATGCATCAGAAGGAATAGTAGAGCAGGACAAAAAAATAGCAGGGGTCGTTGCAGAGTATGGCAAGGGTGCGCTTTTCCTTCTCAATAAATGGGATATTATAAAAGAGCCAGATGCAGAATACAAACGGATCACGCAGGAATTGAAAAACAAGATGTGGTTCATGGATTATGCCCCGTGCATCACGACATCGGGTCTCGAAAAGAAGAGGATAACAAAGATATTTCCTCTGATAGACGAAATCATTGCTGAGAGGGAAAAACGAATACCAACCGCAGACCTCAATAAATTCCTTTCAAAAATCATATCGGCAAAACCATTTCCTACATATAAGGGGAAAGAGTTGAAGTTTTTCTACATAACACAGATTGGCGTAAAACCGCCTGCCTTTACCCTGTTTGTAAATTATCCATCTGGCGTCAAAGACCATCATATAAGGTATATAGAGAAGGCATTGAGGGAAGAGTATTCCTTTAAGGGGACTCCTATAAGAATTCATGTGAAGTCCCGGTAAAATATGGTAAAATTATAATTCGTAATGAAAGAAAAGCAGGCACGGCTTCAAAGCCTTTATCAATGCGATAAGATTATTTTGCTGCCTGTTTTTCTGCTGAATGCAAAAGATGATACTGAAGTTGCCCTTAAACAGCGGGAGGGTTCGGCGCTAAGGTATCGCTGATAAAGGCTTTTCACCCATGCCTGCTTTTCTTTTGCTGAGGTTTCTTTACGGATTATGGTAAAATAGTTGAACTTTTAATAGATCAAGGGAGAAAAGTTGAGAAATATTCTTGTTACCGGATGCTGCGGTTTTATAGGCTACAAGGTTTCCGAGCTTCTTTTAAGACAGGGAAGCACTGTTACAGGCGTAGACAATATGAACGACTACTATGACCCGCGGCTGAAGGAGTGGCGTCTTGAGAAATTAAAGGTCAATGGCGGCTTTCATTTTCATCAGTGCGACATAGGTGATTATAACTCGGTAAAGACAGTATTTTCTAATTATAAAATAGATGCTGTTATCAATCTTGCTGCAAGGGCAGGTGTCAGGGCATCTGTTGAGGACCCATGGGCATATCTCGATACAAATTTAAAAGGAACCCTGAATCTCCTTGAGTGCTGCAAAACAAATGATGTTAAAAAGTTCGTCCTCGCATCCACATCCAGTGTATACGGCGACAACAAAAAAATGCCGTTCAGCGTTACTGATAATACAGATCATACCCTTGCGCCATATTCAGCCACCAAAAAAGGCGCAGAGGTCATGTGCTACAGCTATCATTACCTATACGGCATCGATACAACCGTCTTCAGGTATTTTACGGTATATGGCCCTGCAGGCCGCCCTGATATGAGCATCTTCAAGTTTATAAAGAACATAGACCTCGGCAGACCCATTCCTGTCTTTGGCAACGGAAAGCAGAAACGCGACTTCACCTATATAGACGATATTGCCGATGGCACGATAAAGGGACTAAAGGGTGTCGGATACGAGATATTCAACCTCGGCAATGACAGGCCTGTGGAACTCATGTATGTTATTAACATGATAGAGGAAAGGCTCGGCAAAAAGGCAGAGATGCAATGGCTTCCCCTTCATCCTGCAGACATAACCGCCACATGGGCGGATATAAATTCATCAAAGGAAAGGCTCGATTGGTCCCCAAAGACATCCATAGAAGAGGGCATTGAAAAGACCGTGAATTGGTATATGGAAAATAGAGACTTTGTGAGAAACCTGAAAGACGCCCAATAAGGAGGATATTTATGCAAAAAATACTCGTAGCACACGATGGTTCCAAGTCTTCAGACAAGGCATTGAAAAAGGCTGTAGAACTGGCAATAAACTTTAATGCCTCGCTTACCGTGCTTGCCGTAATACCAGAACTCTACCTTACAGAGCTTTCAGATGTGGACAGAAATCGCATCTTTGAAGCACTTGCGAGGGAGACTGCCGAGGCAATGGAAAAGATACGCAAGTCCCTGTCAGGCAAATCCATGGAGGTTAAAACACTTATCAGGCAGGGCGACCCTGCAGAAAAAATACTCGAAACTGCCCAGAAGATGAAGGTGGATTTGATTGTTACAGGTTCCCACGGAAGGCACGGTACAAAAAAATTCCTGCTTGGAAGCGTATCATCAAAGATAGTCGATTACTCCAGGTGTCCGGTGCTGGTTGTTAAATAGGTTTCATGCCAGACATACCCTGTTTTTCCCTGCCTTTTTTGCATCGTAAAGGGCATTGTCAGCCTTTGCCAGCAATGCATCAAAGCTGTTCGCATCAATGTTATAAGTAGCTACCCCAAAACTTGCAGTTACAAACATTCTTTTGTCACGGCTTATAGCCACAGGAGTGCTTTCAATCGCAGTCCGTATCCTCTCTGCTACTTCAAAGGCTGTGACCTTATCTGTATTTGGCAGGGCGATTATGAATTCCTCCCCTCCATATCTAACGCCTATATCCGAGACCCTGATATTCTTGTTTATTGCGTGGGAGATACTCCTCAATGCCATATCCCCTGCCTCATGTCCATTGGTATCATTGAAATATTTAAAATTGTCTATATCCAGCATAACCATGCTTAAAAGCTGATTATTCCTGTCCGCTATGGCAAGCTGCTTTTCTATAAAAGCCTCAAGATACCTTCTGTTATACAGGCCAGTAAGTGGATCTATGAGCGCCAGCTTTTTATTCATTTCGAGGAGTCTCATGTTATTCACAACAGGTGCGAACAGGGCAATGAAGCTGTCTATTGCCTCTTTGATATCGTCTGTGAAAAAATTGGAATGCCTGCTGTATAAATAGAGTATTCCTGCTGTTGAACCACCGATGTTAATGGCGGTGCAGCAATAGCTTCCGGAGACTGCACCGAATCTCTGAAAAGGACAGGCATAGTCCTTTGACAGGTCATTTACCACAGATGTTGCTGCATAGATATAAGCCTTGCATTTGTCAAGACCAGGGAATTTGCCTAATTCCTGCAGTCCAGAGTCATTGTAGCTTATTGCTTCCTCCACATAGTGTTTGCTTGAATCTATATTCATAAGATAGACAGCATTTATCTTTGCCTCTCCCTTTCTTAGAGAGAGCAGATAGTGTTTGAGTATTGCATAAGCCTCTGCCTCTGTGAGGGCACGAGAGAGGTCTTTATAAAACGATGCTATTGTATGAAGCATATTATGTGTTGACTTCAGATCCGTAACATCCGTTATAAAGGCAAAAGCGCCGCAAGCCTTTCCTGAAGAATCTGTCTTCGGCGATGCAGATACAATAGCATAAACATCAGAGCTATTTTTATGCCTGAGCGTTATCTCGTAACTTTCCGATACCCCTTCTCTCCTTCTTTCCAGCGCATGTTCGAATACCTTTTTATTGTCTCCATCAACAAGGTCATATATGCTTTTGCCAATCAGTTCGTCTTCTCTGTAGCCAAGTAATTTAGATAGGGACTTGTTGATATTCAATATCTTTCCATCAAATGAGACCTCCCAATAACCCTCCTTCGCTGTCTCGATTATCTTCTGATTCCTCTTCTGAAGATTATAAAGTTCCGTAATATCAGTAAGCACATGTACTATCTCTTCCACCTTATTTTCTGAATTGAATATCGGGGTAATGCTTGCTGTAAACCATGTAACAGTTCCGTCTGCCCTTTTTACTCCCCTTATCACATTTTTAACAGGGGCGCCTTTGTCCATGACATGTGATATACATAAACCGTCGGCATCAAGGACATTGCCTGCTTCATCCATAACAGCAATCTTTTGGGAATAATAGGGCATTCCAATCATCTCGGCCTTTGTCATGCCAAATATATTCAGTGCAGCCTGATTTATCTCTCTTATAACTCCATTTCCATCATATATCACAAGGCCTTCTGACAGGGTTTTTAAAATATTCTCAAATCTGTTCCTTTCATTCCTTATGCATTCGCCCTCATTGAATTGTTTTGTTATATCCTTGAATATTCCGCTTGCCGCAAACTCCCTGATCCTGAAAGAGCCGTCTATTACCTTTCCTCCGGAAATATTCAGATGTGATACAAATGAGACAGTAGCAGGCTTGCTGTTTGCCTTGTTCAAAAAATCAGACCACTGTTCCTTGTCTTTCAACAGCCTGACAAAAGAACTACCTATGGCGCTGTCAACATTATCAAAGCCCAACTCCTTTGCCCCGTGTTTGTTGATCCATAGGATTGTGCCTTCGTTATTCAGTTCAAATTCTATAAATCCTGTCTGCAATATATCGAGGGATTCCTTGAATCTCTGGAGCTGATCCTTTATCCCTTTTGTTATGTTCTCATGGAGAAGCCCTATGATGTCCGTCTGGGTAACTATGCCCTTTAACTGCATCCTGTCATCGACAACAACAAGGTGTCTTATTCTGCGCTCGTGCATAATCCTTATGGCATCATAGAGAAGGGTGTCATGGCTTGCATATACAATATTCTTTGTGCACACATCCTTCACAGGCGTATCCATGGGTATCTTTTTAAGAAGGAGCTTGACAATATCTCTTTCAGTGAGTATTCCTGTTGTAGTTGTAGCATCTACAGCAAATGCATCGCTGGAGGTCACGAGTATACAACTCTTCTTTTCCTCAGACATCCTGTGTATTGCCGACCCAAGAGACGTATCCGCGGATACCTTCACAATTCCCATGGTAGTCACAGTATCGATGGTTGTGTGAACCTTAAAAAACTCCTCTTCGAGTTTCTTGAGGATATCAGAATAGGTGATAATGCCCTTCAGTTTCCCGCTTTTGTCGGTAACTATGAGTCTCCTTATACGGTTTCTCTCCATTGTTTCGAGGGCAGTAACAACATCTGCATTTTTATAAACGGTTACAGGGTTTTTGGACATAAAGTTAGAAACAGGCAGGCTGTTCATTTCATCGGTACTACCTGTAGCGGTTGCTATCCTCGTTATATCACGCTCTGTGATGATTCCCAAAGGTGTTTGCTTATCTGTTATTACAATGCTGCTTATATTGTTGTCTGCTAATTTTCCAACAGCCTCGATTAATTTCGCTTCCTTTGGCAGCACAATAACATCTGTTGTCATTAATTCATGCACCCTTCGGGTAGCCATTTATAACTCCTCGTTCAATGTTAATTATTCATATCTAAGTTGAGCGATTTTGTAAGGCAGACACTGCTACAAGACTTTAAAAAGTGCTTGCTCATGTGTATATAAAAGATAACAGATGCATCATCCATCAAGTATCCAATGTAGTAGATGACGGATACAAGATAAATGTTAATACAAGTGCGGAGTTTAAAGTCTTTCCGCA
>CALGPO010000136.1 GCA_937960465.1 uncultured bacterium
CCGATAGAACTTGAAAACCTTTATTCTATCAGTCATTGCGAGCACCCGAAGGGTGCGTGGCAATCTCATTGCAAAAAGGCGAGATTGCTTCGCTTCGCTCGCAATGACGGCTTTCTATCGGCAAATCAGGGTTTACTCCATAAATTGCCGATAGGAAATCATGAACACAGGGGAAAGATATCCTCTACGGTTTTAATACTTGATAGAAGATATTCAAAGAGGTATACTAATTTTAGATTAAAGGTATACCACATGGAGGTGTTGAGATATGTCTAAGGTTACCGCAAAATATCAGATAACGATACCAGTGGAGGTAAGGAAGGAGCTTGGTATCGTTCCTGGAAGCGAAGTGGACATAACCAAGAAAGGTGATAAATATGTCCTCATTGTGGATCCCATTGTTGAGTTAAAGAAAAGGTGGCGTGGAAGATTCAAGGGTGGTAAAACAACTGATGAGTACATGGACGAGATCAGGGGAAGGATAGATTGAAGGTATGCGTAGATACCACAGTTCTGATTGATATTTTAAAAGACGAATTCCCTGATTATCAGGAAAAACTTTATTCTGCAATTAAAAAAGGTGAGGATCTTGTTGCCCCTGCTATTGTATATGCTGAGCTCATGCCCCAATTTAAGGGAGATATTAATCTCTTAAACTCCTTTTTAAAGGACCACAAGATCAGTATTGAACCTCTGGATATAGATTCTGTTAAAGAGGCAGGGAATAGATGGATGAGATATTTGAAAAGAAAAACAAAGATTAGATGTCCTCAGTGTGGTCACACCCTAAATACAAAAGAACATCTTCTCTCAGATTTTTATATAGGAGGTTATGCATTAACAAGGTGTGATGCCATAATAACAAGAGACAGGGGTATCTACAGAAAATATTTTCCAGAACTCAAGGGTTATGAGGGGTGATAGCTATTTCTGAAAAAAGCACTCTCAGCAAATTGTATCTCTATAGATACAGGATTAACATCAAGCCAAAGGGATTAATCCAGCTTCCACCTTACAAAGGCTCTGCCCTTAGGGGTGTCTTTGGCTATGCCCTAAAGAGTGTTGTCTGTGTAGTAAAGAGGGCAGACTGTGATGATTGCATATTAAGGCTTAAGTGTGTTTATTCAGCTATAATGGAGACACCAATCCCTGAAAGTCATCCTTACCATAGAAAATACAAAAAAGCCCCTCATCCTTACATTATCATTCCACCGCTTACAAGAAGGCAATATTTCAGGCCTGATGATTCAATATCCTTTGAAATTGTGCTGATAGGAAAGGCAAATGAATATCTTCCATATTTTGTTTATACATTTACCGAGATGGGTAGAATCGGCATCGGAAGGGATATGGGGAAATTTGATGTATTTTCTGTGGAGGCGTTAAATATAGATGGCACAATGGCAGAGATATTTAACACCAAAGGGATATTGAAGACAGAGGGATTCAGGATAGATTATAGCCTTTTTGAAAATAGAGAAGACAGAACCCAGAACCCGGAGATAAAGGATGAAATTACAATATCATTTGAGGCACCCTTAAGGATAAAGGAGCACGATAAACTCTCAAAGAACATCCCCTTTAATCTTCTTATAAAGAGGCTTACAGAAAGGGCATTACTCCTTGCACATTTTCACTGTGATGCAGAGATGGGAGATATTGAAGGATTTATTAAAGGCTCTGAGAATGTAAAGACCATAGAGAACAGACTCAGATGGGTTGACTGGGAGAGATACTCAGGAAGACAGCAGACAAGGATGAAGCTTGGGGGCTGGATAGGAGAGATAACCTATAAAGGAGATTTTCAAAGATTCATGCCTTTGCTAAGACTTGGAGAACACATCCATGTGGGCAAGGCAGTAACCTTTGGGATTGGAAAATACAGAATAAAGGCTTGTGATACCTTAATAGAAAATGGAAAGAGAACTTTATAAGGAGGTATGCAAAATAGAGAACCTTTTATCTGGATGGTCAAAAGTCAAAGAAAAGGGGGCTGCAGGCGGCATAGATAGCGTTACTATTGAATCATTTGAATCCGACCTTGAAAAGAATATAAAAGAACTTGCTGAACAACTTTCGTCATATCACTATATACCCGAACCATATCAAGAAATAAAGATTCCCAAAGATGATAATGAATTCCGCTCCTTAAGCCTTCCGACCATAAAGGACAAAATAGTTCAACAGGCCGTAAAGGATATCATAGAACCAATCCTTGATAGAGAGTTTCTTGATGTCAGTTATGCCTATAGACAGAACAAAGGGCCTGTTAAAGCCATTTGCAGGGTTTCACATTTAATTCTTAACGAAAAAAGAGAATGGGTAACCCTCTGTGATATTGATAAATATTTTGAGACAATCAATCAAGACATGCTTTTTTTTATGTTATCAGAGAGGATAAAAGACGATAAGTTATTGCCCTTAATTCGCCTGTGGGTAAAGATGGGAAAGGTTGATGAGAAAATGAGGTGGAAGGATGCTGATAGGGGAATCCCGCAAGGTAGTATCGTATCACCACTACTTTCCAATCTTTATCTACATCCCTTTGATAAAATGATGGTAGAGAAACGATTTGGTTATGTGCGGTACGCAGATGACTTCATTATTTTGAGCCTTACAGAAGAAGAGGCATACAGAGCACTAAAAGATACAAAATGGTTTCTTGAAAAAAAACTGAAATTAAAACTTAATCCTGGTAGCACAATCAGGAAGGTTGAAGAAGGCTTTGAATTTCTCGGAATTCATTTCAGAGGTGCAGAAAAATCAATAAGCAAAGAAAAGATGGATGAGTTGAGGGAAAGAATTGACGGAGTTATAGATTTAGGGAATAGAAAGACGCTTAAGAATTTCACTGAAACTATTGAAGGCATTAGCAGATACTACGGAAGGATCCTGTCACAGGGTATCCTGGAAGAACTTGATGAATGGATAGAGGAATGTCTTAAAAGGCATTTTAACAAGGCATATCAGAATGGTTTATTTGAAAAGAAAGAGGAAATGGAAACCATACTCTCAAGTGTAAACTTTCTTTCTCAAAAATATCAACTTTTCAGCAAAAAGATATTAAGGGGAGTTATTTCATATTGTCGCAGAAGAAGGGAAAAGCCAGTTAGTGATGCTATTGCCAAAACTATCAGAAGAGACCCTATTAGAAAGAAGAAAAGAGAGTATCAGAAGCTTGAATCCGAAGGGTTTGAGCTTCTGATTAATACGCCTGGTGTCTTTATAGGCAAAACAAGGAGGGGTATTACTGTAAAAGAACGAGGCATTAAAAAACATGAGGCACCCCTCTTAAATCTTAAGAATATATCCATTCTGTCCAGAGGGGTTACAATCTCATCAAATGTTGTGGAATATTGTGCAGAGAAGGGTATTCCAATAGATTTTGTTGGATTTGATGGGAGGCCCTATGCAAAGGTCTATCCACTTCAATCTCCATCGGCATTTCTTGGTATCGCACAATTAAAGGCTTTTGATAATGGTAAGGCATGTGTCCTTGCGAAGTGTTTTACATCGGGTAAGATTAGAAACCAGATTAATCTTACAAAATATTATTCTAAATATAGAAAGGGACGAGACGAGGATTTCACCGCCATATTTGATGAAAAAGTCACATCAATGGAGTCGCTTGTAAAAGAGATAAGGACCTTGCATGAAAAGGATTTAGAGGTTTTGAGAGGCAAACTCTTTTCAATAGAGGGACGGGCATCAAGTTGTTACTGGGAGTTAGTTGAAAAGATGCTTAACGATGACATTGAATTTGAGGGCAGAATCAGGAAGGGTGCTAAAGACCTTGTGAATTCTCTTCTAAATTATGGTTATGGCATACTTTATTCAAAAATATGGGAGGCAATTCTCAAAGCAGGCTTGAATCCTTATATAAGCTATCTTCACAAATCACAAGATGGGAAGCCTACACTTGTCTTTGATTTAATAGAGGAATTCAGGCAGCAGGCTGTTGACAGACCAGTCTTCTCCCTTATAACCAAGGGGGAAAAACTCGAGATAGAAAATGGATTTTTAATCGATGAAACAAGAAAAAAAGTAGCAGAAAAGGTTCTTGAAAGGATACATACCATAGAGGTGTTTAGGGGAGAGGAAAAGAGACTCTCACAGATAATCAAGGAACAGGCTAAGGCAGTTGCTAATTTTCTTGAGGGCAAAATATCGCACTATCGGCCATATATAGGGAAATGGTAATGAAAAAGTATATTGTTGTTGCCTACGACATAACCGATGACAAAAGAAGAAACAAGATTTGTGACATCCTGTCAGGTTACGGGACTCGTGTTAATTACAGCGTATTTGAATGTTTTCTGGATGAGAAAAATATTAAGAGCCTTAAAAGCAGAATTATGCAACATTTGAAAAAGGATGAGGATAGTGTCCTGTATTACTACCTGTGTAAAGACTGCCTCGAGAAGATAGAACGGGTTGGGAATAATTATGAGGAAAAACAAGTAGTTAAGATAGTTTAGGGAACTGCGGGATTTGCGAAGATGCCATTTTTTATAAACTTGCTTTAAAATCAACAGGTTATATGAATCATTGGATTGGAAAATACAGAATATTATGGGCAGAAATTTTCGAAAAAGCCCC
>CALGPO010000137.1 GCA_937960465.1 uncultured bacterium
CCCTCTGTCAACTATACATGAATGATATCTGCTTTCCCACAATCTTCCTGTTTTTTCATATTTCCTGTTGATATACTGGGTGTAGCAAAGTGTTATGCCCTGCATCATTTTATAAAGAGATTCCTCGCGTTTAGGTCTCACAAGTAAATGAACATGGTTTTCCATAAGGCAATACGCAAGGATCAGGCATTCCCATTTATCTGAATATTTTTTGAGCAATTCTAAATACTTTTGTCTGTCTTCCTCTTCAAAGAAGACTTTCTCTTTATTATTCCCTCTTTGGATTATATGATGAGGGAATCCTACCGCAACCGCTCTTGCTATTCTTGGCATGTAGTAATTTTACAGAACAGCTATTTTAATGTCAAGAAATATGGGATGTGTCCCTAATAAACTATATAATGCAAGTTGGGGTTTATTCTGTTTTTGACCTTTTGCTGGTTTCTGCGATAAAATACGTGCCTAAAAATTCCCCATTGTTTTAAAGGAGGCTTCATGATGATTAAGATTGAACTGGCGGACCGCGTGAAAAGCCTGCCGCCATACCTCTTTGCAGCCATTGACAAGATGAAGCAGGATGCCCTTTCAAGGGGTGTTGATGTTATAGACCTGAGCATCGGAGACCCTGATATTCCTACGCCTCAGCATATAGTTGATGCCATGAAAAAGGCGGTTGATAAGCCGGCACACCACCGCTATCCGTCATATGAAGGGATGATCTCTTACAGGGAAGCCGTAGCAAACTGGTACAGGCAGAGATTTAACGTGTCCCTTGACCCAAAAACAGAAGTGTTATCCCTCATTGGCTCTAAAGAAGGCATTGGACACATTCCCCTTGCCTTTGTAAATCCGGGTGATGTTGTCCTTGTCCCATCCCCCGGCTATCCAGTCTATCCTGTAGGGACATTGTTTGCAGGAGGAGAGTCCTGCATAATGCCCCTCAAGGAAGAAAACGGCTTTTTGCCCGATTTTAAGGCAATCCCTGAGGATAAACTGAAAAGGGCAAAATTGATGTTTTTGAATTATCCAAATAATCCCACTGCTGCTGTGGCCCCGGAAGGCTTTTTTAAAGAGGCTATAGAGCTTGCAGCGAAATACAATATAATCATATGCCATGATGCAGCATACTCAGAAGTGTATTACGATAATGAAAAGCCAATGAGCTTTCTCAATGTGGAAGGCGCAAAAGATGTGGGGATAGAATTTCATTCATTGTCAAAGACATACAACATGACCGGCTGGAGAATTGGCTTTGCTGTTGGTAACAGAGATGTGATTTTTGGATTGGGCAAAATTAAGACCAATCTTGATTCAGGCGTGTTTCAGGCAATCCAGGAGGCATCCATAATCGCACTTCAGACCGAGGATGCAGTATTATCAAGAATAAGAAATATCTATCAAGACCGCAGGGACGCGCTTTATGAAGGGCTCAAAGGGCTTGGCATCCAGATTAATAAGCCAAAGGCAACATTTTATCTATGGGCAAAGGTTCCAAAGGGCTTTGACTCAACAACATTCGTTGCCCATCTCCTCGAAAAGACAGGCGTGCTCGGAACACCCGGTGTCGGCTTCGGTGCGCCAGGAGAGGGATACATAAGGTTCGCACTCACACAGTCTGTTGAGAGAATAAAAGAGGCAGTAGAGAGGATAAGTAAAAGTTTATAGGGTTTATTGAGTTTATTGAGTCTTTTGAGTTAGAACCAAAAAACCCTATAAACACAACAACTCTATGAACTCAATTGTCTACATAGGCATTGGTTCGAATATGGGAGACAAACAGGCTCATTGCAGGAATGCAATAGAAAGATTGAAGGATAAAGGCATTGTCATAAAAAAAGCGTCTTCCATGTACGAGACAAAACCATGGGGATTAGAGGAACAGCCCGATTTTATAAACATGGCTATTGAGGCAGAGACAGGGCTTTCACCAGAAGAATTACTAAAGACGCTAAAGGAAGTGGAAAAAGAAATGGGCAGGAAAGAGACTGTCAGGTGGGGACCGCGTATCATCGACCTTGACATCCTGTTTTATGATGATATAGTAATTAACATGGAACATCTTCATATACCGCATCCGCTGCTCCACAAAAGGGATTTTGTTCTACTTCCCCTTTCTGAGATTGCACCTGACAAGATGCACCCAGTGTTGAAAAAAAACATCAGACAGCTCAAGGAGGAATTGCACAGTGCTTAAGACCCTGAACATAAAAAGCAAGGCAAAGACAGAATTCATCGATATTACAGATGACATCCATGAGGCAATTAAGGAATCGGGCGTAAAAAGCGGGATTTGTTATATATACGCGCCACACACAACAGCAGGCATTACCATCAACGAAGGTGCAGACCCATCAGTAAAAAGGGACATCCTTGCAACCCTTAACAGGCTTATCCCTTTTGAGGGTGATTACCAGCACATGGAAGGGAACTCCCCTGCCCATATAAAAGCGACTCTCGTGGGTGTATCGAAATTTATTGCAATAGAAGACGGCAAGGCACTCCTCGGCACATGGCAGTCAGTGTATTTTTGCGAATTTGACGGGCCAAGGCACAGAAGGGTTATTGTCAAGGTAGTCTAAAAATGTTTTTATTCAAAATTTGTGTCTAAAGAAAAAGAAACAGAGATCGATTTTCTCAGATCAGAGGTTAAACGGCTCAGAGAAGCCTTAAACGAATTAACTCCGTCTCTGTCTGCAATCCTTAAAAGACGAGGTTTTAGAATCTATAAGAAAGAACCTTCAGATGACCTTCTAATCCCTGAAAGAAAATTTATTGACGGATATTATGAGATGCTCAAACGATATTCCTTCAGGCTCTTCCTGCGGGATGTAATCAAGCACCAGCCACTGTTTACACTTCAGCAGGTGACGAGGTACGCAACAAAAGAGGTTACAGGAGAATACATAAGCTATCTTGTCAAAACAGGACTTGCTGCACCCGAGAACAATGCCCATAGGCTTAAAAAAGGCCCTATCAAGAGTTTTGGAGAAACCCTTGAGTGGTTTGTTGCAGAGATATTCAAGAGGGAAATTGCCTCGGAGGCCGTATGGGGAGTAAAGATGAAAAGGCCCGGAATAGGCGGCGATTATGATCTCCTCGCAAAGATAGACGGCTCAATCCTTTACATGGAGATAAAGTCCTCTCCTCCAAAGCAGATATACCAAAAAGAGGTTTCTGCCTTTTTAGACAGGGTTTATGACCTCATGCCGGAAATAGCCATATTCTTCATGGATACGGAGTTAAGGATGAAGGACAAAATGGTCCCCATGTTCGAGGATGAGCTGAAACTCAGGTTTCCAGAGCCTCCAGAAGTTATAAGGATGGAGCGCGAGCTTTTCGAGATACAGACAGAGAGGCCGAAGATATTTATAATAAATGCAAAGGACAGCATCATAAACAACATTGAAAAGGTCTTAGCCAGATATTTCAGGAGGAGCAATGGGTGAGAATAAGGTCTTATGTATTGTATGTGCATGGAGGGCAACCTGCCAGAAACAGTTCTCAATGAAGGCAGGACAGAAATGTGCCGAGTTTGTAAGGGATGTGACGATAAAAGAGACCTCTGAGGAAGAAGAAGGAGAGAAAAAGATGGAGTGATGGAGTGATGTTACTTGAACGGTTTCAGCCGTTTTAAAAGTTTATCAACAGAAAGCGTATTTAACACATCATCCTTCTCCAGCCATCCCCTTCTCGCAATAGATACGCCGTATCTCATGTAATCGAATTGATTAATTACATGGGTATCTGTTGCTATAACAATTGGTACCCCCATCTCCTTTGCCTTTTTGGCATATGTATCATTGATATCGAGCCTTAAAGGATAGGCGTTTATCTCAATGGCAGTGCCTGTCTTCTTTGCAATAGCGAATATCTCATCCATATCAACATCATACGCATCCCTTTCTCCTATGAGCCTTCCTGTAGGATGCGCTATGATGCTTACATACGGGTTTCTCATTGCTGATACCAAACGATATGTCAACTGCTTCCTATGCTGTTTAAATCCTGAATGTATGGATGCAACAACAATATCAAGCTCTTTAAGCACATCATCCGATATATCAAGGCTTCCGTCGCTTCTGATGTCCACCTCAATGCCGTGGATGATCCTGAATCCCTTGAGTTTTTTATTAACTGCATTTATCTCCTTTTTCTGCTCCAGAAGCCTCTCTCCTGTCAATCCCCTCGCAATGCCGAGTCCCTTTGAATGGTCTGTTATTGCAATATATGAATAATCACGTTCTTTTGCAGCATCAACAAGCTGCTCGAATGTATGGCTCCCATCGCTCCATTTCGAATGTACATGTAGGTCTCCCTTAATGTCCTCCGCAGTAACAAGTCTTGGAAGTCTCCCCTCCTGTGCTGCCTCAATCTCTCCCTGATCTTCCCTTAATTCAGGAGGGATGTATGGAAGTCCCAGGATTCTATAAATATCCTCCTCTGTTTCGCCGCCGATTTTCTTTTCGTCCTTTTCACGGAAAATGCCGTATTCATTGATTTTAAGGCCATTCTTCATTGCCATCTCTCTGAGCCTTATATTGTGCGCCTTGCTTCCCGTGAAATATGCCAGTGCTGCACCATAGGATCCTTTTTCCACAACCCTCAAATCCACCTGAAGGTCTTCATGGATTATCACAGTGGATTTTGTAAGGCCATGCATTAAAATATCCTTCACTTGGGGGAGATGCACAAAGACCTTCATTACCTCTTTTGGATTGTCGGATGTTGCAAGAATGTCGATGTCTTTTATGGTATCCTTCCACCTCCTCAAACTCCCTGCAAGGTCTATTTTAAAGATAGGAGCCTTCTTTCTGAGATGTTCTAAAATATCATTAGCAATGGGAAGCACCCTTCCAATAGGCTGGCGCTCCTTGCCCCTTTTGAGCATCTCGATTCCTTTTAAGATATTCTCCTCTGTTTTTTCCTTTATTCCTGGCAGGCCTACCAGTTTATGTTCTGAAGCAAGCCTTTCCAGATCATCTATACCTTTGATCTTCAATTTCTCATAGAGGAGTTTTGATGTCTTTGGCCCAAGACCTGGCACAGAGAGGAGGGTCAATAATCCTTCGGGTATTTCATGTTTAAGCTCTTCGTGCGCCTGCATCTTACCTGTCTTTATATACTCCTCGATCTTCCCTGCCAGATCCTGTCCGATGCCAGGAACTTTCAGGAGTTCTTCCTTTGGAATTTCTTCGACACCCTTTGGCAGTCCTTCAATATTCTGCGCAGCCCTCCTGTATGCCCTTATGCGGAATGGATTCTCTCCTTTTATCTCCAGCAGGTCAGCGATTTCATTAAAGATTCTTGCAACCTCCTGATTTTTCATTTCACCATCCCTATTAACTCCTTAGCATTCCTTTGCGGCAGATCGGGAGGATAAAAATTTTCCTTCCAATCCGAATAATTAAATCCACTGCAACCGATCCTTAATTCAGGCATGTATAAATTGTATCATCTTCTGGAATATATCAGAAGGCTCATATATTCCCGTCACATCTATCCATTGAATGCCTTCCTCTTTCTTAAACCATGTAAACTGCCTCTTTGCATAATTCCTCGACCGTTTCTTCACAAGGGCTATTGCCTCTTCAAGACTGATCTCTCCATTTAGATGCATAGCTATTTCTTTGTAGCCGATGGCCTGCATAGAAGATAGTGATGAGTTAAGTTCGGACTTCGAAAAATGTTCTTTGAGCATTTCAATTACATTTTTCACCTCATCAACAAGCCCCGCATCAATCATCTTATCAACTCTTTGCTCGATCATCCTGTAAAGTTCTTTCCTGCTTCGTGTAATGCCTATTTTTATAAATTCATAAGGCAATGGCTGGGTTAATAGCTGATGCATTTCTGACATTACACTGTTAGTCTTCAAGCAAACCTCCAATGCCCTTATAATCCTCCTCGTATCAGTGGGCATTATCTTTAAGGCAGCCACAGGATCAAGGGATTGCAGATATTCCCATAAATATCCCGGCGACCCCTTCTCGATTTCAAGGAGTTCATTCCGCAAATACCAGTCCGCAGAAGGGCCTTTAAAAATCCCTCTTGTCATTGCCCTTATATAAAGGCCTGTGCCGCCAACAACTATAGGAATTTTGCCTTCTTTATGGAGATTCTCAATTATCGGCTGAACATTCTTTATGTATTTTCCGGCGCTGTAAGATTCCCACGGCTCGACGATGTCTATCATGTGGTGTTTAACCGTGTGCTGTTCTTCCTTAGATGGCTTTGCTGTTCCGATATCCATGTGTTTATACACCTGCATGGAGTCGGAGCTTATGATTTCAGTATTCAGGTGCTTTGCAAGGAGAATGGATACAACTGTTTTGCCGACCCCTGTTGGGCCGAGAAGGATGATTATTTTTCCCATAGCAATTATTATAATAAAAAGTTTATAATATTCGCTTAAAAAGAATCGGGAGGTCTTATGCTGCTTAGAGGCAAAGTATGGAGATTTGGTGACGATATAGATACAGACGCAATCATTCCTGCAAGATACCTTAACACATCCGACCCGAATGAGCTTGCCATGCATGTAATGGAGGATGCTGATAAAGAGTTTCCGAATAAAGTAAAGGCCGGGGATATAGTAGTTGCAGGTAAGAACTTTGGATGCGGCTCGTCAAGGGAGCATGCGCCAATTGCCATAAAGGCTTCTGGTATTCAGGCAGTTATCGCAAAGAGCTTTGCGCGGATTTTTTACCGAAACTCCTTTAATATAGGTCTTCCCATATTCGAGTCAGACGAGGCATCTAAAAAAATTAAAGAAGGAGATACCGTTGAGATAGATGCTGACAAAGGCATTATAAAAAACCTTTCAACAGGCGAGCAATACATTGCAAAACCAATACCTCCATTTATGCAGGAATTGATAGCTGCCGGAGGGTTAATCGAGTGGACAAAGAAAAAAATTTCAGGAGTTGCAGCATGAAAAGATCATTTGAGATTGCAGTAATAGCAGGTGACGGCACAGGGCCAGAGGTTATAGCTGAAGGGATAAAGGTACTAAATGCCACATCATCAAGATTCGGCTTCACCCTGAACTTCAATCATTTTGATTTTGGTGGCGACAGGTATTTGAGGACAGGAGAAGTACTTCCTGATAGCGCTATTGATGAACTTAGAAAATATGACGCAATATATCTTGGCGCCATAGGGCATCCTGATGTTAAACCAGGAATTCTGGAGAAGGGCATTTTATTAAGGTTGAGATTTGAGCTTGACCAGTATGTGAATCTGAGGCCGGTCAAACTCTATCCAGGTATTGAATGCCCTTTAAAAGACAAGGGGCCAGAGCACATCGATTTTGTTGTTGTGAGGGAAAACACCGAAGGACTTTATGCAGGCGCAGGAGGCGTGCTTAAAAAAGGAACCCCTGACGAAGTCGCTGTTCAGGAATCGATAAATACGAGAAAGGGTGTGGAACGCTGCATCAGGTTTGCCTTTGAATACTGCAAAAAAAGGCACAAGATGAACAAGCTTACCTTATGCGGCAAGACAAATGTTCTCACATATGCCTTCGATCTATGGGAAAGGACATTTTATGAGGTTGCAAAGGAATATCCAGAGATAGAGGTTGATTATGCCCATGTGGATGCCATAACCATGTGGTTTGTGAAGAACCCTGAATGGTTTGATGTGATAGTTACGGACAATATGTTTGGAGACATCATTACCGATTTAGGTGCAATGATACAGGGTGGCATGGGTATTGCCGCAGGAGGGAATATAAATCCTGAAGGCGTTTCCATGTTTGAGCCAATAGGCGGTTCTGCACCAAAGTACAAGGGTAAAAACATCATCAATCCCCTTGCTGCCATATGCGCAGGAGGCATGATGCTTGAGCACTTAGGAGAAGACAGGGCAGGAAAAATAATCGAAAAAGCGGTCATAGAAGTGACAGGCAAGCACATTAAGAGCCTTGCAGCAGGAAAGATGGGACTTTCGACCACTGAGGTTGGGGACCTTGTCGCAGATTATGTAAGCAAATTGTAATTCAGGATAAAGAGAAGTAAAGGAGTAAGAAGATGTTAAGGAAGAAAGATAAGTATGTAGTAGCTGTCGTTGGCGCCACTGGTGCAGTGGGCAATGAGATGATTGCTGTGTTAGAGGAAAGAAATTTTCCTATAGAAAAACTCAGGCTCTTTGCATCAGAAAGGTCTGAAGGAAAGACGCTCCAGTTTGAAGGCAGCGAAATCCCCGTGGAAAGCCTGAATGAAGATTCATTCAAAGGGATAGACATTGCATTGTTCTCTGCCGGTGCTGAACGTTCAAAAATATGGGCGCCAATTGCAGCAAAATCAGGATGTGTAGTTGTCGACAATTCAAGCCAGTGGAGGATGGACCCGGAGGTTCCACTTGTTGTCCCTGAAGTGAATGCCCCTGATCTTAAGTGGCATAAGGGCATTATCGCAAACCCAAACTGCTCAACAATACAGATGGTAGTTGCATTAAAGCCAATACACGATGCTGCAAGGATAAAGAGGGTCGTGGTTACAACATTTCAGGCTGTCTCCGGAACAGGCAAAAAGGCAATGGATGAACTTTTGCAGCAGACAACAGACATGTTGAACTTCAGGGAGATAAAGTGTAATGTTTATCCTCACCAGATAGCATTTAATATCCTGCCCCATATAGATAAGTTCCTGGAAAACGGCTACACAAAAGAAGAGATGAAGATGATCAACGAGACAAAGAAGATAATGGGTGATGAATCTATCAGGGTCACAGCAACAACGGTCAGGGTGCCTGTATTCAGGGGACATTCGGAGTCCGTGAATATAGAGACCGAAAAGAAAATAACGCCCAATGAGGTGCGATCAATACTTTCAAAGGCACCAGGCATTGTTGTATACGATGCACCCGAGAAAAATGTGTATCCATTGCCAATCGAGGCGGCTGGCAAGGACCCTGTATATGTAGGAAGGATCAGGGAAGACGAGTCAATCGATAATGGAATAAACATGTGGGTTGTTTCGGATAACTTAAGAAAAGGTGCTGCATTAAATGCAGTGCAGATAGCAGAGGAATTAATTAAATAATTTTGGAGGTGAGTTATGGCAAGCATAACAAACGGCAGGGATTTTCTATTTACTTCTGAGTCTGTTACAGAAGGGCATCCTGACAAGATTGCAGACCAGATATCTGATGCAATACTGGATGCAATTCTGGCTCAAGACCCTATAGCGAGGGTTGCCTGCGAATGCCTTGTCACAACAGGGCTGGCATTTATTGCAGGAGAAATAACAACAAGTTGTTATGTTCATATACCTGACATAGTTAGAGAGACAATAAAGGATATTGGTTATACAAGGGCTAAGTATGGTTTTGATTATGAGACCTGTGCAGTAATTACATCCATCGACAAGCAGTCCTCTGATATTGCTATGGGCGTTGATATAGGAGGGGCAGGGGACCAGGGCTTGATGTTCGGATTTGCATGCGATGAAACACCGGAACTAATGCCTATGACCATTATACTTGCGCACAAACTCACAAGGAAATTAACAGAGGTAAGAAAAAAAGATGTATTGGGTTATCTCCGTCCTGACGGTAAATCACAGGTATCCATTGAATACAAAGACGGCAAACCTTACAAAGTACGTACAATTGTCATATCATCCCAGCACAGCCCTGATATTACATTGAAAGAGATGAGGGAGGACATTATAGAGAAGGTCATAAAACCTGTAATTCCTCCGGAGCTTCTCGATGAGGAGAATGTTGTCTATCACATTAATCCTACAGGGAGGTTTGTCATTGGCGGCCCACAGGGTGATACAGGATTGACAGGCAGAAAGATTATAGTTGATACATACGGTGGGGTCGGAAGCCACGGCGGCGGATGCTTTTCAGGCAAAGACCCTTCAAAGGTTGACAGGTCTGCATCCTACATGGCAAGGTATATTGCCAAAAATATTGTGGCAGCAGGGATAGCATCGAGATGCGAGATACAGCTTGCCTATGCCATTGGTGTGCCTGAGCCTGTATCTGTCTTTGTAGACACATTTGGTACAGGTAAAATAGCCGATTCAGAAATATCAAAACTCATAGTGAAAAACTTCGACATGACGCCAAATGGCATAATCACAAAACTCGATCTCAGAAAACCAATATACAAAAAGACAGCGGCCTACGGCCATTTCGGAAGGAACGAGGAAGGGTTCACATGGGAAAAGACAGACATGGCAGATACGCTGAAGAAAGCTGCCGGAGTATAGGAGGATAGATGACAAAACATCATGTAAAAGATATCAGTCTGGCAAACAAAGGAAAGTTGAGAATTGAGTGGGCTGCACAGGAGATGCCTGTTTTAAAAAGCATCACCGAAAGGTTTAAAAAAGAAAAACCACTTAAGGGCATCAGGGTTACCGCATGCCTTCATGTTACAACAGAAACCGCAAGCCTCATGGAGACGCTCAAGGCAGGCGGAGCCGAGATATCGCTCTGCGCATCCAATCCCTTAAGCACACAGGACGATGTGGCAGCATCCCTTGTGAAGAATTCGGGCATATCGGTCTTTGCAATAAAAGGCGAGGACACAAAGACATATTACAGGCATATCAAAGACTCTCTGTCCATTAAACCTCAAATTACCATGGATGACGGGGCAGATGTCGTATCCACACTTCACAAAGAAGAAAAAGATCTTCTTAAATATGTTATCGGCGGTACAGAAGAGACAACAACAGGGGTAATAAGGCTCAAGGCAATGGCTACTGACGGAGCCCTTCAATATCCCATTATTGCTGTAAATGATGCATATACAAAACATCTCTTCGACAACCGCTACGGCACAGGCCAGAGCACAATGGACGGAATAATAAGGGCAACCAATAGATTGATTGCAGGCTCTGTATTCGTTATAGCTGGTTATGGCTGGTGCGGAAGGGGAGTTGCCATGAGGGCAAAAGGGCACGGCGCAAGGGTGATTATCACAGAGGTTGACCCATTGAAGGCACTTGAGGCAACAATGGATGGCTATGAAGTCATGCCCATAAAAGATGCCTCGAGGATCGGAGACATATTCGTTACTGCAACAGGAAATATCAATGTCATTTCAAAAGAGTGTTTTTCGGTTATGAAGGATGGAGCAATAGTCTGCAATACTGGACACTTTAATGTCGAAATCGACATTGAAAGCCTGAAGATGTTGTCAAAGGCAAAAAGAATCATCAGGGATTATGTAGAAGAATATACCCTGAAAAATGGCAAACGCATTTATCTGCTCGGAGAAGGCAGGCTTATCAACCTTGCCTCAGCAGAAGGACATCCATCTGCTGTTATGGATATGAGCTTTGCAAACCAGGCATTGTGTGCTGAGTATATGGTGAAAAATGCAAAAAAGCTCCAGAAGACTGTTTACAGCGTTCCTGAAGAGATAGATAAAGAAATAGCTCGCCTTAAATTGAAGGCAATGGGCATTAAGGTTGATACCCTCACTCCTGAACAGAAAAAATATCTCCAGAGTTGGGAGATGGGAACATAATATTAACATTAAAAGGGGGGACTTTGCGTCTCCCCTTTTGAAATACCCCCTTAACACCTTGCAAAAGACAAATCTCAAGGCCTTATCAAAACAGGAATTGGAATCATTCATTAAAGAATTAGGCCTTCCTTCCTTCAGGGCAAAACAGATCTTGCACTGGATATACGAAAAATATGCCGGTTCGATCCATAAGATTACGGAACTATCAAAAGACCTGAGAGAAAAACTTTCGGAGAATACATACATAAGTAATCTTCAACTGCTTGGCAGGCAGGTTTCTGAAGACGGTACCGAGAAATTCCTCTTTGGACTCGAAGATGGCGAAACAATAGAGAGTGTCCTTATCCCTGATGAAGACCGATTGACCCTCTGTATTTCATCGCAGGTAGGCTGTGCAATGGATTGCAGATTCTGCCTTACAGGCAAATTGGGGCTTAAGAGAAATCTCAAATCGCATGAAATTGTCGATCAGATAATATCTGTAAGTAGAACTATAAAACCGAAGCAAATTACAAACATCGTATTAATGGGCATGGGAGAGCCTCTATCAAATTTTGATAATGTTGTAGATGCATTATGGAGGATCACAGAATTCATGAAAATATCTCCGAGGAGAATAACCCTTTCCACATCCGGCATTGTTCCAAAGATTCTTGAGCTTCCGGAAAAAGCGCCTGCGGTGAATCTTGCTATATCACTGAATGCGACAACAGATGAGCAGAGAGATTATATAATGCCCATCAATAAGATCTATCCTCTCAAAGAATTGTTAACTGCATGCCGTAAATTCCCCTTGCCTGCGAGGAGAAGGATAACATTCGAATATGTAATGCTAAAAAATATCAATGATACGACTGAAGATGCAAAAAGGCTCATAAATCTCTTAAAAGGAATACCATCAAAGGTAAATCTCATACCATTCAATCCCTATGAAGGTTCTGAGTTTGAGAGGCCAGAGGATGCGCGGGTTTTAAACTTCCAGAAGATACTCATCAAAGGCCATATCACTGCCTTAATAAGAAAGAGCAAGGGGCAGGATATCCTCGCTGCCTGCGGTCAACTAAAGGCGAGATATACTTTAGAAAGTCATAAGTCGCCAGTTAAGCGATAAACAGTGCGGTAGTTATAAACTTTTCCTAAGCTTCAGCGTCTCTTCCATCATCAGTATATACTTCGTGTATTCAAACCCGAATTTCATCAATTCGGTCTCGTCATTTTTTATTCTTTCTAAGGTCTTTTCATCTATATCAAACATCTCGAGGAACTTGCTCTCGAACACAAACCTCCTGAATCTGTCAACATCATAGCAGGCCATATAAAATGCCTTTTGTTTCTTTTCATCCAACGAATGGCCGGGGAGATTTCTCCTGAACAGTATATCTTTCCATCCCCTGTTCATATCGTCATAGACATCAACTCCCTGATCTTCCCTCCAGTTTTTTATCGTCCATTCCGAATCTTCGTTGAAGCCGAGACAGTGTGGCTCTTTAATAAAAAAATAGAACTCCTCTGTAATCGGTTCATTTATTTTATCATCCATTTTCTTGAGAGAAGCCTGTCCAACAGGATAGTATCGGCAGTTTGCAGGTCTGTCTGTGTATATTGTGCAGCCTCCAATAGTTACAAAATGGCACTTCCTTTCCGCATCTTCACGCATTTTCAGAAATACAAATGGATGGGATGTTTTCTCGTCTATCTCTACATAGGTATAGTTAGCCAAAAATTCGCCTGATGATATGCCCAGCCTGCTTTTTAATCTTACAATATCATACGGTGTTAACATTATATCTATATTGCTGCAGCATTTTGTAAAACATCCTATGCCTTTATGACACCTGAACTTGAATTTTGCATCCAGCGAAAGCCTCACCGGTTCCACATATTTCATACTTAACATCTGATTCCTCCAAAAATTATTTGTTTATTTTAACATTTAGCTGCTATAAAAACCTATCCGGGTAATAGCAAGTGCGGTCAAATTGACTTTTATCAAGGCATTTTAGTATTCTTAATATTTACGGGGCGTAGCGCAGCCTGGCTAGCGCACCTGCCTTGGGAGCAGGGGGTCGGAGGTTCGAATCCTCTCGCCCCGACCATGCGCCTGTAGCTCAGTTGGATAGAGCAACTGCCTTCTAAGCAGTGGGCCAGGGGTTCGAATCCCTTCAGGCGCGCCAAATAGCTAATAGTTAATTGCTCATAGCTCGTGGCAAAAGATATAATATAAATAAACTATTAGCCAAAAGCTACGAGCTAAGATGGTGGGCGTAGCTCAAGGGCAGAGCACTGGACTGTGGCTCCAGTGGTTGCGGGTTCGAGCCCCGTCGCCCACCCCAAATTAGCTCATAGCTCATGGATGCAAAAAAATCTTTTGCTCTGAGCCATGAGAACCATGAGCCATATCGCGCCTGTAGCTCAGTGGATTAGAGCATCGGCCTCCGGAGCCGAGGGTCGGAGGTTCGAATCCTCTCAGGCGCGCCAACGACTGCTGTTATACATTCTCCAGCATATGCCCTAATTTCTTTTTCTTTGTTTTCAGATAGACGATATTTTTATCGTGGGGGGAGGTCTCTATAGATACCCTTTCAACAACCTTAAGCCCATAGCCTTCGAGTCCTATTATCTTTTTGGGGTTGTTTGTCATGAGTTTCATCTTTCTAACTCCAAGATCAACAAGTATCTGGGCACCTATTCCGTAGTCACGCAGGTCTGGCTTAAAACCGAGTTTAATATTGGCCTCAACAGTATCGAGACCTTTGTCCTGAAGCTCATAAGCCTTCAATTTATTAGCAAGGCCAATACCCCGTCCCTCCTGCCTCATATAAAGTATGACGCCCTTACCTTCTTTTCTTATCATCTCCATTGCCTTGTGCAACTGGTCTCCGCAGTCACACCTCTTTGATCCAAAAACATCGCCTGTGAGGCATTCGGAATGAACTCTCACAAGCACTTTATCCTCTGGCCTGATTTGTCCTTTTACAAGTGCTATATGCACATTGGGATCAACATCATTTGCATACGCTATAGCCGTAAAATCACCTCCATATTCCGTGGGCATCTGGACAGTAGCAACCCTTCTTACAAACCTCTCAGTCCTCATCCTGTACTGAATGAGGTCTTTTACTGTTATTATTTTCATGCGATGTGTTTCTGCAAACTCCATCAGTTGCGGAACCCGTGCCATTGTCCCGTCATCATTCATTATCTCGCATATAACCCCTGCAGGATATAGTCCTGCAAGCCTGGCAAGATCAACTGAACCCTCGGTCTGCCCTGCCCGCTGCAAAACTCCTCCGGGCTTTGCCCTGAGTGGAAATACATGTCCTGGCCTTGCGATGTCTTCAGGCTTTGTCTGGGGGTTTATGGCTGTAAGGATGGTAACTGCCCTGTCATGCGCTGATATTCCTGTTGTAACCCCTTTTTTAGCCTCGATAGATACTGTAAATGCAGTGCCGAATGACGATGTGTTGACATCAGTCATCATCGGCAGTTTTAATTCTTCAACCCTTTGAGGCGTTAAAGAAAGACATATAAGCCCCCTGCCATGCTTTGCCATGAAGTTTATGGCTTCTGGTGTAATCTTTTCAGCAGCCATGCAGAGGTCGCCCTCGTTTTCCCTGTCTTCGTCATCAACAAGTATGACCATCTTGCCCTTTGCTATGTCCTCGAGGGCCTCTTCTATTGTATTGAATTTATATTTTTCCATAAAAACCTCCATAAAAGCGGCTATAGCCTCTTGCCTAATTTATTGAGTATAGCAAAATCGTCCAATATCTTTCCATTTAGCATAAGCAGCCGAACACCATGAAATGCATATAGGGTGTTCGTATTATGGTGCAATGCCGACATAATTCGATAAAATTCTTCAATTTAGTAGGGGCAGGGCTTGCCCCTGTCCTTTTGAGGGCAACCGCAAGGGTTGCCCCTACATCCCTACTTGCACCATATTCCGTGAAGAGCCATTATTTTTTACTTGAATAAAGAACAACACTTTGTAAAGGCTTTTTTCAGCATGCCCTATATGCATTATTGCGGATATGGACAGGCTGTAATTATGTGGAAAAAGGTGAAAGTTCTGGTATAATTTAGTCAATATTGAAAAGGAGCCGCGATGAAGCAACTTTCATTAAAAACAGAAAAGTTTTTTGACATCCTTAATACCATCCTTTCCACACTCAATATTGATGAAGTGCTCACAACAGTTGTTAAAGAGATAAAGATCCTCCTCGGTGCTGACAGATGCACCCTTTTTCTGGTAGATAAAGATAACAACGAGCTTTACTCAAAGGTCCTCCAGGCAGATAATCTCGTAGAAATAAGGGTTCCAATCACGCGGAGCAGCCTTGCAGGCTATTCATCAACAACAGGAAAGGTCTTGAATATAAAAGACGCCTATGACGAGGGAGAATTAAAGTCAATAAACAGCAGATTGTGCTTTGACAGGAGATGGGATGAAAAAAGCGGATATAGGACAAAGAGTGTGCTGGCAATCCCTGTAAAGGCAAAGGGTGAGGTTGTAGGGGTGTTTCAGGCACTTAATAAACCAGACGGTTTTTCTGACCAGGATGTCGGCATGATGGAGCAACTCGCATTTCTCCTTGGTATCGCGGTAAATAATGCCCTTTCATACCAGACCATAGAGGAAGAGAAAAAGCTCAGAGAGTATATCATCGATGATATAGAAGAGGGTATTTGTATACTCGATACAAAGAAGCGGATCATTTCCGCAAACAAGTTCTTAGAAGTAATGAGTGGTATGCGATACTCCACAGATACCATGGTGGGAGAGCATTTCTTTGAGCTTTTCCCAAACTTTGCCAACACTCAGCTTGAGGAAAAGGTAAATGATTCCATTTCTTATGGATTTAAAATGGCAGCATTGCTTGAAGTGCTTGAGGTAAAGATTATTCCATACCTCGATGAAAAGGGAAAGGTAAAAAAATTGATACTTATCTTTACGAGGGTATAGTGGCGTTTAAAAGACCAACAGGAAAAAGCTTTGAAGAACTGCTCATAGAAAGAGGTCTTCTCACAAAGGAGAAGTTGCAGGACTTTCTTACGAAAATAACAAAGGAGAAAAAGAGCCTTGAGCAACTCCTGCTGGAGTCAGGATTTTCCGAGGAAAAGATAGCTGCTGTTAAGGCAGAATATCTCGGCTATGAATTCGTTGACCTGTCATCCTATCCACAACCGCCCATTGATTTATTAAAACATATAAAGCCTGCCTATGCAAAAAATTATAAAGTAATTCCTGTAAAATACGAAGACGAAGTCCTGACCATTGCCATGGTTGAGCCCAGAGATTTCATGGCACTGGACGAGGTCATCCGTCTCTACAGGGATTCAAAATTCAGAATAAAAGACTCTAAGGTCGTCATGACCACATCAAGGCAACTCTTCTCAGCCATAGAAAAATTTTATGCGTTACCAAAGGATGAAGTCGGAATGGGGAACATACTATCCCAACTGGCAGAGACTTATAAACCAGAGATAGAGGTAGCAGAAGTTGCACGAGAAGATGCCACGGAAAACAGCGCACCCATTGTAATGCTTGCAAATAAGATCGTTGAGGAGGCATTCCAGAAAAGGACGAGCGACATACATCTTGAGCCTGCAATAGACCATCTGCGAATCAGATACCGGATAGACGGCAATCTTACAGAGGTAATGAGAGTTCCAAAGTATGCTCAGGATGCACTAATAACAAGATTCAAGATTATGGCAGACCTTAGAATAGATGAAAGAAGGGCACCGCAAGACGGAAGGGTTGATTTTACAAAATATAATCCAGGTGTTGAAATTGACCTCCGTGTATCTACTGTGCCTACTCCTTTTGGAGAGGATATAGTTATGAGAATCCTCGACAAATCCACCAATGTATTAACTATTGACATGCTTGGATTCAACGATCACTGCATGAATCTTTACAAAGAGGCAATTCAATCTCCTTATGGAATAATACTGCATGTAGGTCCTACAGGAAGTGGAAAATCAACTGCCCTCTTTGCAGCCCTAAAAACACTTGATACCCCAGATGTAAAAATAGTTACTGCTGAAGACCCTGTAGAGACAACACTTGGAGGACAGATTATACAGAGCAGTATAAATCCTCCTGCAGGCTATACATTTGCAAAAGCCATAAGGGCATTTATGAGGCATGACCCAGATATAATCCTGATAGGAGAAATTAGAGACCTTGAAACAGCAAAGACAGCAGTGGAAGCAGCTCTTACAGGCCATATGGTCTTCTCCACACTGCATACAAATGATGCTGTTGGAACAGTTACAAGGCTTGTAGAGATGGGCATTGAGCCTTATCTTATTGCAGATTCCCTTATCCTTGTATGTGCACAAAGGCTTGCCAGGAAAATATGCACAAAATGCAAGGAGTCATATGAGGCAACGCAGGAAGAAGAAGAATTGTCAAAAGGCAATATCAAAGCTGGCACCATCCTTTACAGGGGAAAAGGCTGTGAGGCATGCGATGGCACAGGAGAAAAAGGACGAACAGGAATTTATGAAATGCTACTTGTGACCAATGAATTTAGAAAACTCCTGATTAAGGGCGCAGGTACAGATGAATTAAGAAAAATAGCAATACAAACAGGTATGATGACCCTTAGACAGGAGGCTATAGACAAGGCTTTGAAAGGCATAATCAACTTCAAACAAGTCATCGAAAATACACTCGCTGAAGAAATATAATAACTCTATGATAGAAAAGACTTCCTTCATTTCTTTTATAAAAAACATTCTGCATTATTCAATAAGAACCAAACGTTATAGGATTGGCGTTTTAATTGGCTTTGCAGTTACAGCAATCATAACATCATTAATGCTTCTGAAACTATCCCCTCTCGAAACACTCGAAGAAAAGCTCCTCGATTACAGATTTAAAGTCAGGGGAACAATAAAACCTCCCGACACTGTATTAATTGCAGCAATAGATGAGAAGAGCATAGAAAAGCTCGGCAGATGGCCGTGGAGCAGAGATAAGATTGCAGAACTCGTCAGCAAACTAATCGAAGCAGGCGCTGAACTCATAGTCTTTGATGTCATCTTCAGCGAGAGAGAAAAAAACGATATTCTTCTCAGCACTGCAATAAAAAACAGCGGCAATGTGATATTGCCAGTGGTCTTTGATTTTGAAAGACAAGTTAAAATGCCAGAAAATGAGCTGCTTCATGAAATGGCTTTCAGTTCCATCACAAATCCAGAGATGTTCAATAAATATAATCCAATAATGTCCAAGGGCGTTCTCATACCAGTACCAGAACTTCTAAAAGAGGCTATGACTATTGGACATATCAATATGTTCCCTGACAGCGACGGCACACTGAGGTGGGAGTCTCTGATAATCGGATACAAAGACTATCTCTATCCATCGATCACGCTTCAGGCAGCAGCCTTTTATTTAGGCATTCCTCATGAAAAGGTTGTTATAAAGGCAACTGAGGGCATACAACTTGGTAAGAGATTTATTCCAACTGACAGATGGGGGAGGACACTCATCCATTATTATGGCTCAAATCAGACATTCAAGCATATCTCAATATCAGATATCATGGAAGATAATATTAAGCCTGAAGACCTGCTGGGCAAAATAGTGCTTATTGGTGCAACTGCTGTGGGTATTTACGATTTAAGGGTTACTCCTTTTTCTCCTGCAATGCCAGGAGTCGAAAAACATGCAAATGTCATATCATCTATTCTGGAAAACAGGTTCATCAGATGTGCTTCTCAATCGACAAACCTGATTGTCCTTTTGTTATCAGGATGCATCCTTTCCATCATTCTGCCGAGGTTTAAGGCAGCAGGTGCCTCGGCCGTCACAGGCATTTTTTTCCTGCTTGTGCTTTTGTCTGGCTACTATCTTTTTGCTAAAAACGGTCTCTGGATAAACATCACATACCCTTCGCTCAACATACTGTTTATATTCATAAGTGTTACGGCTTACAACTATGCTGTAGAGGAAAGGCATGCAAGAAGAATTAGGGCAATGTTTTCAAGCTATGTAACAGAAAAAATAGTCAATGAACTGATTAAAAATCCTGACATGGCTAAACTGGGCGGTGAGAGGAGGGAGGTAACAGTTCTTTTCTCCGATGTAAGGGGATTCACATCATTTTCTGAAAAGCACTCACCTGAGGAGGTTGTTTCAATACTCAATGAATATCTTGGCGAAATGACAGAAATCATCTTTAAATGGGAAGGCACGCTGGACAAATTTATAGGCGACGCAATTTTAGCATTCTGGGGTGCTCCAATGAAACAGGAAAACCATGCAGAGCTTGCTGTTAAATGCGCATTAAATATGGTTAAAAGACTCGAAGAACTTCAGCAGAAATGGCAGTCAGAAGGCAAACCCCTCCTTGATTGCGGGATTGGAATAAACACTGGCGAGGTGCTTGTGGGAAATATCGGCGCCGAAGGCAAAAAGATGGACTACACCGTCATAGGCGACCATGTGAATTTAGGCTCAAGGGTAGAAGGTCTCACAAGGAAGTACAATGCCCATATACTGATAACAGAATTTACTATGAATAAGATAAAAGATTTAATCACAACAGGAAAACTATGGCGCACTGAAATAACAGGGCTTGAAAAGGTGGCTGTTAAAGGGAAAGAACAGCCTGTTGCGATCTATGAGGTTAGGGGTCTTGAACAGGGGGCTGAATCGAGAGTTAAAGAGGTGGAAGAAGAAAAGGTCGTCGTATTGAAAGAAAAATAACCTACCGCTTGTCATAAATATTTATAACTTTGGATGTCATATCCACAGAACTTTTCAGATGAGCAATACCTGCTGAATTTTTTTCGAATACTATGGTATAGCCTTCCTTTTCTGCTATATTTTTTACGATCTCTTGTATTTCCATAAATGCCTTTCTGGTAAGTTCTGAATCTCTCTTTCTCAATTCCACTTCTATATCTTCGTTCATACGCCGCAACTCTTTTATTTCGTTTGTAAGCCTTTCCTCAAGATTTTTTCTTTCTGATTGAGAGAGTGTCTGGGCATCCTTTTTCAGTCTTTCCTCAATCTGACGCACAGAATCCTGCTTCGCTGACAATAGTTTCTTTTTGGCTTCAACCTCCTGAAGCATTTGATTTCGGTATCCATTTACAGTTTTGGAATCTTTCATTATTCTTTGAATATCAAAGACCCCGATCTTAAGGTTTTCAGCATAAAGAAAAGACACGCCAAAAACCAACAAAAAAAGACTGATAAAAAAACAATGGAATTGTAATGAGTTGTGCTTATTCATCTTCTAAAAATACCTCCAAATATCTTCAGGGCAGGATTTTTTAATCCTGCCCTGAGGCTATAACTCTCAACGTTATTTTACTGTTCCTGCTGCTGTGCCTGAAAAAGTGCTGTTAGACTGGTTTATTGTTCCAGCGCCTGCGCCTTGCATCTGAACTGAGCCTGTGTATGTGCCGCCACTGAGATTTCCTGAACCATTGATGGTTGACATCCACTTGTTATCAGTTGTATTCCATACCTTTGGAGTAAAGTCAACAGAACCAGTAAAACCAGAAGTACCGTTTAAAGTAACCGAAGTGTCGATTGTGGGGGCTGCTGTATAACTTCCACTAACATTTCCCGTTGCCCACATTGTTGCCTTTTGTCCAGACTGATTGGCTAAAAAGATAACATTGTTCATATTAACCGTAAGGTTATTGCCGCTTCCGCTGAAATTAGCCCT
>CALGPO010000138.1 GCA_937960465.1 uncultured bacterium
GATTTTCATACCACCATATCGTATTCAGCATTGGATTCAAGTCTCTGTTAAAACATTTATATTCTGCATGAATACGGTTTCCTGTCGCTTGTAAAGGCTTTGAAGCATGTTAGTCCTTGCTGTCTATGCAACATTAAGGTAAAGTCTTGTAGCAGTGCCTGTCTGTGTGCAACGCACAAGCAGGCCTGCCTTATAAAATCACTCAATTTAGGTATTAGTTTAAACCAATTCGCTGTAATTAAGGAATACCGTTTTTGCCATCTATCACTCAAGTTTTTTATCTGCGTCCTTTGAAAAACTTCTTTAAGAGTGCAGCACACTCTTCTTCCAACACTCCCGAAACAACCTCCACCTGATGATTCAGTCTCTTATCAGAAAGAATTTGATAGAGGCTCTGAACTGCGCCAGCCTTTGTATCCCCACAGCCATACACAAGCCTTCCCAACCGAGCATTCACCATAGCGCCTGCACACATTATGCAAGGCTCTTTCGTCACATAAAGGGCTGCACCAGTCAGTCTCCAATTTTTAATCTTCTGTGCGGCTTCCCTCATAACGATTATTTCTGCATGGGCAGTCGGGTCAAAAGCCGATTCCCTCTTGTTGTGGGCACGTGCAATTATTTCGCCTTTTATGACAAGGACAGCGCCGACAGGGACTTCGTCTTCATTAGACGCCCTTTCTGCCTCTTTAAGGGCAATATGCATGAAATCGATGTCTGAAGCCATTTTATCAGCTAACTCTCTACTTCAAGTTCCGCTAACTCCACACCATTGCCGGCTTTTATTATAACCGAATCACTCCCGCAGCATGGACATTGAAAAATGAAGTCTCTATCCACGCTGAACTCGCCATTACAGGTCTTACAGCATCCGGTTGTAGGTATTTCTTCGATTATCAGGGATGCTTCGCTTGCAATGCTTCCTGTCTTTAGTGCGTTAAAAACAAAAATTAAGGCCTCGGTTGATACTGCCGAGGCCTTTCCAATCTTCACTTTTATATTTTTTATCTGGCCGAAACCGCTGTCTCTACATTTCCATATGGCTGTTTCAAGAATGCTTTCGGCAATGTAAACTTCGTGCATTTCCTACTTATGCACTTCCTTCTCGTAAGCCTCTTTGCCTGCCTCAAATGCTGCTGTTAACGCAGATTTTTTCTCTTCGACAAGATGCTTACCTTTTTCCACAGTTGAAATAACCTTTTCCTTGGTCTGACCGACATATTCGGTTGCCTTCTCCCTTACATCATCTGTAAATTCCTTGATTCTTTTCCTTGTCTCTGCCCCTGACTGCGGCGCCATAAGCAAAGCCAATCCTGCGCCCACCATGCCGCCCAAAAGGAATGATAGCAATACAGAACCAGCACTGAAACCGCCTTCTTCGTGTCTCATGTTGTCCTCCTTTCTTGTTATAAAGCCCTTTTATTTTGTTTTTAGATGAGTTTTCTCGTGATGGCGAAGTATAAGCAATGCCCCTCCCACCATTATAATAGCTCCTACAACTATAATTAATACTGCTTCCATCTTTATCCTCCTCCTTTATCCTCCTTTTGTTACCCTTAATGATAATGCAATAAACCAAGAAGCTACACCTATAAAAAACATAATCACAGCACCCGCTGACGCTCTTTCTTCTATTAATAATGCTATCACCGAACCAACAATAAATCCAATCGATAAATCCTTTATGCTTCCTGATATAAATCTCTCATATCACTAATTCTTTAAGCTCCTTATTAAAACTTCAAGGGCTGTTTTAATGCCCGCCTTTACACCCAAAACCCTTAATGATACCCCTTCTCTTACATTATATACAATACTGCTGAGCGCCCTGAGATTATCAACAATCTCATGCATTGCACCCGAGAAATTTCTCACATTCTCTGTTATAGTTCCCACATCATCGCTCACCTTCCTGAGGCTTTTCAGGGTTTGTTCCGTCTCCTCAAGTACAGGATTAATCCTTTCCTCTGTATTTTGCAGAAATTCCTTGAATGCCTGTGCTGCCCTCCTTATCTCCAGAGAGGCATAGATAAGAAAACCGATGGCAGCGATAAAGCCGAGCGTAATTATGAAAAAGCCCACACTCAAAATCAATATCCATGACTGGCTGTTCATCCCGCCTCCTTTTTAAGAAAAGTATATCATACTTTTAGTCCTAATTTAAATGGCTCATCTCGGATTATGGTGCAAAGGATAAGGATAGGGACTAAAGATGCCCAAAAGCATGTAGCATGTAGGGACGATTCATGAATTGCCCCTACAAACTATACAGAACCTCTCCCCGCTCTGTCGCATTGCGGTTATGCCGCTATATAGCACTGTCGTTCTGTTGCATCTGTCTGGGTTACCATCCTTTTCTGGCGAGAATTTAGAGGGATAATACCCTTTCAGAGCCAACAATTTCAGTAGGGACAACCCTTGCGGTTGCCCTTAAAAGGGTAGGGGTAACACTTGCAATTGCCCTCAAAAGGGCAGGGACAAGCCCTGCTCCTACTACTGCTCTACTGGTCTATTGCTCTGTTGCTCTATCTTCACTGTCTTGTCCGCTATCCATCCTTCCTTGCCATCTGGCATCTTTACTTTATACCATTTCATGCCGGTAGTTTCTGTAAACTCGTCTATTATCTCAAGGGCAGTCTCCTTAGAAACACTTTCAATCTTTTCAGAATTTAGCGAGGGTTTTGCCCTCACATTGGCAGCATCTACAGCAACCACTGCGTTATGCGTTGTGCGTTGTGCGTTGTATGTTGTGTTTTCGGTGTCCGGCGCTCTACGCTCAATGCTTGACGCTTTATGCTCATTGCTTAATGATATGGTCTCCTGTTCTTTCACTCTATTCATTACAATTAGTGTAGCAGCAATCAAACAGACCATTATGGAATAGACAATGATACGTGGAAATGTAACAATACGTCTCGTTGTTTTTATGAAGCTGTCAGAGACATGCTTTACAGCATACATAACATGCCTCTTCCTTACATATCTGCTCATATCGAGGTATGCTGCCATCATTGCTCTGGATGATATGAGATTAATAAGTCTCGGAATGCCCTTTGATAATCTGTATATGAGTTTTTTTGCCTTTTCCTCAAATATGACAGTCCCCTTCCCTGCCTTTGCCAGTCTATAATTTATATAATCAGAGGTCTCGTTCATTGTTAATGGCATTAAGGTAGCCCTTACTGTTATCCTCTGGTTTAATTGCTTGAGATTGTCCGAAAGCAGTCTGCCTCTTAGTTCAGGCTGTCCTATCAGGACTATCTGGAGGAGCTTTTCCTTTTCTGTTTCTAAATTGGATAAGAGCCTCAATTCCTCAAGGGTCTCATCAGGAAGGTTCTGTGCCTCATCAACGATAATGATAATCCTCCTTCCGATCATTGAGTTCTCGATGAGAAAATCCCTGAATGCCCTAATAATCTCGTTTTTATTTGTGTTTTTGACCTTTACATTCAGGTCTTCCAGTACAGTAAGCAGAAACTCCTCTGGAGACAACCGTGGCGTAAGCACAAGGGCAATACCTGCCCTGTCCTTCCACTTCTCTGTTTTCAGAAAGGTATTCAGCAGGGTAGTCTTGCCGGTGCCGGGGTCTCCTATGCACATAAAAAAACCCTCTTTCTGCTCTACCATGTAATTAAACGACGACAATGCCTCGTTATGACTCTTAGAGGGATAAATAAAATCCAAATCCGGAGTCAGCCTAAAAGGGTCTTCTTTTAGATCAAAAAACTCGAGGTAATCCATTACCGCGCCTTTCCGAACTGTGTAATAAGGTCATAAAGCGGAAGCATAAGACCCAAGATAATTACTGCAAACATGATACCTATAACTGCCATAACAATAGGCTCTATCATCTTTCCCATCTTCTCAGATATATCATCGAGTTTCTTGAGATAATGGTTCGAAAGAAAGGCAAACTGTTCATCCAGATTACCGCTCGTCTCTCCGATATCCACCATCCTTACAACAAGCGGAGGGAATACCGCATGCTCCCTCAAGGCATCTGATATCCTGCTCCCCGACGATATACTGTCCTTTGATGAAATAATAGCCCTTTTAAAGATCTCGCTTCCCATGACATCCGCGATTATGTCGAATGACCTGTCGATAGTGAGTCCTGCCACTATCAATATCCTCAACTGCTCTGAGAAAAGGGCAAGGAGTTTGTTGTAAACCACTAACTTCACTATCGGCAGTTTTATCTTTATCACATCTACATAATACCTTGTAATCTCCTTCTGCTTCAATGCCTGTACAGCAAAGAAAACAGCCACAGGCAGAAGGGGTATAAGATACCAGTATGCCTTTGTAAAATCGCTCACATGCAGCAATATCCTTGTTATGAGGGGAAGTTTCACGCCCATTTCCTTTAATGTGGTCATTATCTTCGGAAGGACATATGCAAGCCAGAAGATCAAGGCTCCCATGGTCGTAACAATCGCAAAGGCAGGATAGATGAGCGCCCTTTTGATTGCAGCAGACAAATCCTCCATTTTCTGAAGGTGGCTTGCAACATCAGCCAGACTACTTTCAAGACGACCTGTTTCTTCTCCAATCTTTATCAGCCTTACAAAGACATCCGGGAAAACGCTTTTATGCAATTCAACGGCATCTGAAAACCTCATCCCTCTCTCTGTTTGGCGACTTATATCTGCTATAGTTGTTTTAAGATATTTATTTTCTGTTGTGGCGGTTATATCCCCCAGTGCTGTAAGGAGTGGCACCCCTGCCCTGAGCATGACAGAAAGGTTGTTCGCAAATTCTATAACATCCCTCCGTTTTATCTTTCGTGCCGTGAATGCCTTTTTAAGGTTGGCAATGGCGGTGTTCGCCTTTTTTACGCTCAATATATAAAGTCCCTTTGATGATAGATCTCCATAAACAGAGCCCATGTCCTCTCCCTCTGCAACACCCTTTACCATTGCGCCATCGGTATCTATAGCTTTATATGAATAGTAGTTCATCCCGCCACTCTCAATACTTCGTCCAGTGTTGTAATCCCTGCGGCAGCCTTTCTGACAGCATCGTCCTTTAGCGGTATCATCCCCTTTTTAACTGCTACAGCCTTCAATTTAGTAACAGATGCAGCAGAATATATAAGTTCCCTCAATTCATCATCGATTATCAATATCTCGCCGATGACAGTCCTTCCAGAATACCCTGTGCCATTGCATTTAGGGCAGCCTTTCCCTTTAAATGCAGTAGTTAAAGATATGCCGTATTCCTTAAATGCCGAAATCTCATAATCGTTCAGACTGTACTCTGTTTTGCAGTAATGGCATATTCTTCTTACAAGCCTCTGCGCCATTATAGCGAGGAGTGACGAGGACATGAGGAACCTGTCCACATTCAGATCTATAAGTCTCGGGATTGCTGTTACCGCATCATTGGTGTGCAGTGTTGAAAGGACGAGGTGTCCTGTTATGGATGCCCTTATTGCAATCTTCGCGGTCTCTTCATCCCTTATTTCGCCGAGGAGCATCACATCAGGGTCCTGCCTCATGAAGTTCCTTCCTGCAAGGGCAAAATCATAGCCGACCTTTTCATTGACCTGCGTCTGCTTAATCAGACTGAGCTTGTATTCCACAGGGTCTTCCACAGTAAGGACATTCCTTTCGAGGAGGTCTATCTCCCTTAAGGCTGCATAAAGTGTTGTGGTTTTACCGCTCCCTGTAGGCCCTGTAATCAGGATTATGCCGTATGGCTTGTGGAAAAGGGTCTTTATTTTCTTCGTATTCTCCTCATCGAATCCCAATCGCTCTATCCTCAAAAGAGGGCCTGTGCCCACAAGCACCCTCATCACAATATTTTCTCCGTATATGGTGGGGACTGTCGATACGCGTATATCGTAGCCTTTATTTAAGAATGTGAAGGTGAATGAGCCGTCCTGCGGCAGCCTCTGTTCTGCTATATCGAGTTGTGACAGTATCTTGATCCTCGATGTAATGCCACTGTGCGCAGCCCTTGGAATGCCGTGTCCGTGCTGAAGCACGCCGTCTATCCTGTAGAACACATTGACAATATCCGCTGTGGGATTGATGTGGATATCTGTGGCATTCCTCCTGATGCCGTCCATTATTATCAGGTTTGCGAGGTTTGTTACGGCAGTGCCTGATGCGGTCTCAGTTGCCTTTATTTCGTTCACAATATCATCGATCTGGTGCTGGATCGGATTTTCTAAAAAGAAGTATGCCTTCTCAACGGCATCGCGGAAACTGTCGGCATCGACCATATACACCTTGGGCTGGTTCTTCGTCATCCTCGTGACTGTATCCACAGCAAGTATATTGCTCGGATTTGTGATACCTATGCTCAGCCTGCCGTTTTCAGCATCTATGGGTATAAACCCTGTCTTTTCTGCAATGTCCTTTGGTACTGCCTTCAGGGCGTTTTCAGAAATAACATACTCGCTGAGGTCTATAAATTCTATTCCAGACTGCTCCGATAGTATCTGTCCAAGCTCCTTCGAAGATACGAAACCCAGTTTTACAAGGGTGTCTCCGAGGAGGTCGCCTGTTACCTTTTGCTGTATCAATGCAACATGAAGCTGTCTGTCGTTGATAAGTCCCCGTGCCTTTAATAAATCACCTATTCTTATTGTTGCCATAATCCTCAAAAATCGTTCAATATTGTTCTATTTGAACGACTTGAACGATTTTTTAAAATCTATCTTGACACCAGTACTGGCTGCAAAACCACAACCAGTTCTGATCTCGATTCTGCCTTGTCCCGGCTTTTAAATGCCTCTCCAAGCAATGGTATGTCACCCAATCCAGGAACCTTATTGTCCTGAAGATTCTCTTTCTTTGATATTAAACCGCCTATTATAATCATCTGACCGTCCCTGACTTTCACCGTTGTGCTGAGTTCCCTCAGGTCAACAGTGGGCAGGGAAATCTGAGTTTGACTGGTTCCGCTTCCGATGGTCTTGTCCTGGAGTTGTATCAGATCTGATATTATTGGGGTTATAGTCAGTGATATCTCGCCGTTTTCGTTTATATAAGGGACTATGCCGATAATAATCCCTGACAGTATGTTGCTTGTTGTTACAGTAAATGTTGTTGTTGGTGCTGCACCTGCAGCAGTGGTTGTCATTGTCTCGACCTTTGAAATAAAACTCACATTTCTGCCGACGCTTAAAAGGGCTGTCTGTCCGTTCATTATATTCACCCTTGGGTTGGACAGTGTCCTCACCTCTCCCTGAGATTGAAGGGCTTTCAGAAGGGTGCTGAAACTTTCTCCCCGCGTAACCCCCATGTTTATGTAAGGGCTTGCTAAAGGAACAACGCTCGAGAAACCAGGAGTTGTAATATTAATCTGTCCATCACCCAATGTCCTGTTTACAAAGCCCCAATCAATTCCGTATTTCAGACCTTCTGACAATTGCACTTCAATGATCTTTGCCTCAACCAGGACCTGCCTGCTGATTACTTTTTTAATGGTGTTAAGATATTGCTCTACCCTCTCAAGATTCCTTTTTGAGGCTGTTACAAATATTGTCCCTGTCAGCCTGTTAATGGTAAAGC
>CALGPO010000139.1 GCA_937960465.1 uncultured bacterium
TGAACCTCATGCAAAGATCCATGCACTGGCAAAAGAGGCGGTCTCTGCATATAATTCAGGAGACAAGCTAAAGGCAGAGAGAATCTACAAAGAAATAGAGAATATCTCGGATCAGATAGGAAGCCTTCTTGATGGAATTAAAAGGGAATGCAAGTAAATTCATGGAACAGGGACTGTCCCCTCAGATTTGAGTGATGGAGTATTGGGATAATGACCTTTGAACAGTCTGAAATAAAAGAGCGTCTTCAGTGGCTTGTAAAACTGAGGTGGATTGGGTGCATTGGTGTGCTTGTTGTCACTCATATTGTCCGAGAAATAGCAGGACTAACATTCCCGCTTATCCCCGTCTATATAATTCTCGGTTTCGTCGCTCTATATAATACCTACTTTCAGCAAAGACTGAAGCTTCCGGAAACAGATTTGCTTAAAAACACAATCAGACAGATAGGTTTTGATTTCCTTGTGCTTGCTGCTGCAGTATATTTTTCAGGAGGATGCGACAGCCCATTCCTGTACTACTATATATTTCACATCGTGATCAGCGGCATCATCCTGCCGAGGAAATGGACATTCAGGTTTGCTATTATTGCAGCAGCCCTTCCTACAACAATTATGGGGCTTAAGCATTTTGGCATTCTACCCCATTTTGCAGTATTCAGAAATGAACCGATGATCTTCACAGACCTTTCTGTAATAGCAGCATATGGCGGCGTATTTATAAGCACGCTGCTTCTTACTGCATATTTTGTAACATATCTTTCTGATAAACTTTACAAAAAGCAGGAAGAAATAAGAAGGCTCTACATACTTTCTGAGAAGCTGCGTTCTTCCATTGTCATGGATGAGGTAATAAAAACAGTCAGGGAAGAGTTGTCATCATTATCAGGTAAAGCAAATATGATTTATATGCCATTGGACAGGAATAAGTTAAATCTGGTTTATGATGATGGACAAAACAGCCTCATCATCCCCATTACCAACAAAAACATATTTACAGACACACTGGTGACCTGTGAGGCACATACCCTTGAATCTGTAGTTGTAAACTCTGAGTATGAGAACAGGGTATTTAAGACCCTGATGAAGGATGCAAAAGAGATAGCTGTTCTGCCTGTGCGGGCAGCATTCTCGTCTAAATGCTACGACTACTATCACTGCCCCCCGAATACAGGCTGTGCCGCCTATGGCTCTGATGACAAGAGATGCTGGTATATTTCGGGTACCCACTGCCATGGAAAGATAATGAGAAACATCACCGAAAAAATTAAGGAGTGCGTAAAGTGCGATATGTTTGTGCCTGTAGGAATTTTTATTGTAGACATTACAAGGAGTTCAAGATTTGAGGCAAAATGTGACCTCGATGCATGCATGCGCCTGCTAGATGCAGCAAGCCTTGCTATATCCAATGCAAAACTCTTCGAAAAAACCCTCGAACTCTCGGAAATAGACGGCCTCACCGGAGTAAAAAACCGAAGGACATTCCTCAAATTATTAGACTCCGAAGTGCACAGGGCGCACAGATACAACAAAAGTTTCGGACTCATGATGATGGACATCGATTACTTCAAACAATACAATGATACTCACGGGCATCCACAGGGTGATATCCTCTTAAAGCTTGTAGCAGATACTATCGGTGATAATCTTCGGGACACGGACACTATCGGCAGGTACGGAGGAGAGGAGTTCATTGCACTGCTTCCAGAAACAAATAAAGATGAATCCATAGCAATAGCAGAAAGAATAAGAAACGAGATAGAAAGTTATAATTTCCCCCGTGCAGAAACACAGCCCGGAGGGAAAATAACAATAAGCATTGGCGTTTCCTCCTACCCAGAGGATGGTGATTCGCCTGAAAAAATTATACAGTCTGCTGACGATGCCCTTTATTCAGCAAAGAATATGGGAAGAAACAGGGTCATGGCTGCAAATGTGCCTATAATATGAATTCATGGCAGTAGGGGCGGTTCACGAACCGCCCCTACTGCCATATCATTATACAATTCAGCCTAAATATCGTAGTACAAGAAGAACTCGTATGGATGCGGCCTTAATCTCAGGGCATCCACTTCCTTTGTCCTCTTGTAATTTATCCATGTCTCGATGGCATCCTCTGTAAAGACATTGCCCTTCATCAGGAACTCGTGGTCTTCTTCAAGATGGTCGAGTGCATCTTCAAGGGTTCCGGGCATTGTCGGTACAGATGCAAGCTCCTCAGGACCGAGTTCATAGATGTCCTTGTCAAGAGGTTCACCCGGATGTATCTTGTTCTCTATGCCGTCGAGCCCTGCCATCAGCATTGCAGAAAATGCGAGATAAGTGTTGCATGAAGGATCAGGGAACCTGACCTCGATCCTCTTTGCCTTCGGACTTGCGGAATAGGTCGGTATCCTTATAGATGCAGAGCGGTTCCTTGCCGAGTATGCGAGGTTGACCGGCGCCTCAAAGCCCGGTGTAAGTCTCTTATACGAGTTTGTTGTCGGATTTGTCAGGGCTGCAAGCGCCTTTGCATGCTTCAATATCCCGCCAACATAATAAAGGGCAAGTTCGCTTAAGCCTGCATAGCCATTGCCTGCAAAAAGCGGCTTTCCGTTTTTCCATATGCTCTGATGGACATGCATTCCAGAGCCGTTGTCGCCGAATAAGGGCTTTGGCATGAATGTTACGGTTTTCCCGTGCCTTTTTGCAACATTCTTGATTATATATTTGAAGAGCATGTTCTTGTCAGCCATTGCAACAAGTGAATCAAACCTCATGTCGATCTCAGCCTGCCCTGCTGTTGCAACCTCATGATGCTCCCTTTCCACGTAAATGCCAACCTTCTGCATCTCCATGACCATCTCTGTCCTGAGATTTACAAGGCTGTCTGTCGGAGGCACCGGGAAATATCCTTCCTTGTGCCTCGGCTTATAACCGAGATTTGGATTCTCTTCGCGGCCCGAATTCCAGATACCTTCAACTGATTCGATAAAGTAATATCCGCTGTGTGCATTCTGCTCAAACCTGATGCCGTCAAAAATAAAAAACTCTGCCTCGGGGCCAAAATATGCTGTATCACCTATTCCTGTGGATTTAAGATACGCCTCTGCCTTTTGTGCAATGTACCTTGGATCCCTTGTGTAGAATTCCTTTGTGATCGGATCTACGATATTGCATATTAAACTTATTGTGGGATATTCCATGAACGGGTCCATAAAGGCTGTAGCCGGATCAGGTATTATAAGCATATCCGATGTATGAATCGCCTGCCATCCCCTTATGGATGAGCCGTCAAAGCCAAGCCCCTCCTCAAATATCTCCTCTTTTAGTTCTGCTATAGGCACAGCAAAATGCTGCCAGATACCGGGAAAATCAAGGAACTTGAAATTTGCCATAACCGCCTTGTTTTCCTGAGCCATCTTAATTACGTCCTTCGGTGTCATACTTCCTCCTCCTGTTTTTATTATTGTTTGAACAGTTTAACCTGTTTGAACGGCTTGAACTGTTTGAACTGCTTTAACAGCTTGAACTGCTTGAACAGCTTTAACTGCTTGAACTGTTTGAACAGCTTGAACTGTTTTTATACCGCGGATTCTCCGCGCTCGCCTGTCCTTATTCTTATTACATCCTCAATGGTATATACGAATATCTTACCATCGCCTATTTTGCCTGTCTTTGCAGCTTTCTCTATAGCATCCACAACCTTTAGGGCAAGGCTGTCGGAGGTAACGATCTCTATCTTTATCTTTGGTATGAAATCGACCACATACTCTGCACCTCTATACAATTCGGTATGCCCCTTTTGTCTTCCAAAGCCCTTTACTTCGGTCACAGTCATGCCCTGAACGCCTATCTCGTTCAAGGCATCTTTGACTTCGTCCAGTTTAAAGGGTTTGATTATTGCCTCGATCTTCTTCATATATCACCTCCTAATTCGTGCTAATGAGTAAATGTGTTAATGGGTATATGCCCATTCACTTGAAAAATGCCTCATAGAAATTATTCGCCCTTCCGCTATAGACGTCATAGAGTTTTTCTGTCTCTGCCTTTAATCTATCATGGTCTATATCCTCAGCCTTCAACCAATCATATATCATCTCTTTTGTTACTTCAATATGAAACTGAAAGGCATATGCCTTGCTGCCATACCTGAACGCCTGATTCGGAAATAGTTCCGAACCTGCAAGCCTTACAGCGCCTTCTGGAATATCAAAGGTCTCGCCGTGCCAATGAAACACCTTAAACCTTTTCCACATGTCGCCAACATGAGGATGCACTGCAAGCTTTCTCATAAGGGCATCCGCAATCCCCTCGGGTGTAAGCTCTATATCGTACCAGCCTATCTCTTTCTGTTTGCCTTTATAAACCCTTGAGCCTAAAGCCTTTGCCATTATCTGCGCACCAAGGCAGACTCCCAAAATACGCTTGTCCTGAGCAATAAAGTCCCTGACAAGTTCTTCTTCTTTTTTAATATAAGGGTAGATGTCGTCCTCATTAACACTCATAGGGCCGCCCATCATCAAAAGCGTATCAAATCCCTCTGTATCAGGAATATCCTCTCCCTTAGACAAATCAACGATTGTGTACGGAATTTCTTTTATCCTTAGAAAATCCTCAATGGTTCCAGGACCCTCTGCCTCTATATTCTTACAAATTAAAACTGACATATTTCTAATAGTGCAAGTGTTATACCAGAACTAAACATATTGAAAAAAACAACCTTTCTCAAAGCAATTCGTGTTCCATTGCCTAAAAAAGAGGCAGACAATGCGCAAAAGAGCAGAAATAATGGATAATGGGGTCAGGTCTTTAATCTTGCTATTTGGTTTTAGGCATGTATAATATATTTTATGGCAAGACCGTTAAGAATCGAATACGATGGTGCATTGTATCACATTACATCACGGGGCAATGAGAGGAAGACCATTTTTAAGGAAGACGCTGACCGAGAAATTTTCCTT
>CALGPO010000140.1 GCA_937960465.1 uncultured bacterium
AATATAAATGTTTTAACAGAGACTTGAATCCAATGCTGAATACGATATGGTGGTATGAAAATCTTATAAGGTGTCGCAGGCAAAGTCTTTTACGCATGTTAGTCCTTGCTGTAACCTTTGATTTTATGCAACTGTAAGGTAAGTTAAGCGATTATATATGTCAGACACGGCCCAAAGACGCTTCTTTTTGCCGCACCTGTCTGCGTGCAACGCACAGGCAGGCCTGACATACATTTATAGGTTAAAATCACTCAATTTTGGCTGCAACTAAATGGGAGATGAACCTATTTTTATAAGCCCTCGTTGACATCAGGTAAAAGCTTTTGTTAGCGTTAAAAGATGTCGCAGCGCTTCGGCCATATAGAAATCCCGCTCCAGAGAGTTCATATAGAACTTACCAATGTATGCGATTTCAATTGCGTATTCTGCCCCAAGTCAGAGATGAAAAGGAAGTACGGTTATATGGATACCGGCCTTGCCAGACGTATAATTTCTGAACTCCATGAAAACAACATATGTGAAAAGATCACCTTCCATGTGATGGGTGAGCCGACACTGCATCCGGACTTCTTTGATATTCTCTCCTATGCCAGTAATACAGGAATCAAGATAGGACTGACAACCAATGGAGGAGGACTCGGCAGCGAGGCAGGAAAAAAACTTTTAAACTATGACCTCTATCAGATTGATATTTCTCTGCAGACGCCTGATGAGAAATCCTTTGCGCTCAGGAAGGCAAGGGCGCTGACATACGATGTCTATCTTAACGGCATTCTCGATTTCTTTTCTTCTTATAACTCGAGGCATAAAGATACGATTTTCAAGTTTCGTTTTTTGAACACGAGATTTCGCAAAAGGGATATGGAAAAAAGAACAGGCCCTGTACAGGTCATCTCGTCAACAGAGGAATTGAGAAACACATTTGGATATTGGGCAGGACGCATCTATGAGATGCTCGGTGTTGATAAAGGTAAAAGGGACGCTGCACTGAAGAAAATAAATAAGCTTGTCTCGTATAAATGGAATGTAGTGGAAATATATCCTAATATATTTTTTGAGACATATGTGCTTGAAGATTGGGGTCATGCCTTCGATGACGAAAAGATATATGATGCATGGGCTGGCTATTGTTTCGGCATGCGTGACCACTTCAGCATACTGCATAACGGAGATGTTACCCTCTGCTGTGTTGACTTTGACGGCCGCACAAAAATAGGGAATCTTAAAGAGGCATCTTTGAGGGAGATTCTTTCATCAGAGGAACTAAGAAAAATAATCGAGGGGTTCAAGAAGTTTAGAGTTGTTCATCCTTACTGCAAGCGGTGTCTTGGGGGCAAATCAATAGCATCATGGCTTTTAAAGCCTGTAGTTTCTGTATTGGCACTCAAGACCCTCAAACCCTTTTTCTATTCGAAGACAAAACTATAGGGGCAAAGCCCCTTTAAGTCATGTTACCAAAACATTACTATTCACTTCAGGGACCCATCCTTATCACTGGATTTGGGTTTACAGATTATGGGCTTGACAATTGTATGTGTTTTGCCTATTATGTAAGTTAGCACTTACAGTCTACAGATAGGGAGTTTTTAATGAGCAGGTCAAAAGACATACAATCCACGAGGGACAAGATTCTCGAATCGGCATTAAAGCTATTTTCCCAAAAAGGCTATCTCGGCGCCACCACAAAGGAGATCGCAAAGGAGGCAGGGATAGCCGAGGTCACGCTATTCAGGCATTTCCCCTCAAAGGAAAGACTCTTTGAAGAGATGATAAACACATATTCATTCCTGCCTGCATTAAAAGGGCTTCTTCCAGAAATAGTAAATATGTCATACGAAAAGGCGCTAACTTTAATTGCTAAAAGGTTTCTTGAAACACTCTCGTCAAGAAAAGACCTGATACAGATAATGCATTCGGAAATGCAAAGATATCCCGAGAAAATCCATAAGATCTATCATGCATTTATCGATGAGATATTTAAAATTCTTGCATCTTATTTTGCCGAGATGCAGAAGAAGAAGATTCTCAAAGGCTTTGATACAGAGTTTGGTGCAAGGGCATTTCTCGGGATGTTTTTTTCATATTTTAATGTCCATGAAATGATGATGCATAAAAAATACAGGCATGTAGATAAAGATACAACAATAAAGGAATTTGTGGAGATTTTTGTGGGAGGAACAAAAAGGTGAAGATACGTATAAGTATTGTTATTGCATTGATACTATCTGTATTTCTGTCATGCAGCAATATTTTTGCAGCCGATGAGTATTCCCTCGAAGACCTTTACAGAATAGCCCTTGAACGCTCTGAAAAAATAAAGATATCGGAAGAAGACCTGTATATTGCCGAAAGGGGCAAAGACAAAGCAGTCTCTGTTCTGATTCCAAGGCTTTCTGCATTTGGAAGCTATACAAAATATACCGAAGACAAGCGTTCATCAACAGGTGCCATAATCCAGCCAGACAGTTCTATATCATGGGGATTGAGACTTGACCAATCGTTTTATCTGAACGGCAGGGAGCTTACTGCATTTAAAATCTCAAAAGAATATATCGAAAAGAGCAAGTATGACCTTCACGCGGTAAAAGAGGGATATATTTTCAGTGTTGCCTCGGCCTATTATGATGTCCTGCGGGCAAAGAAGGCCGTTGAGATTGCAAAGACTAATTTTGACCGGCTGACAAAACACAGGGATGCAGCTTCAATAAGACTCAAGGTTGGCGAAGTGACAAAGACCGACCTGCTCAGGGCAGAGGCAGAGTTGTCGGGGGGGCAGGCAGAATTGGTGAAATCTGAAAACAATCTAAAGTTAGCAAAGGCAGTCCTTGCAAGGGTTGCCGGACTATGCGGAGATTACGATGTTAAGGAAACAGCAAGCAACAGAGAAGATACAGCAGATAACCTTGATTCCCTCAAGCAGAGGGCTTTTGCAGAAAGGGCAGAGATGAAGGCCATGGAACTTCAGAAGAGGATTGCGGAAGAACAGGTCGGATATTCTAAAGGGGCATACTGGCCTACGCTTTCCATCGAAGGCGTTTATGCAAGAAGAGAGGATAATCCTTCTGTTGTAACGGTAAATAAAGAGAGCATATACGGAGGCATTAAGTTGAACTTCCCTTTCTTTGAAGGAGGATTGAGAAAGGCTGAGGTGGCAGAGGCAGAGGCAAAAAAGAGACAGTTCGGACTCATATATGATGACTTGAAAAAGACGATAGGTATCGAAGTCGAAAATGCCTATCTTGATTTTCAAACACAGAAGGGGGTTTTGAAATCCCTTGAAGACCAGACGACATTTGCAAGTGATAATTACAATTCTGTCTCAAGACAATATCAATTCGGCCTTGCCAACAGCATAGATGTAATAGATGCAAACACATTGCTTCTTACGGCAGAAAGGCAGTTAGCGGATGCAAGATATAACCATCAGTTGTCAGTTTTGAGGCTGCAAAGGGCAATAGGAGCATTTTTAAAGTCGATTATCAGCCAACAGTCTGTTGAGAATCAAAGCAGAGAGGATAAAGGGGGGACAAACTGATGTGGAAGCCGTGTAGCAATATATATGCTAAAACCCTTTTTTTAATAGCAATGCTTCTTATTATCGCAAATCCTGCATGCAAAAAAAAGGAGGTTAAAAAGACAGAAGAGAAGATAGTGAACATACGTGTTCAAGAGGCAGAAGTAAAATTTCTCAAACCATTTTTGGAAACTATCGGCACGCTGAGTCCTAATGAAGAGGTAATTGTGAGCACAGAGGTCGATGGAATTTTAAGGGAGGTGAAGGTTGATAACGGGACATCGGTCTCAAAGGGAATGCTTTTATCGGTAATTGACGATACCGATTACAGTCTTGAAGTTAAACGGGCAGAGGCTGTCTTGAGGCAGGCCCATGCGACTTATGAGAATACAAAGCTGGAATTTGGCCGTAAACAATCGCTTTATAAGGAACAGCTTGTTACGCAGCAGCAGTTCGATGATGTTTCAACAAGGCTATCCCTTGCAGAAGCCGATGTCGAAAGGGCAAAGGCAGCCTTGTTGCTTGCAAAACAGAAGCTTATAAAGGCAAGGATATATTCCCCTATCTCAGGGTATGTGAAAGAGAAGAAGGTTGCGGCAGGAGACTATGTGAAGAACGGCGCAAACCTTTTTGTAATCATCCAGAGCAATCCCCTTAAACTCAACTTTACTGTCACTGAAAAAGATGTAGGAAGACTGAGGAAAGGTCTGGATGTGGCATTCAGAGTAGATGCATTTCCCGGCAGAGAATTTAAGGGAAAGGTTAACAACATTTATCCGAGCCTTGAAGAAAAGACAAGGACACTTCAGGTGGAAGCACTTGTGCCTAATCCAGACAATGCCTTGAAGCCCGGGTTTTTTGCCCATGTAATACTCTATACAGGCACAGAAAGAAATACTGTCCTTGTGCCTATTATCTCCCTTCTGTACGAAGGTGAAGCGATAAAGGTATTTGTTGTTGATGGCGGCAGGGCAAAGGAAAGGTTTGTAAAGGTCGGACAGAAATACGGTGAGATGATGGAGATTGTAGAGGGACTCAAAGCAGGAGAGACAGTTGTTATAGCAGGACAGCAAAACCTCTCTGAAGGGGTAAAGGTGAATGTGGCTCGCTGATACGTCAATAAAACGTCCTGTATTTGCAACAATGGTTATCGCTGCCCTTGCCATATTCGGGGTTGTGAGCTATCCCGGTATCGGTGTCGATCTGTTTCCAAAGGTGGACTTTCCTATAGTTAACATCACCACAACATTGAAGGGTGCGAATCCAGAAATAATAGATATCGATGTAACCGACAAAATAGAAGAGGCAGTAAATACCATTAATGGCGTGAAGACAATAAACTCATCGAGCACAGAAGGCGTCTCAACGGTTTCTGTGGAATTTATTCTCGAAAGGGACATAGACCTCGCTGTTCAGGATGTGAGAGAAAAGATATCCAGTATTAGATCAAAACTCCCAAGGGACATTGACGAACCAGTAATAGAAAAGGTCGATCCAGATGCCACCCCTGTGCTATGGCTTGCCCTTACAGGAGAAAAATCACCAAGGGAGCTTTCCACTTATGCTGATGAGGTGTTGAAAGAGCAGCTTCAGAAGATAAGCGGTGTGGGCGCTATCAGGCTTGCTGGGCTAAGGCTGAGGCAGGTGAGGATATGGCTCGATTCCGACAGACTCAGGGCATACCAGATAACGGCACACGATGTTATACGGGCGCTTCAGCGTGAGAGCATTGAACTTCCGGGCGGAAGGATCGAAAGCAACACAAAGGAATATTCAATTAAGGTAAAAGGTGAGTTTCTGAGGGTTCAGGAATTTAATGACCTTATAGTTGGCTATAATAAAGGGGCACCTGTAAGGTTGAGAGATGTTGGCCGCGCAGAGGACGGTATAGAAGAAAAACGCTCAATTGCAAGGTTTAATGGTCTGCCTGCTGTTGGCATGGGAATACAGAAACAGTCCGGGACTAATACCGTTGAGGTAATAGATAGGATAAAAAAAGAGCTTGCAAACATCAGGAAAACGCTTCCTGCAGGCATGAAGCTCGAGATAAGTTTTGACCAGTCCACATTTATAAAACGTTCCATCAATGAGGTGCAGCACCATCTCATATACGGCGGTGTCTTCGCTGCCCTTGCTGTTCTTCTGTTTTTAAAGAGTATTAGGATTACGTTGATAAGCGCACTTGCCATTCCGACATCCATAGTAGCCACATTTGCCATAATGAAGCTCTTTAATTTTACATTCAACAACATGACTATGCTCGCGCTTTCGCTCTCGGTTGGAATCCTTATCGATGACGCAATTATTGTTATCGAGAATATCCACAGACATATAGAGGAAGGAATGCCTCCACGCAAGGCTGCTTCCTTTGCTACATCAGAAATAGGGCTTGCTGTTATGGCAACAACCCTTGCAATAGTCGCCATATTTTTGCCTGTTGCTTTCATGAAAGGCCTTGTGGGCAGGTTTTTCGTACAGTTTGCCCTCACTGTTGTTTTTGCAGTAATGGTGTCGTTGTTCGTTTCTTTTACGTTGACGCCTATGATGGCATCGAGATATTTAAAAAGTCGGGAGTCGGGAGTTAGGAGTCAGAAGTCAAAAAAAGGATTTTTTAATACCTTTTCGGATGGATTTGAGAAGGCTTATAAAAAGATAGAAACCCTTTACAGAGTGCTTTTAAGGATTGCCCTTAATCACAGGGCTAAGGTATTGATAATTGCAGCGGGTATTTTTATCTTCAGCCTCGTGATCACGAAGTTTTTAGGCAAGGAATTCGTTCCTCCAGAAGACCAGAGTCGTTTTATTGTAAGGCTCCAGGCACCTTCGGACTACTCTGTAGAAGAAGTAGACAGGATGTTCAAGAAGGCAGAGGATATTATAAGAAGCCTACCAGAGGTCAGAACAGTCTTCTATGCACAGGGATTCGGACTCACAAGAGAGATAAACAAGGCATCCATGTTCATCGGGCTCAAGCCAAAGTCAGAAAGGGAAAAAAGTCAGGAGCAGATAAAGGCAGAGGTTAGAAAGAGATTAAGGAAAGATATTCCGGGACTCAGGGCATCTGCAGAGGATGTGTCCCTCATCGGCGGTGGTGTGAGGAATGTCCCTATACAATACAGCATCAGGGGCAGGGACCTGTCATCGCTCCATGCATATACGAAGCAGATCGTGAATGAATTCTCAAAACTGCCCGGGATTGTCGATGTGGATACATCCCTTGAAATCGGAAAGCCGGAACTGAGGGTGTTTATCGACAGGGATAAGGCTGCTGACCTCGGCGTTGACATTGCTACAATTGCAGAGACAGTGAATTTCCTTATCGGCGGCGAAGTGGATGTAACCAAATTCAAAGATGAGGCAAAGGGAAGAAGGTATGATGTAAGGGCAAGGCTTAATCCAGAGGACAGGACAGACCCTGACGATATTGGAAAAATTTATGTACGCTCAAGTGGAGGAAGGCTTGTTGAATTATCGAATATAATTAAGGTGCAGGAGGCAGGAGGCCCCAGCGTTATTAACAGAGTGGACAGACAAAGGGCCATATTTTTATTCGCAAACCTCGAGGCAAAGCCCCTTGGCCAGGCAAAGGCAGAACTCGATGCCATATCCGCAAAGACACTGCCTTCTGATTACTCGGGCATATACAAAGGTGCTGCAGAAATGATGGGGGAATCTTTCTACTATCTTATGTTCGCCCTTCTGCTTGGAATTATACTTGCCTATATGATCCTTGCATCTCAGTTTGAAAGCTTTGTTCATCCAATAACAGTCCTTCTTTCCATGCCCTTTTCTTTTATCGGTGCCTTTGGAGCATTGCTTATCGCAGGGAAGACGCTTAACATCTTCAGTTTTATCGGACTTATTCTTCTCATGGGGCTTGTTAAAAAGAATGCAATCCTTCTTGTTGACTACACAAATACGCTGAGAGCAAGGGGCATGCAAAGAAGAGATGCAATACTTGAATCAGGTACTGTGAGATTAAGACCGATTCTTATGACAACATTTGCAATGGTCTTTGGCATGATGCCAATTGCACTGGGTATCGGTGAGGGCGCCGAGACAAGGGCTCCAATGGCGATAGCTACTATAGGAGGACTGCTTACCTCGCTTTTCTTAACCCTTGTTGTTGTTCCTGTTGCTTACGATCTGTTTGATGATATTCAGCAGAAGCTCATGAAGAAGCCAAAGGTCAGGAGTTTTAGGGAGGCCTAACATGAAAAGAATTTTTATCATGATGTGCGCGTTTGTAATCGTCTTTATCCCTTTCATGAAATCCCTTGCCGGTAATACTGCAGACCGTATAACCCTTTCTGAAGGACTGAAGATTGCGACAGAAAACAACAGGCTTGTAAAGATCGCATTCAGTGAGAGGGATATATCGTATGAGGATACAATTATTTCACGATCGAAACTCCTGCCGAATGTTAATGCGAATATAAGCCAGACCTTTTTGTTTCGCCAGCCAGGAGCGCATATGGGTACGCAGCAGGTTTATACATCAGAGAGGAGCTATTTATCATACGGCATCAATGCATATCAGAGAATATTTTCATTCGGAGCAGATAGTTCGCAGTATGAGGCATCAAAAACATTTTTTGACGCAAAAAAACTCAATGTGGATTTGATTAAAAATATTGTTGCCCTTGACTTTATAAATGCCTATTTTGATGCCCTCGAATCAGAAAAGATGGTAGCAGTTGCCCAAAAAGAGGTTGAACGACTTGAATCACATCTGAATGTTGCCCGCAATTTATTTAATGAAGGCGTTATTACAAAGAATGACCTACTTCAGGTAGAGGTAAGGCTTTCTGATGCAAGGCAGCGGCTTTTGACCTTCAAGAACACAAGGGCGATAAATGCATCGAGGATTAACAATATCCTGTCGAGGCCACTGAGTTCTGAGGTAATTGTTGAGGATGTGCCTGTTAATGCAGTATCGGCCGGAGATTTGATGACCCTTGAGAATGCATGGGCAAATGCTGAAAAACAGCGGGTCGAATTGGGCATGATCGACCGTGAACTCAAGGCAGCGGAGCTTGAAGAGACTGTAAAAAAATCCGATTATTTCCCAAAATTTTTTGTGCAAGGCGGATACAACTACACAGAAAATCGCTATCAACTTCATGAAGACAACTGGTCTTTAATCGTCGGAGTAAACATGAATATCTTCAGCGCAGGGGCGACAAAGGCAGAGGTGCTGAAGGTTAAATACAAGAAAGAGCGTCTTCTTGAGCAGAGGAATAAGCTCATTGATGACATAAAACTCGAAGTGGAAAAGAATTATCGGGACATGAAAAATGCCGCTGAAAAAATTAATGTAACAAAGGATGCCGTTGGTCAGGCCGAGGAGAATCTGAGGATTAATAAGATCAGATATGAAGAAGGCATTGGCACTGCAACCGATGTGCTGGATGCAATAACACTCCTTACAACTGCAGAGACGAATTATTACAGGGCAATGTATGAAATGAAAAAGGCAGAGGCAGGGTTTATGTATGCCATCGGGCAGGATCTGGCTCCAGCATATAAGTGATTTTCTGGAGGTTTAAATGGATGGAGTAAAGACAATCAATAACAAACGGAGAAAGGTTGCAATCATAGTTTTCAGCGCCATTGTTCTGATAGGTGCTGTAACCCTGTATTTTTATCTAAGCTATAAGGCTACACACATTACCACTGATGATGCCTTTGTTGAGGGCAATATACACACAATTGCATCTAAGGTTCCCGGCAGTGTGAAAATGATTTATGTAAAAGACAATCAGCCTGTTAAAAAAGGAGACCTTCTGTTGGAAATAGACCCGGCAGATTTTGATGTGAAAGTAAAAGAGGCTGCAGCAGGTCTTGATGCAGAAAAGAACAGGCTTTTTGAGGCTGAGAAAAAGATAGAGGTGGCAAAAAGGAAATTATCAGAATTTGAGGCTGCTGTTGAAACAGCAAAGGCGAACCTGCAGCTTCAGGAGGCAAATCTGAGACAGGCAGAAAGGGACATGAAGAGGGCTGAGGCGCTTTTTAATAAGGATGCAATTTCCAAAGAGAGGTATGAGAAGACAAAGACAGCCTATGAGGTGTCTGATGCTCAGATCAAGGCTGCCAGAGAGCAGTTGAGGCAGGCAGAGAAGACTATCGAGACCCAGAGGGCAGTAATAAGACAGATTGATGCTGAAAAGTCTGTTCTTCAGTCTTCAATACGACAGAGGGAGACAATACTAAAAGCAGAGCAGTTGAATTACGGATATACAAAGGTTTATGCGCCTTCCGATGGATATGTCACCAAAAAATCTGTGGAAATCGGCAACCATATACAGGCTGGGCAGCCCCTTATGGCAGTCGTTCCGCTCGATGATATATGGATTATCGCAAACTATAAAGAAACTCAACTGAAAAAGATAAAACCTGGACAGAGCGTGAAAATAAAGGTGGACACATATCCCGGAAAGACATTCATGGGACAAGTCGAAAGCATAATGGCGGGCACGGGCGCGGTCTTTTCCCTTTTCCCTCCTGAGAATGCCACAGGAAATTATGTGAAGGTGGTTCAGAGGATACCTGTAAAGATATTGCTCGATAGGGATACAGATAGAGAGCATATATTGAGAATCGGTATGTCTGTAGTGCCGACAGTGATTGTAGAAAATGAATAGAATCGCTATGTTTTGATATAATTTAAAGACCAAAGAAAACAGGACGGCCTTATGCCAGATGTTAATTTGTTCAAAGAAAAACTCCATGAATTAATCACAAAATTCGAAAAGGACAAAACTTACTATCTCTCAAGAGGCTATCTTGAGGCGCAGGTCAGAATCGACTTCGTTAATCCATTTTTCAAAGCCCTTGGATGGGACATTGAAAACAAGGCACAGAAGCCGCCTCATGAAAGAGATGTCGTTGTCGAGCTTTCGCCAGAAACCACAGGCAGACCTGATTATAATTTCAGGATAAACGGCTCGACAAAATTTTTTGTCGAGGCAAAGGCCCCTTCGGTCGCGCTCGATGATATAAACCATATCCTTCAGGCCAAGAGCTACGCATGGTCAACCAAAGATGTATATTTTGTAATCCTTACCGATTTTGAAGAATTCAGGCTTTATGACGCATCGCTAAAACCTAACCCCAGATTCCCTGACGAAGGGCTTGTCTTTGATTTTAAATACACCGATTACCCCGACAATATCGAAAGGCTGTGGGAGCTTTCAAAAGAGCGGGTAGAGCAGGGTTCTCTGGAATCGCTCCTTCCGAAGGATACAAAGAGCAAAAGACTCAGAATCCCTCCTGATAAATCATTCCTTGAAGACCTGACTGCATGGCGAACGGAACTTGCAAAGGATATTCACAAGAGGAATCCTGAATTTGATGTGAAACTTTTGAATGATGTCGTCCAGAGGCTTCTTGACCGTATTGTATTCATCAGAATAGCAGAGGACAGGAAAATCAGGCCTGACAGGGAACTTTGGGAAATCGTGGCTCAGTGGAAAGCAGAAGGCAAACGCAAGCCTATGATGACACATCTGAAAGACCTTTTTAAGGAGATTAATGACGATTTAAACGGAGACATATTCAAGCCCCATGCATGTGAAACCGCGGATGTGGATTCAAATCTCCTGTCCGAAATTATAGAAAGCCTTTATTTTCCCAAAAGCAGATACAGATTCGACGCCATTGGCGTTGAACTCCTTGGAAGCATCTATGAACGTTATCTCGGAAGCACAATAAGGGTTACGCCTCAAAGGGTAAAGGTTGAGGAAAAACCAGAGGTGAGGAAGGCAGGCGGGGTTTATTACACACCGAAATACATCGTTGACTATATCGTAAAAAACACAGTCGGCAAGGTCATTGAAGGCAAGACACCGAGACAGATAGAAAAGATAAAAATCCTCGACCCTGCCTGCGGAAGCGGCTCTTTTCTGCTCGGAGCTTATCAATATCTGATTGACTACCACCTGCAATACTATCGCAATCATCCAAAAGACGCGCAGACGCTGATGTTTGATTTTTACGCAAGGATTAACCCAGAGGACTTTGCGCTGCCTCTAAGGGAAAAGGCAAAGATTTTGAGAAACAATATCTTCGGCGTTGATATTGACCCGCAGGCGGTAGAGATAACAATGATGAGCCTTTACCTGAAAGCCCTTGAAGGCGAGAGGGGTCTGCTGCCGAGGAAACAGCATCTGCTGCCGTCTCTCGGAGATAACATAAAATGCGGAAACAGTTTGATAGGCTATGACATATTTGATAACCCCTCCCATCTTCCCTTTACATCAAGGGAAGGAGATAACCCCCTCAATCCCCCTTACTTCAAGGGGGAAGAAGAAGTTTCCACTCTCAAGGTAAGAGGGAGAATGGGGAGTTATGAAGATAAATGATTTTAGATAGAGATTCAGGTAAAATAAGATCGTAAGGAGGAGGTTTAATATGCCGGTTATAGAGAAGAAGGTAGGGCATCCGTATATATCCATAGATCCTAAGATTTCGAGAGGGCAGCCTGTTATCAAAGGCACTCGCATAAAGGTATTGGATATAGCTATTAGATATGAGCTTATGGGGATGAGCCCTGATAATATCATTAATGAATACCCACACTTGAGGCTTGAACAAATCCATGATGCACTCTCATACTACTATGAACATAAAAAAATATTTGATGAAAAATACAGAGAAGATCAGGCTTTTCTGTCCATGCTCAAAAGGCGGTATCCCTCTAAGCTAAAAATAAAAGTTGGATGAAGATTTATGCTGATGAAAATATAGAGCGTTCTATAATTGAAGGCCTGCGCAGAAGAGGAATAGAAGTGTTTTCAGCAATTGAACTTGGATATGCAGGCAAGCCTGATGCTTTTCATATTAAGAAAGCCTCTGAAATGAAGGCAGTCGTTCTCACACATGATACTGATTTTCTAAGATTGGCGAGCAGTCAGATAACTCAACATTCTGGAATAATTTTTTCACATCAAAAAAATATTTCTATCAGTCAATGCATTAGAAAACTTGAATTAATCGTAACCATCTTAACCGATGAGGATATGGAAAACCATATTGAATTTCTATGATCTCAACAACCCTTCCGAAAAAGCCATCCACGACAAGCTTGTCTCCCTCGTTGACCGTATGCTTGATTTGCACAAGAAGAAAAACTCCATGCCTCCATCAGCGGAAAGAGAAAAGATAGAACGCGAAATTGCGGTTACCGATGAAAAGATAGATGATATTGTCTATGGGCTGTATGGGATAACGGGGGAGGAGAGGGGGATAGTTGAGGGAAAATGAAAGCCAGAATATTTGTTGAGGGTGAAGATTGAAATACAAGATTGAGTTTAAACCAAGGGCTATCAATGACCTAAAAACCATCCCTATTAGTGAAAGCCGAAGGGTGATTGAAAAAATAGAGGCATTGCAAAATGGACTGACAGGGGATGTAAAACAATTGACTAATTTTACACCAGAATACAGGTTGAGAGTCGGGGATTACAGAGCATTATTTGAAATCGAGGGAGAAAAAGTAGTAATCTATCGTATAAAACATAGGAAGGACGCTTATAAATAAGAAGGGGATTGAATATGATTACATTACATCCAGAATTTTTAACAAAGGACGGCAAAAAAGAATTTGTTGTTTTGAGCTATGAGGAATTTGTGGCGATTCAGGAATTGATTGAAGATGCAGAAGATGTTCTTGACCTCCGTGCAACCAAGCAGGAGGAAAAATCCAAGTGTTCTGTATCGCTTGAAGATGTTAAAAAAGACCTCGGCATATTATAACTCGTCTCCCTCGTTGACCGTATGCTTGATTTGCACAAGAAGAAAAACTCCATGCCTCCATCCTCCGAAAGAGAGAAAATAGAAAGAGAAATAGCCGTTACGGCTGAGAAAATAGATGAGATTGCCTATAGGTTGTATAACCCCTCCCAACCTCCCCTTACTTCAAGGGGGGGAGAAACAACCCCCTCAATCCCCCCTTACTTCAAGGGGGGAGAGAAAGATTCCCCCTCTTAAGGTAAGAGGGAGAATGGGGAGTTATGAAAGCAGTGCGGAATACATCGATATGAAATACGGCAGAAGGTGAATTTAGAAAAGTGAACAAGTGGCTTGTTGCAATAACCGTAATGCTTCCCACTCTCATCGAGATAGTGGACACATCTGTCGTGAATGTTGCCCTTGACCACATACGAGGGAGTCTCTCAGCAGGCATAGATGAATCAACATGGACAATCACATCCTATCTTGTATCCAACGCAATCGTAATCCCGATGACAGGCTGGTTGAGCAGGATATTCGGAAGAAAGCGTTATCTCATATTTTCCATAACATTATTTACACTCAGTTCATTTTTATGCGGCTCTGCATGGAGTCTTCAGAGTCTCGTTTTTTTCAGGATTCTACAGGGAATCGGCGGTGGAGCACTCCAGCCATTATCGCAGTCAATACTCCTTGAGACATTCCCTCCCCACCAGCATGGCATGGCAATGGCGATCTTTGGAGTCGGGATAATGTTCGGGCCCATCATCGGCCCTCTCTTAGGAGGCTGGATTACTGACAACTGGTCATGGCACTGGATATTCTATATAAATGTCCCCATCGGCATAATCTCCATTCTCCTGGTAATGTTTTTTATTGCAGACCCTCCATATATGAAGAGGATGAAGATGAAGATAGATTATTGGGGGCTTGCATTTCTTGCCATCGGCCTCGGATGTTTACAGATAGTCCTTGACAAAGGCGAAAGGGAAGACTGGTTCCAATCCGGATTCATCGTAACGCTGAGCATAATATCGGTTATCTCACTAATACTTTTTATAATTGTTGAGATGTTTGCAGAGCATCCAATTGTAAATCTTAAGGCATTTAAAAGCATCTCATTCAGCACAGGGAATATCGTAATGTTTTTTGGATTTTTCAATCTCTTTGCGAGCATTGTCCTGCTTCCCATATATCTCCAGACACTTATGGGATATACCGCAACCCTTGCTGGGTTAGTGCTTGGCCCTGGCGGCGTTGCAACAATGGTAACCCTTATTATTACGGGCAGACTGATAAATAAAGTCAATCCCAAAGGAATCCTTGCCGTTGGAATTATCGTCTGTGCCTATGCAACATATCTCATGTCGCAGTTTAATCTTTACGCGGATTTTTATACTGTGTCATGGCCGAGGATTGTCCTGGGGATCGGCATGGGTTTCTTCTTTATTCCCCTTACAACATTGACCATGTCAGGCATTAAAAAAGAGGATATGGGGAATGCCACTGCTATATACAATCTCCTGAGAAACCTGGGGGGAAGCTTCGGTGTTGCCTTTGTGACCACAATACTTTCAAGGCGCGCCCAGTTTCATCAGTTTCATCTCGTGGAATACCTGACTCCCTTTGATAGGATTTATCAGATAGCGTCTCATCAAGGTGCGCAGATATTGCAGTATCGGGGATTTGAAGGCTCTCTGTCAGAGTATGGTGGTCTTGCCATGATTTACAGGCAATTAATGAGGCAGGCGTCAATGATGTCGTTCAACGATGCCTTTTATCTGACAAGTATTATAATGGTATGTATTTTGCCACTCGTGCTACTTATGAAAAAGGGCGGGGGTGGGGTGCCATCTAAAATGAATTAGTATGCTATAATCATCCTATGAAAACGGTAAATCTTGAAGGATTAAATCCTGTTGTTTCTTACAGAATAGGACCTTTCCTCGATGACATTCTCAAGGGATATGCTGAAAACATACATTCCATTCACATTGTAGGCAGTGCCGTAACCCCTGATTTTAATGAAAAAACATCAGACATAAACTCCGTAATTATTCTTAACGAAATAAATCTTAACTTTGTTGAATTCCTTGCTCCTCTTGGAAAGAAATATGGCAAACACAGAATTGCAGCTCCTTTGATTATGACGCCTGAATATATACAGGACTCCCTCGATGTGTTCCCGATAGAGTTTCACGATTTCAGGCTGATACATAAAACCATTGCTGGCGAGGATATATTAAAAGGGCTTCAGATTAAAAAAGAAAATCTCAGGCTTCAGTGCGAAAGGGAAATAAAGGCAAGGCTTATAGGCCTCATACAGGGATATATTTCATCTGCTGGTGACAGAGAGTTCATTACTAAATTACTCATAAGATCATTTACCGGCTGCATCCCCCTTTTCAGGGCAATCATCTTCCTGCTTGGCAAAGAACCGCCTGTGATGAGGGCTGATGTAATCAGGATATTTCAGGAGATTGCCGCTGACTCCAGTGTTTATGAAAAACTGATGTTATTGAGGAATAAACAAATCAAGCCTTCAAAACCAGAACTCAATCATATTTTTGAGCACTACCACAATTCACTTGAAAAGATAGGCAAGATTATAGATGAACTCCAATCTTAAAGACAGGTTAAGGTCAAGAATTACAAGATTCTTAACCTTATTTTTATTTTTAATTTCTACCTTCGCCTTTACCTCTACCTTATCTTTTGCCGCTACTCCTGAACCTCCTTCCACACCGCCTAATTATGTGGTTGACCTTGCCGGAATTATCAGAGACGATGTAGAGGCACAATTAAACGCATACCTCGGAGAGCTTGAGCAAAAGACAACGGCACAGGTTGTCATCCTTACAGTCCAGAGCCTCAATGGAGAAGATATTGCAGGATTTTCCATTAAGATGGCTGAAAAATGGAAACTCGGTCAGAAAGGGAAGGATAACGGCCTGCTTATAACTATAGCCCTTCAAGATAGGAAATACCGATTTGAAACAGGATACGGCCTTGAAGGAATATTGCCCGACAGCCTTGTAGGCTCCATAGGAAGGCAATACCTTGTCCCGTATTTCAAAAAGGGCGATTACAGTACAGGTATATTTTATGCTGCCATTTCTGTAGTTAGGATAATCGCTGCCAATGAAGGTGCTGAGATAACAGGGATGCCGGAAATAAAGGCAAAGGGCAAAAGGGTAAAAGGGATAGGGCTTCTTGATGCTATAATAGTCTTTGCTATTTTTGCAGTAGTTGTTTATTTATTTATAAGACATCCGAGGCTCCTTCTCTTGCTCCTGTTCAGTTCTTCTATGGGAGGCAGAAGGGGCGGATGGTCAGGAGGCGGAGGCTTTGGTGGAGGCGGTTTTGGTGGATTCGGCGGTGGTGGTGGAGGAGGATTTGGCGGTGGAGGAGCGTCAGGGAAGTGGTAAAATTTAAGACCTAAATCGAGCGATTTTGTAAGACAGGCAGGCCTGACATGCATTTATAGATTAGAATCACTCAATTTGGGCTGCAACTAAATGGGAGATGAACCTAAAAATAAAGGAGGAGGTTTTTATGAGTAACGGATTAAAGATTGCATTGGCAGTTGTTGGAGCAATTGTATTAATCGGCATTATTATTGTTGGATGGGGAATAGGCCAGTATAACAGGGTCATCTCAATGGACGAGCAGGTAAAATCGCAGTGGGCGCAGGTTGAAAATCAGTTGAAGAGGAGATACGACTTGATTCCCAATCTGGTAGAGACTGTAAAAGGGTATGCAAAACATGAGAAGGAGATTTTCGAAAATATTGCAGAGGCGAGGACTAAGTATTTTCAGGCAAAGACCACAAGGGATAAGATTGAGGCATCCAATGCACTTGAAGGCGTATTGTCAAGACTGCTTGTATTAAGGGAGACATATCCTCAGTTGAAGGCTAACGAGAACTTTTTGAAACTGCAGGACAGCCTCGAGGGGACAGAAAACAGGATTTCTGTTGAAAGAAAGAGGTACAATGAGGCTGTACAGACACTGAATACATACAGAAGGACTGTCTTTGGAAGGATATTCGCTGGCATAGCAGGAGTAGGAGAGGCGGCTTATTATGAAATTCCGGCTGCAGAAAAAGAAGCTCCGAAGGTGAAATTTTAAGTAAATCGAGCGATTTTGTAAGACAGGCCTGCCTGTGCGTTGCACGCAGACAGGCACTGCTCAAAGACTTTAAAAAGTGCTGTTTTAAGTGTATTATATAAGAGATTGTAAGCGTATTACCCGATGATTGCTTCGGCAGCAATGGCATTTAGTTCTGTTTCTGTTGTTAGCAATTCCTTGAGACTGAGGAGGAAGGTGAATTGGTGAATTGGCGATAGAATAGGCTATAGCCTATCGCTTGAAATAGCTTATAGTCTGTTAGTTAGGAGGGAATCATATTAATGCAGAGAACAGTTTATGTGGCTGATGATGTTCCGACAAATATAGAGCTGGTTGAGGCTGTTTTCAGAAACGACTCCAATATTATCATCAAAAAGGCAGGGGATGGAAAGGAGCTTCTTGACTCAATACAAAAGGACGGTTTTCCCGATTTAATAGTCCTCGACCTCATGATGCCGGTGATGGATGGTTTCGATGTCCTGAAAAAATTGAAGGATACCAGAGAAAAAAATTACTTCCCTATAATTGTCCTGTCTGCGCTTACCGATAAGCAGAGCATTATAAATGCCCTGAACCTGGGAGCGGACGATTATGTGACAAAGCCATTTTTTGTGGAAGAACTCAAGGCAAGGGTTTATAACATGCTCAAACTGAAGGAGCGCGATGAATTTTTGAATACCTCCCTCGATGTCATGGAATCGAACCTCCTCGAAAAACTCCAGATGCTGGAGCATACGCAGCTTGAGATCATAATAAGGCTCGGTAAGGCATCGGAGTTCAGGGACGACGAGACAGGAAGGCATATCGAAAGGATATCAGATTACGTGAATCTTATAGCCGAGGAGATCGGCATGAACCACGAACAGAGCATGATGATGAGATATGCGTCACCCATGCATGATGTGGGAAAGATAGGCATTCCAGACGGTGTGCTTCTCAAGCCGGGAAAATTGACAGATGACGAATTTAAGATAATAAAACTGCACACAGTTATAGGAGGAAAGATTCTCAGCGGCACAACCCTTCCCCTCCTTGAACTTGCCAGAGAGATTGCATTGACTCACCATGAGCGATGGGACGGCAATGGCTATCCGCTTGGCTTAAAAGGAAAGGATATCCCTATATCCGGAAGGATAGTTACTGTTACTGACGTATTCGATGCCCTCACATCTGACAGGATATATAAGGCCGCATGGCCTATCGAGAAGGCGCTGGACTATATAAAAGAGCAGAGAGGGAAACAGTTTGACCCGGATATTGTTGATGCATTTTTCAATGTGGCAGACAATATAATACAAATCAAAAAGTCAAAGGCTGATGCGTCCACTGTCAAACCTATAGTCCAGCAGATCATCGACGGTGATGTCAGCATCGAAGAGTTAGTAGAGCGGTGGAGATAAATTCCCTTCTCGTAATTCCCCTCGGAGGTCTCGAAGAGATCGGTCTGAATATGACTGTATTTCAGTGCTCGGACGACCTCATCGTAGTTGACGCAGGCCTGATGTTCCCGGAAGAGGATATGCTGGGTGTGGACTTTGTTATACCTGACTTTTCTTACATCCTCGAAAACAGGGAAAAGGTAAAGGGTATAATCCTCACCCATGGTCACGAAGACCATACAGGTGCACTGCCATTTCTCCTCAAGGAAATCAATGTGCCTGTTTATGGCACTCCACTGACCCTTGCGCTTGTTAAAGAGAAATTAAGGGAACACAATATAACAGACATTCCCCTTGTTCCCATAAAGCCGAGAGATACCATCATCCTTGGTGTATTTGATATAGAATTTATGCGGGTTACCCACAGTATTGTCGATGGTGTGGGATTGGCAATTAAAACACCACTCGGAAATATTATCCATACAGGCGACTTCAAACTCGACCCGACACCTGTTGACGGAGAGTTGATGGACTTTCATAAATTCTCGGAATACGGGGAGAAAGGGACGCTGCTTATGCTGTCTGACAGCACCAATGCGGAAAAGGGAGGATTCACATTCTCGGAGAAAGAGGTGCGACGGGCATTTGAGGACATATTCTCAAAGAAAAAGGGAAGGATAATCATTGCAACATTTGCATCGAATATACACCGCATCCAGCAGGTGATTGATGTGGCGCTACAGCATGGGAGACGCATAATAATGTGTGGCAAAAGCATGGTAGCCAATTCACAGATTGCCCTTGACCTTGGTTATCTGAAGATGCCCGAAAACACATGGGTGAGGCTCGAAAACCTGAAAGACCTGCCTGACGATAAGGTAGTAATAATAACCACAGGCAGTCAGGGTGAGCCCATGAGCGTCCTTTCACGAATTGCCATAGATGAACATAAGCACATAAAGATAAAAGAAGGAGATACAGTCATACTTTCTTCAAAGATGATTCCGGGCAATGAGCGATCCATAGGAAGGATTATAAACCACCTTATGAGAAGGGGTGCCGATGTCATATACGAAAAGGTCTCAGAGATACACGTATCGGGACATGCCTCAAAAGAAGAGCTGAAGCTTATGATCAATCTCGTAAGACCAAAATATTTCATGCCCATACACGGAGAATATAGGCATCTCAAATACCATGCAAGATTAGCGGAGAAATCAGGCATACCCCATGAGAATATATTCGTTATGGAAGACGGAGAAATCCTCGAGATAACAGAAACAGGTGCATCAAAGAACGGAAAGATAAATTCTGGAAGGATATTCATTGACGGCAAGGGCATAGGCGGTGTGGAAGACATGGTTCTCAGGGACAGAAAGAGACTTGCGCACGATGGAATAGTTATTGTGCTTGTGGGAATAGAGAAGCTCACAAAGAAAATTGTATCGGGGCCTGAGATTATATCGAGGGGGTTTGTTTTTGAGGATGCGTCGCAGGATATAATAAACGAGGTCAGGGACTTGATGGCCAATACTCTGGCGGGTCTCGAAGACGATATAATCTCGGATATCGGTCTTATTCAGGCAAAATTAAGGTCAACGTTAAAAAAATATCTGAGAAACACAATGGACAGAAAACCCATGATAATGCCTGTAATAATGGAAGTATGAATGAGAAAAATTCCGTATCTTCATATAGCACTGTTTATAGTCACCTTCCTGACAACCCTTGCTGCCGGCGCATTGCAGAAGGGCGTGAACATATTCAGAGAGCCGGGCAGGATAATAGAAGGTTTGCCCTTTGCTGGTACATTGATGACAATTCTTCTATGCCATGAACTGTCGCATTACGCTGCCTCAAAAAGGCATCATACAAGGGCAACACTTCCGTATTTCATTCCTGCTCCGTCGATAATAGGTACATTCGGTGCATTCATAAAGATGAAATCGCCTATAATCACGAGAAAGGCGCTTATAGATATAGGCGCATCAGGTCCTATATCAGGGTTTATTGTTTCTGTAATAGCCTGCATTGCGGGACTCAGCATGTCGGAGATTGTTTCGGTGTCAGGCACCGAAGGAGCATTGAGCCTTGGAGATTCCATTTTGTTTTCTCTTTTATCCAGAGTGATATTAGGAGTTGCTCCGGACAATTACGATATCCTCCTTCATCCTGTTGCGTTCGCAGGATGGATAGGTCTCTTCGTTACATCCCTGAATCTGATTCCTGTTGGCCAGCTTGATGGAGGACATATAGCATTTGCCGTATTAGGGGAAAGGCATAAATATATATCTATAGCCCTTGTGGTAGTCCTCGCAATATTGGGAATTCTTTACTGGGAAGGCTGGGCATTGTGGGCTGTATTAATGCTTATCCTCGGGATCAAGCACCCGCCTGTGCTTTACTGGGAAGTCCCCCTCGATCCCAAGAGGAGATTCATAGGAATCCTCACATTTATAATCTTTATCATCACATTCATACCTTCGCCATTTAAATTACTGCCGTAATTAGTCCGTATCATAATCCATAATGAAGCTTCTGAATACATGGTATGATGGTCAAGTCTATAGTTTTGCAACTTATTCACAAA
>CALGPO010000141.1 GCA_937960465.1 uncultured bacterium
CTGAGTTCCTCAAACTCTGCCTTTGTAACAGTATTTGATAGTTCTCTATAAAGCCTTCCCATTAGCCTTGCAAGCCTTTCTGCCTGCACAGGCTCAAAGGTCTCTTTAAGCTCATTCATGAATTCAAGGGTATCTATCATGGAAATATTATAGCATAATCTCTTCTATTTACCCATATCCCACAGCCCAGCCCACAGGTCAGGCATTTCCAGTGGGAAAGAAGATGAAAGCTCGGGATGCTGTGGAAGGGCTTACAAGGTGTTTCCAGCTTTAGTATCAAGGCACTCTTTTATCAAAGCTTTTATCTCTGAGGTTCCTGTTTTGTCTCCAGATGCCTCGCTGACAGAGAGCGCCCTTTTGAAATAGTCGAGCGCACTGTTTTTATTACCTTGTCTTAAATAGGTATTACCTATTCCCATTAAATCCTGCGATATCTTTCTGCTTAAACCGAGTGTCTTATCTATGGAAAGGGCGTCTTCGTAAAATTTTCGTGCATTTTCATATTCACCTTTCATTAACTTTGCGTTTGCAATTAATCTCAGGGAATTCGCCTTTTCGGTTTTATGCTCGTCTTCTTTATTTGACTCAAGTCCTTTATTCCCATAGGATATGGCTGAATCAACGTCGCCTTTTTCAAGATAAGCCCTTCCTTTGAGGTTATAAATTTTGCCCATATTGCTGCATTGCGACCTCTGGCAGAAGGATAATGATTTGTCTGTCCATTCCAATGCCCTGTCATAATTTTTTTCGTCAAAATAAAGCATTGCCTTCAAAAATGCAGCCTCTGACAAATGCAGCGGATTGTAGGCAATTGGCGATGCGTTTAGTATTTCGTCTATCTGTTTGTGTGCATTGTCTTTATCACCGAGCTTTCGATAAGTGGCAGCCATATTAATTATATTTATTGCAACGCCGTCGATATTTTCAATGGAGCGATTTATTTTCAATGCCTCATTATAAAGGTTAAGGGCGCGCCAGTAATTACCCTTTTTAAAAGCGGACTCTGCTTTCCCGTTAAGCTCCGCGGTCATTAACTGGGTATCCGAAAGGGTCGGCTCTTTATAACCCCCGCAGCCTGACAAGAGCAGAAGAGCAATAGAGCAGCAGAGCAGTAGTCTTTTAAGGAAGGACTTATTCCATATAAAAGCTGCTGTTCTTCCTATCTTCTGCACTTCCGCACTTCCGCACTTCCGCACTGTCTTATTCATAGCTGTCCACATTCAAGGTCTTCTCTTCAGGTTCTTTTATGAATAGCCTTATTGGCCATATCTTTTTTGCTGAATCGGTAATCTCTTTGGCTCCTTCTGCTGCGTCTTCACCTGTTTTGAGCATGGACGGGATTTTAGGTGCTGTCTGCTCTGTCGCCTTTTTTATTTCTTCGGTTGTCTTCTGGATATTTTCGAGACTCTTGTTTGTCTTTTCAAGGATATTTGGGATGTCATTGTCAACCTTCTTTATGAGATCATCAACTGTGCTTATGGTCTGTTTTGTTGAATCGAGTACGGAATCTATTTTCTTTGTTGCCGTATTCACTCCTTTGTTGGCATTATTGAGCAGGGCATTCAGATGCTGCTGTGTCTCTGGTATGTCCTCTGAAATTTTATGGAGGTTTTTTAATATCTGTTTAACATCGCCCTGCGGATCGTTGATGTAATGGATTATCTCTTTTACATCGCTTAGAACAGGCTTTATTTCCTCTTTTAACTCCTCTGCTATTTTGTCGAGCCCTTTTGCCCTTTCAAATTCTATTATTCCATTTTCAGCAACCTGTTTTGCATTTGCTGAACCCGGTGTTATTTCGATAACACTGTCGCCGATAAACCCTTCTTTGAAAAGCCTTGCCTTAGAGTCTGTCCTTATCCATTTCATGTATTTTGTATTTATGGATAGCTCCACCTTTACCCTTGCCACATCGTCCAGGGATAATCTCGCAACCTTTCCTATTTTAAATCCGCTGAGTTTTACTGCGGTTCCTTCATTTATACCCTGTCCGCTGTCGGCTATGAAATATATCTTTGTCCTGGGCGTGAACACGCCGTGCTGTATCCCGATAAAAGCCATTGCAGTGATAATGCCTGCGACTGCGATAATAACGAACAGCCCTATCTTCTTTTCTATGCCGATAAATCTTTCATCAGTTTCTTTCATTAATTCCATAGCATATCCTTATATCCTTAAAATAATATCCGCCCTTACATTCTTGATGGATTGTTCATCAAAGGTGATATATACAGATGTCCTGCCCTGTTTTTCTGCATGAAAATTCATGGTCATTTGCATCAATCTATCCGACATATCGGGGCTTAGTCCTTCAAATAAAGAGTCATATATTATCAGTTCGGGCTCCATGAGCATTGCCCTTATGAGTCCTATCAGTCTTTTCTCATGAACAGGCAGTGGCCCGGGCAGTCTTCCTATTAGCTCTTTAAGATATGGGACATCTATACCTGCCTCGTTGAATCTCTGCTTTACCTTTGTTTCCAGATCCTCCGGCTTTTTTCCTGTATGGTACGATACCGGAAGCATTATGTTCTCCCATACCTTGAGGTTGCTGATCAATCCACCGTCTTTCAAAACCACCCCAATCCTGCTGAGAAGCCTGCAAGAATCTTTTTCAGAAAGCGCATATGTTTCCTTGTCGAGCAGAAAAACCCTTCCTGATGCAGGTCTTTCGAGTCCCAAGATGACATTGAGCAGCTTTCTGTTTTCATATTCGGAACGAGTGATAATCTTGCATTCAGAGCCCCTCTTTATCTCAAACGAGAGCGCATGAAAACACTCTGTATCAATATTTTCGAGTCGTATCATACAAACGATATAACTGTAATTATACCATCAAATATGAATACTAAGAACAGGCTCTGCATAACCGCCCTCGTAGCTGCCTGCGGAATTTCTGTTATTGATGCCTCCACGCTGAAGCCCTGATAGCATGAAACTATGGAGATCAACAATCCGAACACAAGGCTTTTAAAAAGGGAGACTAAAACCTCAAAGAATTTCAGGGCTGAGAATATGCCTTTGAGGTGTTGTGAAAAAGAGAGGTCGAGGAATATCGATGTGAATGCCAACCCTCCTGCAATTGCCATCACCTGAAAGTAGAACGCAAGGATGAAGACAGAGACCGTAATTCCTGCAACCCTCGGAACAATAAGATAATCCACGGGATTAATCCCAATAATCCTGAGGCTGTCGGTCTCCCTGTTGACCTTCATCGAGCCAAGCTCTGAGGAGATGGCGGCGCCGCTTCGTGCTATGATTATTATGGCAGCAAACAATGGCCCGAGTTCCCTTACCACTGTCCAGATAAGTATCTTGCCTGTAAGCACGACATTTGATCCCACAAGATTCACTATTTGCGTGATGATGACAATCCCTATAAGTATCCCTATTGCAGCCACTTTGCTCAATGCTTCTATTCCCGTGAAATATAGCTGTTTGTATAATACGGAACGGATTGGGGCGCTGCGCAATAACGGGATATTCTTTACGGAATAACACAGTAACGTATAATACCCCTCCAGATATTTAAAGGCATTGATTATATTTCCCCCGATTTTTCGAATATTGATGATTGTCATAAATCAAATTTTATCATAATCAATTTTTATATTCAGGAAATTTTTGAAATCTGATAAAATTACACCGTTATGGGAAAAGGCACGAGCACAGAATTGATAATGGGCTTCCTTAAGGATCTCCCTATTTTCAAAGGACTCCCTGACAGACATTTAAGACATCTGTCAGGTGATTTCATTGTTCGTAATGTGAGTAAGGGCGAGACTATATTCTATCAGTCCGACAACAGCACAGACCTCTATATAGTCCTTGAAGGGACTGTAAGGGCATCCCTATAAAGAAACTCACACACCGGGAGCTTGCAGCACACACAGGCGCATCAAGGGAGGCCATAACCAAGGTTATGAAGGTGCTTGCTTTTAGAGAGATGGTAAAAGAGGAGGGCGACTGTTTCTTAGTTTCTCCCCGCGCCAAAGATATTTTATAATCGGCGGTTGTATTATGTGAATTTTACCTTGACTGGGCGCAAGTGTTGATATATTCTTTAATTGCAATAATAAACACGCTTAGGTATAGGCCTATAATTATAATAATGATGAGGACAAAGGTGTTCAGAAAAATAGGTGCATTACTGCTCTTTGTGATCATTTTTTTTTCGCAGGAAGCGTCCTCGGAGACAAAATGCATAGATTCCGACGGGGAGGCTGTCATTATAAATAATGATGTTCCTTCTGCGAAGGCCGAGGCCATTGCGCGGGCAAAATGGTCAGCGGTAGAACAGGTGGTTGGCGTTGAGGTAAAGGCTCAGTCTGTAGTGCAGAATATGGCCCTTGTTGACGATGCTGTGAGCAAGAACATAAGAGGGTTTGTTGCTGGATATAAGCTATTACAGCAAGAAATCAGAAAAGATACGATGTGGGTAAAGATAAATGCATGCATTGAGCCTACAAAGGCAAAAGACGCCATATCTTCCCTTGCCCTTAATAATTCTGTGGCTGTATTCATTCCTGCAAAGAAACCGGGGAGTATAAGAGATGAATATGAGGAAACCAATATCCTGTCAGAGACCCTCATAGGCAGACTTACTGAACAGGGTTATACAGTTATTGATGTTGCCCCAACTCATGCAATGGATGCCAGGGAGATAGAGAATGCCATTAAAAGCGGAAATTTTATGACAATGAGAAGCCTTGTGTATAAATTCCTCTCAAATGTTCTTCTCGTGGGCAAGGTGGATTATGCCATTTCCACAAGGAAGGGAGAGAGCATTGGATACGGCATATCCATGCCTTTTAATAATGTAACAGTAAGGCTCACCTATCGTATTATAGCAAGGGACAATACAGGAAAGATAGGTATACTTACAGCAGGTACCGAAGAAGGGAAGGGACTTGCATTGAGTGTTGAGGATGCAATGGCAAGTGGAATGAAGGAGTTGGCGCAAAAGATGACACCTGTTATTTTAGAAAAACTCGGTCAATATATAAAAGGCATCGCTAAGAAGATACAGGTTAAGGTGGACGGTGTTGCGGACATAAATTCCAATTTTGAAGTAAAGGAAGCACTCCAGAATATCGCATGGGTAACTAATGTAGAAGAAAAAGGACTGGGTGAGTTTGTTGTGAGCTATCCCGAAAATACTGTATATCTAGCAAATAGCATAAGTCAAAAAGGCAGTTTTCAAGTAGTGAACTTCTTACCTTATTTAATAACAGTGAAGTATCAAAGATAAGGAAGGAAGAGTGTTAAGAAAGAAGATTATTGTATTTGCAGTAGTTTCTTTGGCAGTAGTTGCCTGTGCACTGCCGGCTATTAAAATCTCTGCCCTTATGCCTGCAAAATTTCATGAGGCTACGAGATTAAGGGAGGTTGCTGTTTTACCTTTTGACGGACCTGGCGGAAGAGAATTTGCTGCTGAAATAGAGGGTGCAATTGCAAGTATTAATATAGCCGACAAACAGTTTTTTACTGTTGTTGAGAGGGTATTGATTGATAGAGTAATAAATGAGATGAAAATTTCCCAAAGTGGCCTTGTTGACCTTCAGAATGCCGCTAAGATAGGTAAATTAGTTGGTGCTAAAGGAATTTATACAGGTGCTATAACGGCATCAAATACCAATGATAGCCGTTACAATGAAGAACGTACTCGTTGTGCTTACACAGTTACCAAGTATGACAAAAAAGGAAGAGCTTATGAGGAATGTGCTAAATGGGAAAAATATTATGTCTCTTGTACTAAAAGAGTTGCAAATTTTGCTTTTACCCCGAAATTGGTTGAAGTTGAGACAGATAGAGTTGTTTATGCAAATAATATTCCAGGAACGGCGTCTTCATCGGTGTGTGAAGACAGCCAAACTCCTCTTACCAGCAAATATGAACTTATAGAAAGGGCAAAAAACTTTGCAAAGGGGAGTTTCAGAAAAGATGTCGCTCCTTACTATGTTACCTTCGAGATAAAACTGATGGATTCAACAGACGGTATCACCTCAAAAGAGGCAGAGAAGAAATTTGAGCAAGGGATTGATTTTGCAAAAAAACAACAGGTTTGATAGGGCTTGTGAGTTATGGGGAGAGGCAAGAATTCTTTCACCCAATTCTCCGTCTATACTCTACAATCTTGGGATTTGCTCAGAGGTAACAAGGGAATTGGAGCAGGCACTGGAATTATATAAAAAGGCTGATAGGTTGCTTGATAAACCTGATGATAGGATAACAGCAGCGATTGGAAGGGTTTCAGAGGCGATACAGAAGCAGAAAAGGCTTAGAGAGCAACTTGTTAAGTAAGTGTAAAGGGGGGGCAATGAAGAAGGTATTGTTTATAATCTCAATGTTTTTGATATTGAACAGTACTGCCTCTTTTGCCTATGAAAAAGAGATTAAAAACATGTCCGCAAATATCGCAGAAGCCATTTCTAAGGCAGGCAAAAAGACCGTCGCAGTTGTTGACTTTACAGACCTTCAGGGGAATGTAACAGAGCTTGGAAGGTTTCTTGCAGAGGAGCTTTCTGTTGACTTAGCAGTTACAGCGAAAGGTTTTGAGGTCATTGACAGGACACATCTAAAAAGTATTCTTACAGAGCACAAGCTCTCAATATCAGGTCTTGTTGACCCAAAGACTGTAAAACAATTAGGTAAGATTGCAGGAGTAGATGCCATCGTAACAGGTTCTGTTACACCCTTTGGAGATAGTATAAGGGTGTCATGTAAGGTCATAGCAACAGATACAGCAAGGGTAATTGGTGCAGGTAAAGGAGATATTGCAAAGACAAAGGCAATTGAGGAGTTATTAGTAAGGGGGATTGAGACAGCAACAACCACCGAAGGGGTTACAACCCCATCTACACCTTCACCTCCAAAACCAAAGACCATGCCAAGGGCTGAGGTGGATGATTTCATATTTGAGGCAAAGGAGTGCAAGCTACAGGGCCAAAAGGTTTTATGCACCATAGCTGTCACGAATAGTGCTCAGAAAGTAAGACGACTTGTAGTTTACATGAGAAATCCAGGGGACTCTATTTTAGTTGACGATTCAGGCAATCAATACAATTCAGCCGCTGGATGGTTTGGAGGAAGGGGAGGCGAGTGGTATTCGGTTGACCAAGATGTTCCACCAGGTTTACCTATGAACCTTGTTATGGAGTATCGCGATGTAGTAACAACTGCAAAAAATGTGAATGCAGTTATTGATTTCAACACTGGTAATAAACATAAGGCCGTCCTCCGCAATATCCCATTGAGCAGGTGATAAACAATTTTTGAAGGAGGTTAAATCATGAAGGCTGTTCTGAAGAAACAGATAGAAGAGATGACAGAAGACGAGCTTAAAGATGTTCTTAGAAGGGATTATCTAAGAAGGCTTACTCGTTACAGGATAACAGATGATTTTTATAGAAAAAAGTATAGGATGGATTTTGAGAGCTTTGAGATGGCAAATATTGTAGAAAAGCAGGGGTATTCTTTTGAGGTAGAATCTGATGCACAGGAATGGGAACTCGCAATTGATGGAATACAGACAATTGAAAAGAAACTAAAGGAACTTGCGGGTGGAAATTGACAGTGTTCTAAAAGAAGCAACTGAGGTTGCAGAGAAATACAATCTTGAACTTGTTGAGATAGATAGAACTGATAATATCATCAGTCTAAAGTTGTTAATAGACAATGAACTTTTTATTCAGATATATGGAAATGCTAAAAAGGACAAGCTCAATCTCGCACTTGTCTTCAAAAAGAGAAGATTATATGGATACGATTCCGAAGGCGGTAAATACCACTATCATTCCCTTGATAATCCTGATGGGCATATTTTTGTTGATAAGAGAAAATCAATACACGATTTTGTTCAAGAGTCAATGAGGTTTTTGGAAGAAAAAGAACTATTATGAAAATCCTGAGACAAAACTTTAAAATATCAAGATATAGGCTGGAGTTCCGCAACATCCCATTGACGAGGTAAAATGGATAAAGGGGATGAGAGGCAGCAAAAATTTATAAAGAAATCGGAATCATCACAGAATTTTGATTTGCAAGGTTCTGTGAATTGATAAACAAGTTTTGGTTAAAAAGGGGGATATTAGGATGCGCATAAGGAGTTTTTTGCCAGCATTAATGGTTACTTTTTTCTTGATTTTTTCTTTTCTGCAAAGAGCGGAAGCCGGTGTTAAGAAAATAGCTGTATTGGATTTTGAGGATTCTTCGGTCACGACATCGCAGACACAGCAAGTGGTTGTAACTCAAGGAGGGATAATGTCCCAACAGGTGGAAAGAGGAAAGGTTGGACGTGCAGTATCTGATATGCTGATTACAGAGTTTGTAAAAGACGGGACATTCAAGGTGATAGAAAGAAACCAGTTGGAAAAGGTCATCAGCGAGCAGAAATTATCGGCAAGCGGACTTATGGATACATCAGAGGCAGCAAAGATAGGGAAGATTTTAGGTGTGAGCGCTGTTATTGTCGGAAGTGTTACGCAGTTCGGTGTGGACAGGCAGACCATTGGACTTTTTGGCATAGGAATTAAGAAGAGTACCGCAAAAGTGGCAATAAATGCACGGATGATCGACACTTCATCAGGTGAAATCATTTTTGCTGTAGAAGGATCAGGCGATGAAGAAGCCTCAGGTGTAGATGTGGGCGGATATATAAATGTAGATTCAGCAAGCTTTGCAAATTCCATTTTAGGAGTTGCAACAAAAAAGGCATTGAAAGATGTAGTGAAACAAATTAGAGAACAATCGGCAAAACTAAAAGAATCGGCTATTACCGCATATGTGGCGATGTGTGACACAAAAGCCAATACTTTTATTATTGATATCGGGAAAGAGAGCGGTATTGAGAATGATCAGACGTTATATGTGATTAAGGTTTTGAAAGAAGTAAAAAGCCCTAAAACAGGAGAGGTAATAAAAAGAATAACCGATGTTATAGCAGAACTCAGGATTACGGAAATAGACAAGACATCAGCTACTGCCACCTGCGTTAGCGGGAGATGTGACATTATTAAAGAGGGGGATATGGTCTCGACATCGTCAGGGAAAGAGACAAAAGAGCAATTAGCGAAATTGCAAAAAGCAGCAATTAATGCTGCTGTTGCTTATGTAGAGCCGTCAAATAAAACTGTAATTTTTGATGTTGGCAAAGACCACGGTGTTGAGAAGGATCAGATATTTTATGTTGTAAAAGTAGTTAAGGAGATAAAAAGTCCTACCACGGGGGAAGTAATTAAGAGAATTGCAGATGTTGTAGCTGAATTTAAGGTGACCGAAGTGGATAAGGCATCAGCAACTGCTGTTTTTGTCAGTGGAAGTTTTGAAAATATTAAGGAAGGCGACAAAATTTCTACGTCAAAGTAAATGTGAAAATTACCTTTACATACTATATCACAGGGTGTAAACTTGCTTCAGAATGGCAAAGGAAAACAGGAGGTGTTGTAAATGAATAAAAAATGCATGTCGGTATTCTTAAGTTTATTGTCACTGGTCTTTATCTTTGGATGCACAAAGCAGGAGGTTGCGAAATGCACATCTCCTGAAGACAACCCGCAGCATCACTACTTGACAGGGATGAATGCACTGGAGCAGGGGAAGATTGACGTTGCTCAGTCCAAGTTTGATAGGGCAATTTACTGCGATGAGAAATTCTCTCCGGCTCATAGCGGGCTCGCCATTGTCACTGCTGAGAAGGTAAAAAAACAGACAGATGCAGGATTTAGAAAGGTTGAGATTGACAGGACAATGGAATATCTGAAGAAGGCAAATAAACTCTCGGAAACAAATGAGGATAAATTCGATTACCTTATAGCGACAATGCGCGTCTACACTGACATAAAAACAAGTAATTGGCTCAAGACAGTAGAGGATGCCTATGGAGAGATCAGGGAATTAAAGGTGGACGAAAAAAAATTGGTCTATTATCAGGGCACCGAGGCCGCAAGCTATTTCTTGGGCATTGCCTATCTCGAGGCCCTCGAATTCCAGCAGGCACGGGATAAGTTTGCGAGCGTGCTTAATGCAAAGAGAGAGGGCAAATGGCATGAAAAGGCTGACAGGGCATGGAAAAAGACAGACAAGATTGTCCGTGCAATGGCAGGGATAACAGTTGGCGATGTTGGAAGAAAAATAGCAGTCAAGGATTCGATTACACGCGGGGATCTTGCTGCATTATTAATCGATGAGATGAAGATCGACAAACTATTTGCAGGCCGCATACCTGCCCAGTCCCAGATCGATAAAATGAAGGCTGAATTTACGCCTGCAGATATTCTCAATTATCACTTCAAAGAGGAAATACTCACTATTCTGAAATGGAAGGTCAGAGGCCTCGAGCCAAAGTATGATGAAACTACAAAGGCATATTTATTTAAGCCTTCAGATGTTGTAAAACGAGGAGAGATGGCATTCATCCTCGAGGATGTTTTAATAAAACTGACCGGCGATGAAAAGATGGCCACTGCATTCTTCGGACATTCCAAATCTCCATTCCCTGATGTGCGGCCTACATCGCCATTTTATAATGCCGTTATGAATATGACTACAAGGGGCATTATGGAAGGTGGTGAGTTGTCAGGCGATTTCAGGATTGATGCGCCTGTTGACGGCGCAGAAGCCATCCTCGCAATAAGGGTATTGAAACAGAAAATGAATATTTATTAAACGACTTGAACGTTTTGAATGGCTTGAACGCTTTGAACTATATTTGTGATTAGGAGGAAGACATGAAAAGATTTGCAATTCTCATTTTAATGCTTTTGGGATTGGCAGGTATTGCCTTTGCTCAGCAGGAAGCTGTTCCATCTCAGGCTGACTTGAGGTTTCAGTCAGCAAACCAGTGGTTGAATCAGAATAACCTTTCCATTACAACATCGCCGGAGCAGGCATTTATAAACGATTATATCCTTGTCATGTCTGAAGGGCTTCCGTCTCCCAATGCAAAGTCTCCTGCACAAAAGAGGCTGACTGCCGAAAGGGCAGCAACAGCCCTTGCATACCGCCAGCTTGCAGAAATCCTCGAAGGCGTGGCAGTGGTGGGTGATACATTGGTAAAGGATGCCTCGCTCCAGTATGATGTTGTAAGGACAGCAGTCGAGGGCTTTGTTAAGGGTGCAAAGGTTGTTTACAAGGAGTACAACCATCAGGAAGAAGTGGCTGTTGTTTTTATGAAAATAGGGATGACAGGGCCGCAGAGTTTTGCAAAGGTCATGTATGAAAAGATGCTTGGAGACCCTTCAGTTAAGCAGGCTATTGTTGAGCCAAAGCCTGCATACCGCGCAAAACCAGTGCCTATCGAAGAACGTTATGATGGCCTTGTTATTGATGCCACAGAGCAGGGTTTCAGGCCTGCCTTGATAAACAGGATTTTTACGCCAAAAGGAGAAGTGCTTTATGACCCTTCAAAGATAAGCCAGAAGGTGCTTATTGAGCAGGGGTGCGGCGAATACACAAACAGCATTGACAAGGCAAAGGCAGCACTCGAAACACGGGGCGTAAAGAACCCTCTGATTGTAAAGGCATCTGGAACGGTCTCTCCGTCAGACCTCCAGGTTACAGATGAGGATGCCGTAAAGATATTCTCGGCCAATCAGAAGACGAACTTCCTTGCAGGGGCGAAGGTGGCGTTTGTATTGAAATAGAAATCGGTAGCATTTATGGCGGCAATGGAGGAGATAATGAAGACAGCAAAGATTTTTTATAAAATACAAAGGTGATGGGATACCCGAATTATAGAGATAGAATGCATTGGATTTGTGATAAAATAGGCTATGTTAGCGAAGGAGGTTAGAGTGATGCAATTAAAAGCAACAATTGAGTTGTGGCAAAAAGAAAATTGGTATATAGCCAGATTGCCTGAACTGGATTTTGTTGCTCAAGGCAAAACTATTGATGAGGCAAAGAAAAATCTTATTGAAGTTATCAAGATTCAATTTGCCGAGATGAGAGAGATGGGCATGCTTGCAGATTACCTCTCGGAATGCGGATTTATAGTTAAGGATGATACCATTGAACCTGTAAATGAGATTGTGGGCTTTGAAAAACAAGTGCTTCAAGTTGCATAATGCCGAGAATAATTCCTACCAATTGGAAGACTCAATTAAAAATCTTTGAGATGTTCGGATGTAAATATAAACGAAAAGAGGGATCGCATCATGTCTTAACGTGTCCGGGCGCCAAGCGTGCAGTGGTTATACCTGAATACGATGAAATTGATGTAGAGATAATCAAGAGAGCAATATGCGCACTGTAAATATGAGCAGGGATGAATATTTTGAATTGTTAAAGAAGGTTTTTTGAGGGAGTAAAAGAGAAGATTATTTGCAGTTATTTTGCTTTTGCTTCCTGTAATCTCTTTTGCCTCTGAAAAATCTATATGGGTTGATGCCGAAGGTGAGGCTTATATGAGTGAGATAGACACGCCTAAAGAGGTCATGAATAGGGCAAAGGCAGATGCACAAAGAAGGGCAATAGAAGAGGCAGTTGGTAATTTCATAAAGTCCCATACCCTCGTTTCAAACAGTCAGCTTGCAGAGGACTTGGTGTATGCCTCGGTGAGGGGAAAAATCCAGTGAAGGCTATGTTTCTCCCTGATTTCAAGGGAAAGGTTGCAGAAGAAAGGATTAAAATCATAGCCACGAGGAAAAAAGAGGACATTGTACCCCTCGGATTTCAGGAAGGCATGTTCAATGTGTATGACTCAAAATCCACAGGCATGATAAGCGACCTTGTGAAAAGACTTAATCAACTTGAGCCGGCTGACTGGGCAGAGGCAACAGCGGTTTATACGATAGAGAGATAGAACGCAGTTGGCTATGATAAAATAAGGTAAAGTTTAACAAAGGAGGTTTCAATATGCCTGCCGTAGGACATGAAGAACTGCGAACTATTATTAAGGAATCCGTTAAGGAAGCGCTGGAAGAAGAACTGCTAAAGCTTCGCCTTATGTTTTTCCCCGAGGTTTCTGACAAAGAAATGCGCGAAATTGTCAGTTGCTATGGAAAGCCAGAAAAGAAATCAGTGTATTCAGAAGCAATAAGTGTATGAACTGGAATGTAGAGTATTCAAAGAGGAGGTAGGTATGGCATTAAATCTTGCCGAAACTGAAAGAGTCGCAATAGATAAACTTTTGACGATTCTAAGGACTGACTGGCCTTCTGCAAAATTCAAAATATTTGGTTCAAAGGTAAAGGGAACTGCTGATGAGGAGTCAGATTTAGATCTTTTAATCATGCTTCCCTGCCCTATAACAAATGAGATGAGGCGGCAGATAATTCATAAAGTATCTGATATAAACCTTGCTTACGAAACTAACATAAGCCCGCTTATTGTTTCAGAAGAAGAATGGAAAAATGCTCCTCTTTCTCTTCTTCCTATTCATGCCTTTGTTGAAGAAGAAGGGGTTGCCCTGTGAACGAAGAAGAAAGCCTAAAGGAACTTGTCAGGTATTGGTTTGAAAAATCTCGGGAATCTCTTGACGCAGCTCGCGATGAACTGAAAGCCGGACGCCTTTCCTTCTCTGTAAACCGGATTTATTATGCCTGTTTTTATGCAGTTAGCGCGGTTTTACTTCAGAAGAAGCTTAGGTTTAAAAAGCACTCTGGCGTGAGAGCTGCCTTTCATCAGCAACTCATTAAATCTGGAATGGTAGATGATCAATACAGGAAATTTTACGATGAGCTTTTTGAAGCTCGTCAAAGAGGAGACTATATTGAACTTGTCAGCTTTGAGGAAAAGCAAGTAGAGGAATGGCTTCAGCAGGCAGAACAGTTTGTTGAGGCAATTAAATCGTTGGTTAAGAATAAGTGAAATAGATTTTAGGAGGTGGGGGATGAAGAAGATATTTAATAAATATGGGAAGTGTCCCTCTATTTTATTTGCAAAAGACTATGGACTTGCAGATCAGATTAGAAGGGCATCGGTTTCAATAATGTCTAATATTTCTGAAGGTTTTGAGCGGGGCGGTAATCAGGAATTCATCCAGTTTCTGTATATTGCAAAAGGCTCATGCGGAGAGGTAAGGGCACAGTTATATGTTGCCTTAGATCAGGGATATATAAACAAAGAAAAGTTCAATGAGTTGTTCAAGTCGTTCAAGCGGCTGTCGGTCATGATTAGCAATCTGATAGATCATCTTAAGGGAAGCGGATATAAGGGAGAGAAGTATAAACAACCTGTAAGAAAATCTGTAAAAGAGGAACTCGAAGAAATAGAGAAGGAGCTTGGATTGAAATAAATAAAAAAGTTCAACATTGTTTAAGTAGTTCAAGCTGTTCAAATTGTTCAATTTCGCACTTGAACGATTTAAACATCTTAAACGATTTGAACGATTTGAGACAAAATAGATTAAACGACTTGAACGATTTAAACATCTTAGACGATTTGAACTTTTGGGACAATATAGATTAAACGATTTGAACTATATTTAGAGGCAAGGAGTTTGTCATGAAAAGAATATTATGCACAGCTTTACTGTTGACAGCCTTAATTTCCTGTGCGCCGCCTTCGGAAGTTAAAAAGGATATGCCTGAAATAACCGTATCCGAAGAAGAGATGCCGAGGATGGTTGCGGTTCTTCCGTTTCAGAACGAAACGCAGGAGACAGGAATTGCCAATCAGGTGAGAAGGGCGTTTTACAACCACTTCAGCTCAAAGCCCTATACCGATGTGGAACTTAATATTGTTGATGAAAAGATTATACATCTTGAGAAATCAACAGGGAAAAATATCCTTGATCTCAAACCGCAGGAGATATGCCAATCAATAGGATGCGACGGATTAATTTACGGCAGGGTTACCGACTATAAAAAAGTCTATGCAGCAGTTTATTCGCAACTTGGCGTTGAGGCTGAGGTATGGATGGTGAATACAAGGACAGGTAAAGAGGTCTTCAGGATAAAGGATTCTGTGAGATATCACGAAGGCGGTGTTCCCATGTCTCCTCTGAGTGTGATAATGACCGCTGTTTCCACTGCAATGAATATCAGGGAAATACAGCAGGTAAGGATGGTGAACGAACTCTGCTACAAATTCAATGAAAAGATTCCATCACCCACAGGAGCTGCCATCGAAGAAAGGCCGGTTATTAAAGAGGTACTTACAAATATAAAGGAAGGGCCATTCGGCAAAGGCAAGATAATCAGGGTCGGCCTTGAAGGAGACAAGGCAATGGTAGCGACATTCGATATAGGCAACTTCAAAAAAGGTATCCCCATGAAAGAGACAAAGCCGGGAATATATATGGGTGAATATTTAGTTATGCCCGGCGACAACGCAAAAGATATGCCCATAGTAGCATCCCTGAAAAAACCTGGGGGATATGAGAGCCAGTGGATTGATGTGAGCGGCTTTTTGACAATTGATACAACACCTCCTCCTCAGGTAACAGGTCTAAGGGCAAAGGGGTTCCATGACAGGGTAGAGGTTTCATGGGAGCAGCTTAAAAATATTTCCGACCTGAAGGGATATAAGGTTTTAAGGAGCGAGCAGCCATTGAGTGGTTATGTTGAAGTCGGCTCTGTGGAGCTTAATTCTTTTGAAGACCGTACTGCAATGCCTGAAAAAGTCTATTACTACCGCGTTGTTGCCTTTGATCATGTTGGCAATGAATCAGAGATTCAGGACGCTGTGAGGGCCTCTTTGATGACAAAAGAGCCTGTTGTGCTTTCAGACGAGATCAAGAAAGATACAGTTCTTTCAGGAATATATATTGTGAAAGGTGCATTTACGGTTCCAAAGGGCTTATCCCTGACAATAGAGCCGGAAACAAGGATAATGTTTGATGAAAACGCATCACTCGCTGTATTTGGGAAAATTGTTGTCAACGGCAAGGAATCGTCCGTGGAATTTATATCCTCCGGTGAAAAGAAGTGGAAAGGCATTATTGTTGATGGTGGCAGTATCATGATGAACGGCTTCCGCATTAAAAATGCTGATGTTGGATTATCTGCAAAAAATTCAGAAGGAGTCATCGAGAATGGAGTAATTACAGACAGTGATACAGGAATATCGATCTCTGGCACCCCTTCCATCAATGTCAGAAGCAGTGCTATCTCAGGCAGTAAAAAGGGTATTGAACTTATAAAGACGGATGCAAGGATTTTTATGAGCAGTATTTTCCAAAATGAGACGGGGATTGCAATCAATGGTTTTTCGGGGGCTATAAAGGATAGCAATATTTTTGACAATAGCCTGAACATTTCATCCGAATCCATGGTTAAAATTGACCCCAATTATCTCGGCTCCATAAATACCGATGAAATGAAAATCAAGGGTGTTGGCATAGCTAAGGTTTATGACAACAGGATACCAGGCGGAAATGTCGTTGATGCTATATCAAACCCTTATGCGTCGCTGAGTAATGAGGACCGTCAGAAAAAGGCAACTGAATTTGTTATAGAAGCTGGAAACTATTTCAGGCAGAGGAATTACGGCAAGGCTTCTTCGCTCTTTGAAGAGGCACTAAAGGCGTATCCCACTGCAGAGGTTTACTACTATCTTGCCCTCTGTTATCAGGAGATGAAGGAAGACGAGAAATCACTAAAATACTTGACAGACGGAGTGGAGAAATTCCCGAAAGATTCCACACTCCAGAAATCCCTCGGCCTTATGTATTACCAGAAGGGGAATGAAGTAGAAGCAAAAAAGGTGTTTGAAGAGGTATTGAGATTGAGCCCAGAGGACAGACAGGTGAGGTTTTTGATTGAGAGGATTGGGAAGTAAGAGTTCGGCTAAAACAATCGGCTTATGCCTTTTATTAGTGATGCTGTTGGGGGGAGCGTCTTACGCCAAGACCCTTATACTCGAAGGCAAATTAAACAGCAAAATCCTCGTAAATCAACAGATTGGTTTTGGTGTAGATAAGCCTTTAGAATGGCTAACATTCAAATTTGCACTCCCGTCTGAATTTACTAATAAAGCTGTTTCGCAAAAAATGCAGGAACTCAATATCAAATTCGATCCCCAACCTGTGAAAGTGGATGATGCAACCGATGAATTTGGAAATAGATTTAAGGTTGTTACATGGAATAATCTGAGTAAGGATGCAAAGGTCAATATAACCTTTGAGACTAATATTAAGTCAGAGCTTTCTGCAATGGAAAGCAAAGCGCCGTTCCCCATTAATCCAATCCCTAAAAGTGATTTACTTTATTTAAAGCCTACAGGAATGGTTCAGAGTAATGCCCCAGAGATTATTTCCCTTTCGAAAAAATTAACAGCAGGCGCAACCACAGAATATGAGGCAGTTACTGCTATACTGAACTATGTTATAGATAATGTTAAATACACTTATAATCCTCCTCAATACGATGCCCTTTATTCCTTAAAGACAAGATCCGGCAACTGTCAGAACTTTGCGCATTTAAGTATGGCGCTTTTGAGGGCAGCAGGTATACCTGCAAGGATTGTCGGAGGAATAAGTCTTAAACAGTCATGGAAGATCCCTGTTGGCAATAACAACTTCCTTGTCCAGAGCATGGGGCAAGGTGGACATGCATGGATGGAAGTTTATTTCCCTGACCTCGGATGGCTTTCATACGACCCGCAGCAGTCAAAGCAGTTCACGTCATCGAGGCATATAAAACAGACACACGGCCTCGATTCTGACGACATAAACGATTCATGGAGGGCATCGCCTTATCTGCCTGATTACAAAGAAACTGTTGACGCAAAATTTTTAGACGATGCCATATCCCTGCAACTAAAATCATCAGAAAGATCGCCCCGCTCATATTTTCTCAGCAATAATCTGATTGTAAAGGCACCACCTTTAGAAAAGCCGAAACTGCCTCCTGCGGAAAAGCCAAAATTGCCGCCCGGCAAAGTTATAGAATTCGGCAATATGGAATTTCCAAGCCTTGTAGATATATATCATGTGGTTGGAGACAAAGGTATAAAAATACTCGATAAAGAAACCGCCGAGTATGTGACATCAAGGTATGTCTATGCACAGGCATTTGAGATAGATGAAAGACTTCAAGTTAATATCATTTCACTGGCCATGCGAAAATTCGGAGGCGATGGCACTGTCTATGTTGACCTTGTATCTGACGACAATGGCAGACCAAGCCTCAAAGGTATAAGATCAGCGCCTATATTCCTCGAAACCATAAAGAAGAGACCCGGCTACTACTGGATTGATTTTTCCTTTCCAGATAGTATTGTTCTGGAAAAAGGGAGATACTGGATTGTGCTGAGACATTCTGGAGAGGTTATAATGAACTGGTTTTATATACCTATGAATCCTTATGGCGACAGCGACGACACGCGCTCTACATTAAAAGGCTACAAGTGGGAAGATATACAGAATTATGACTTCGTCTTTAAGATAAAGGCGCTAAGACCATAAAAATTCTCCTGAATTTCAATGTTTGATTCATCTCCAAAATAGTTGCTATAAATGCTCACTGATTATCAAGCTATTTGCAACTAAGTTAAGCGAGTATATATGTCAGGCCTGCCTGTGCGTTGCACGCAGACAGGTGCGACTCAAAGACTTTAAAAAGTGTTGACAGTTGTTTGTTGGGTGTCTAAAATAGGAGTATAATTATTACACCATAATAAGGGGTATAAATATGGCACAAACAGCAAAAAAGATTAACTTTATGATAAATGATGATATAAGAAAAGAATTTGAGGAGTTAGTTCCTCCCGGTGTGCGGAGTAAGGTTGTTAATGAGGCTTTAAGAAAAGAATTGATTACAATAAAGAGGAGACAACTTACTGAAAAACTTTTATCCATTAGAGCCAAAAGTCCTTCACTTTCTACTAAAGAGATAGTTCAGGCAGTAAAAAAAGATAGACTAAAGGATAATTGATTGATAATGACAGAAATTATTGTTCCTGATGCATCAGTGCTTTTAAAATGGTCGTTTAATTCTCCTGATGAGGGTGACAGAGACAATGCTATTTTATTACTTAATGCATGGATATATGGGAATATTGAAATAGTGCTTCCAAAGCTCTGGAGTTTTGAAGTCGGCAATGTAGTAATGCTAAAAAATCCAAATATGGCTCAGGAGATAATGGAGATTTTTATCGGGTATGGTTTTACCGAATTTGATATGACGCAGGAACTCTGTAAGGAG
>CALGPO010000142.1 GCA_937960465.1 uncultured bacterium
AAAAATAGGGACGGTTCTAATTAATTGACACATCGGCCATTTCTGGCAGACAGAATAAATTAGAACCGTCCCTATTTCCTCATTATATTGGTCTAACCACAAATTTGCATGGCAGAATCAAGTGGCACCTCAAGGACCGTCATGCAGGCAAAAGGGACGATCATTTCATTTTCAGAAAGTAACATACTTGAAGGACATAGAAACTCTTATCCATCACCTTATTGATATGCCTGGCAATCGTATAATAAGGAAAGGTTCCAAGGGATGCTAATTCTCAAGGAAGTCCTTAATGAACACGAACATGCTATCCGTGGAATACGACTTGCTTTAAAGTAGAAGAATAAATTGTTACAATAGCGATATAATATCAATAGTCAGACAGGGGGTAATATGCTACAGAAACTTACTGCAATCATAGAACGAGAGGGAGACGGCTATGTATCACTATGCCCTGAACTTGACATCGCCAGTCAGGGCAATACTATTGAACAGGCACGTGATAATCTTAAAGAAGCGTTGGAATTATTTTTTGAGACGGCATCTCCGGAAGAAATTAGACAGCGGCTACATGGAGAAATTTATCTAACACAGGTTGAGATCTCCGTTGGGTAAACTCCGTGTTCTTTCGGGGAAGGAAGTATGTACAATTTTAGCACAGCATGGCTTTGTTGAAGTGAGAAGAAGAGGTAGTCACATTGTTATGCAGAAAAAACTTTCCGAAGGTTCAATTACAGTTCCTGTCCCTGATCATCATGAAATCAGAATTGGCACACTGCAGTCTATTATTCGACAGTCTGGAATTCCCCGCTTAGAATTTGAATCGTGAAACACAGACACATAACAAATCACTCGTGCGGATGGCGAATAGTCACCGCTGATTTCAGTCGTTATGCCTACAAAACAATAAAACAAATTCAATAAATTTTTACCGGCAGGTTGCCTTGAAATTCTATCTCTCCTTTCAGGCATTTCATTACAGCCACTTGAGCTTGTTCCGAAGGCTCATAAGCAGCAATTAATATATCAGCCTCTTTGAAGTGTCCTAAAACATATGGGCTTCCGAATGAGATGACTATCGAGCTTTTTGCCTGCTTAATGAGTTCTATGATCCTTTGTTTTTCTTCATCGCTTATTCCAGAGGTCCCCTTCCATGCAGCAACGCTTGTGAATATCGCGACAATTAAAAGGTCGGAGTTATGAGTTTGGAGTTCAGAGATGAAATGATTTTTTAATAACGATGATTTATAAATATCGCTGCCACCGGCAAATACAATATGAGCATTTTTATCATTTGAAATAGGCAATATGCCTGGACTGCTTTTTACAAGGGTTATAGACATATCGGAAATCTGTTCTGAGATGAATGCATGGGTTTTATAATTTATATCCGGCTTTTTGATATTGCTAAGCCTCTCCTTTGCTTTGATTATGCGCTCTAATGCGCTGTCAATCTGACCTTCGCTGATCTCTTTTGACTCAATAGCTGATAATAGCTCCTTTACCGTCACATCCGCGTCCACAGGATGAAGCAGGACATCGACCCCAGCCTTTATGCACTCCGCAGGGACATTGCCGAAGTCTTTGAGGGCGCTCATGTTCAGGGCATCGGTGATTACAAGGCCATTAAAGCCCAATTCTTTTTTTAATAAATTCGTGATTATTTTTCTGGACAGGCTTGCAGGCTTTGAATCCAATTCAGGCACTTTAAGATGCCCGATCATGATGCTGCCAACGCCTGCTTTGATTGATTCAACGAAAGGCATGAGGTCTGTTTTCATCAGATCATCTTTAGATTTAGTGATAACAGGAAGGGAGATATGAGAATCTACAGCAGTATCTCCATGACCTGGAAAGTGCTTGGCACAGCTTATTAGTCCCAAGTCTTCGAGGAACTTTATATAGTGCGAGCCAAACCACGCCACTGTTTGGGGATTGTCGGAAAAAGCCCTTGTGCATATTATGGGATTGTCCGGATTCTGATTTACATCCATTACTGGAATCAAAGGCATGTTTATCCCGATATCTATAGCCTCATCTGCTATGGCCTGTATTATTATGTTGAGGAGCAATATATCTTCAGGTCTGTCTTTATCTATAGCTGCTGCCACTGCCATCTGGCATGGAAAATTTGTTGCGGCTTTTATTTGCTGTCCGACTCCGCGCTCAATGTCGGATGCTATAAAGAGCGGTATTTCCGAGGCTGCCTGTAATCCAGCGATGAATTCCTTTATTTCATCTTTCTCTCCGCCAAAGATTATAAAGCCGCCAATGCCTTTTTCAACAAGATTAAATATTTTATTTTGATATTCTTCTGATTGAATGTTATCCCCATCGAGTCTACTGATGATGAGTTGATAAAGTTTCTTTTCAAGAGAATTTAAGGTATTGAGCATATGGGAGTTTATCAGATTGCTAAACATAGAGACAATATGCTTAGTGCGGAGTTTAAAGTCTTTCAGCATTGCTTGCCTTATAAAATCAAACTATATAATTGCTCAATTTAGGTTAAAATAGACTATGAGATATTATCTTTCAGACGGGTTTGTCCTGAAATGGCTTGAGACTCTATCGGTTTATGACATAAGAGGAGACGAACTCTATGAACTGGATGATGATGCCTTTGAATTTTTAAAAAAGTGCTCAGCACCTGAAGGGTGTATTGACAATGCAGATACCGGATTTATTGATTATTGCCTTTCAGAAGGGATATTGACCAAAGAAGCTGTCAACACTAAGAGGCCAGTGCTTGTAAAATCTCCAGTCCCTTCATTGAGGTATCTCGAACTCCAGATTACTGATAAGTGCAATCTTAAATGCGGGCATTGTTATATAGGAAAGCCTATGAATAATGAAATTTCCACTGATAAAATAAAGATTGTTCTTGATGAGTTAGAAGAGATGCAAGGGCTGCGCCTTTTGATAACAGGAGGGGAGCCTTTGATGCACAACCATTTTAATGAAATCAATACATTATTGCCCGAATATAATTTCAGGAAGATACTCTTCACAAACGGCCTTTTGTTAAATAAAAAAGTTTTAAAGGGACTTAATGTGGATGAAATACAGTTCAGCGTTGATGGTATGGAACACGGGCATGAGGCAATAAGGGGGAAAGGTACATACAAGATTGTAATGAATAGGATCCACGAAGCAATTGATACAGGAATTATTGTCTCGATAGCTACAATGGTTCATGGCAGGAATCTCGATGAATTCGATGAGATGGGTAATCTATTTAGAAAAATCGGCATCAAAGACTGGACAGTGGATGTGCCGTGCGTTTCTGGCAATTTAAAGGGAAATCCTGTTTTTCAGGTTTCGCCCGAGATAGCGGGAAAATATCTTAATTATGGCTTTGGCGGGGAACTTCATGGTGGAGGAGAAGGCTTTGCATGCGGACTGCATCTCATGTCAGTGCTTGCTAATGGGAACATATGCAAATGCGCCTTTTATTCTCACACGCCTGTTGGCAATATCAGTGAGGGGCTGAGAAGGGCATGGGAAAGGATAATGCCTGTGAAGTTAGATGAACTGGAATGTTCTGATATATCATGCAGGTTCATTAATGAGTGCAGGGGGGGATGCAGATTTCGCGCTGAAGATAGCAGAAAAAAAGACCTTTACAAATGCTATGGTTATGATATAATGAAAACATAAAATATCAGGGCATGAAGCCCTGGATTAACCCTATGAAAGGGAGGTGTCGATATGGTTATAAGAAAGGTATCCAAGAAAGGGTCAACCACCTGCAAGTGCAAAGGTTCCTGCTAATCGATGGAGTAATGGGGTGATGAAAAACCCTGTTACTCCTTTTTTATTGTTTTTCTCGGTGCTCCAATACCTTACGTACTTTAATACAGCTAACACAGTGTTTGTAGCAAGCTTACGCTTGTCTAAATCCTGCAAAGGCAGAACTTCACAAACACTGGTAACGATAAGAGGTCATTGGCTTCGCCTTGACCACTTATCGCGGCTGCATCTGGCAGAAACGAAACCGACGCCTCCTATCAAACTGCTAACGGCTTCGTAAGAAATGCCTTTCAGTCACTTCTGCCAGCTTTAGCCTTGTTATCTGCTCATTGCGGGCAGGGGAGGGGTAAAACATGTTTAAAAAAGGCATAGTGATATTTTTATTCTTTTGTGTAATTTCTGTAGTTGCAATTTTTAGTGGATGTACCACTATGAATAGCAAGGCAATTATGTATAACCCAGCCATTGTAGACCCTGATATCCATGTTGATATTTATCGTCCAGAAAAGGCATTCAATGGCACCACCTTATTTGCAGACAACCACAACCCTGATAAACCAAGGATAATTGAGGTTAATATGCGAGGAGAGATTGTCTGGGAATATGTGCTTCCAGCACATTTAAAACAATATAACAATCCAGGCTTTGATGTTGAATGGCTACCGAACAATAATATCCTGTTTGTACTTCCCCGTAATGGTGTCTATGAGATCGATAGAAACGGCAATGTTATCTGGTCATATCTGGATGAGAGGGTATCCCATGATGCTGACCGTTTGCCTAATGGCAATACACTTGTGGTATGGGGTGGAGGCGATACTCCAGATGATGCACAGGTAAAAGAGATTAACCCAAAAGGGAAGATTGTTTGGGCGTGGTATGCTAAGGACCACTTTTTTAGGCTACCCTATAGAGATATTTCCAACCAGGGCTGGACCCATACTAATGCTGTTACCAGATTGTCCAATGGCAATACCTTGATCAGTCTAAGAAATTTTAACTTTCTAATAGAGGTTGACCCGCAAGGCAAGGTTGTTAAAACAATTGGAGAAGGACTTATGAGATACCAACATGACCCCGAGGTTCTTTCCAATGGAAACATTCTGTTTGTAAATCATAAAAGACCACATACTGTGATCGAAATAGATACCAATGGCAAAATCGTATGGCAATACATAATGAGCGATTCAAATACATGGCCCGTAAGGGATGCCAATAGGCTTCCAAATGGCAACACCCTGATTACAGGCACGACAAAAATAATTGAGGTTACTCAAGATGGAGAGCTTGTGTGGCAGCTTACATTAAAGGGCATAACCTTTGAGAGACAACAGGCTGCGAGATTGGGTTTTTATAAGGCTGAAAGGATTAAACCGTAACTCTGCCTCAAATATGTAATAGAATTCTAAAAAGTATTCGGGAATCGACTTTCTTGCTTTTCCCCCTCATTTGTATTTAAGTTGAAAGCTTAGGAACAAGCAGTCCACAATGTTGATAAATCTTCAGTAGGAAGTACTTTACATCTTTGTAGCCGTAAGCCATGCGCCTTAGCCTCTTGATCTTGTTATTAATTCCTTTTTCAAGTTTTTGCGAAAGACCTTTTAAAAAGCCTCCTTTTTTATTTGATTTTTGGATGATATAAAATATCACCCAATGTGTAAAAAAACAAAAAAGGAGACTTACAGATATGATAAAACAAAAACTCTTACCATTCATTCAAGTTAGGGTTTTAAGGGAAGAAATAACACCGAGGAAGAGGGTTTGCTATATGATCAAAAGAGTCAATTTCCTTATATTATCTTCAAA
>CALGPO010000143.1 GCA_937960465.1 uncultured bacterium
TGTCCTGCAGGGTGAGTTTAAATGCCTTGACCTCCTTTACATTGCCAGAAACAATCCTGTAATAGACAGGAATCTTCAGTGTGGCTGAATAAATGAAAAGCAGATTGACTTGAGGAGTAAACTCATGCTGATTGTTATATCCTATCTTGGCAATCTCCATACCCTGCGAATAAGAAAGCAGATGAGTTGCATCAATTAGCATATAATTGTTCCCCCTCCCAACAATATGTGTCTTTAAACCTGAGTTCAGTGCCCTTGTTTTAATGCCCATTCAGGATGTTGCATACTGTAGTTACGTATACTCGAAATATTAATAATGAGTGGAAAAGTCAGTCTCTGCTTACTTTTACTAATTCCTATTACGTATTTGAGGCGGAGTTACGGTTAAAACATTTATATTCTGCATGAATACGGTTTCCTGTCGCTTGTAAAGGCTTTGAAGCATGTTAGTCCTTGCTGTCTATGCAACATTAAGGTAAACACAAACAATAGCAAGGAACATTATCCACAGTAACAAAAAGCCTGTCTATGCTGAAGATAAGTTTGAAGAAGAAAAACTCAGGACATATGTGGGAATCGGTGCAGAATAGTATATAATAATAATCTAAGGTTGAGCGATTTTGTAAGGCAGGCACTGCCTGTGCGTTGCACGCAGACAGGTCTGAATATAGAATCGCTTAATTTAGGTAATATTTAAAACTTACCACAGAGGAGGATTACAGGAATGTCTACTAAAGAGAGTATTGATGTCTTGATGGCGGAAAAAAGGACATTTCCGCCAGCAAAAGAATTCAGTGAAAGGGCACATATCAAGAGCATGAAGGAATATGAGCAGATATACAAGAGGTCTATTGAAGACCCGGATGGCTTCTGGTCGGAGATGGCTGAAAAGAATCTGACATGGTTCAAGAAATGGGACAAGGTTCTTGAATGGAGCTTTGAAAAACCGGAGATAAAATGGTTCATAGGCGGTAAATTGAATGCATCCTATAACTGCCTTGACAGGTTCATAAACACACCCATAAGGAACAAGGCTGCGATAATATGGGAGATGGACGGCGGAGGTTACAGGACATACACATATCAGCAACTTTATTATGAGGTCAACAGGTTTGCCAATGTACTTAAGAAGCATGGTGTAAAAAAAGGAGACAGGGTAACCATCTATCTGCCGATGATACCGGAGCTTGCAATAGCAATGCTCGCATGCGCAAGAATAGGGGCAATCCATAGCATAGTATTCGGAGGATTCAGTGCCCAGGCACTAAGAGACAGGATACAGGACTGTCAGTCAAAGCTATTAATCACTTCAGACAGGGGAGTAAGAGGTGGAAGATTTGTCCCTCTAAAGGCTAATGCAGACGAAGCACTCCATGAATGTCCTAATGTCGAAAAGGTGATAGTTGTAAAAAGAACGGACGCGGCTATAGACATGGAGCCGAGCAGAGACTTATGGTGGCATGATGAGAACAACGCCCCTGATATAGCAAACTACTGCGAGCCTGAATGGATGGACTCTGAAGACCCATTATTCATCCTTTATACATCAGGCTCAACAGGAAAACCAAAAGGCGTCCTTCACACAACAGGCGGATACATGCTCTTCACAAACCTCACATTCAGATGGATATTCGACTACCACGATGAAGACATCCACTTCTGCACTGCTGACATAGGATGGGTAACAGGACATAGCTACATTGTTTACGGGCCATTGAGCAATGGAGCAACAAGTTTAATGTTCGAAGGTATTCCCACATATCCCAATCCCGGAAGGTTCTGGGAGATTTGCGACAAACACAGGGTGAATATTTTCTATACTGCTCCAACTGCAATAAGAGCTCTCATGAGGGAAGGAGAAAGCTGGGTAACAAAACATGACCTCTCATCTCTCCGAGTGCTCGGAAGCGTTGGGGAACCAATAAACCCCGAGGCATGGATGTGGTATCACACCCATGTTGGAAAAGGCAAACTGCCCATCGTGGACACATGGTGGCAGACAGAGACAGGGGGAATACTCATAACACCCCTTCCCGGTGCAATGACCCTGAAACCGGGCTCAGCAAACAGGCCATTCCCGGGAGTAGTTCCTGCAGTACTTAAAGAAAACGGCTCACCCGCAGGTGTCAACGAAGGAGGATACCTCGTAATAGAAAAACCATGGCCCGGAATGATAAGGGGAACATATGGAGATACCGAAAACAAGAGAGTCAAAGAGGTCTACTTCTCAAGATTCCCCGGAAAATACTTTACAGGAGACGGAGCAAGGGTAGATGAAGACGGCGACTACTGGCTTATGGGAAGGATAGACGATGTCATCAACATATCGGGCCACAGATTGGGTACCGCAGAGGTCGAGTCAGCACTTGTCAGTCATGAGGCGGTTGCAGAGGCAGCAGTGGTTGGCTTTCCGCACGAGATTAAAGGTGAGGGCATATATGTTTATGTAACCCTCAAAGAGGGACATCAGCCATCTGATGAACTGAAAAAGATACTTGTAGGGCATGTGAGAGCAGTAATAGGCCCTATTGCAACTCCTGACAAGCTACAGTTTGCGCCAGGCCTTCCAAAGACAAGGAGTGGCAAGATAATGAGACGGATTCTGAGAAAAATAGCAAAGGGTGATGTGGATGATCTGGGAGACACCTCCACGCTCGCCGACCCATCGGTAGTTAATGACCTGCTTAAGGGAAGATTATGAGAATTATAGAAAACAAAAAAGAAATATCAGCATTCCTTAAGCTCCTCAGGAAAAGGGCATTAGGCGTCAGCCCTGAAATAGAAAAGGCAGTAAAAAATATCCTTGCTGATGTGAGGAAAAACGGAGATTCGGCTGTAGAGAAATACACCCGCAGATTCGACAAACACGACCTCCCTCTAAGGCTTAAAGCCTCTGATATTGCAAGACATTCAAAAAGGGCAGATAAAACCATTATCAGGGCATTGGAATTGTCAGCCAAAAGAATATGGGATTTTCACGAGAGACAAAGGGAAAAATCATGGTCATTTAAGAAGGACGGTGCATTGCTTGGGCAGATAATCATGCCTATTGAAAGGGCAGGTGTGTATGTTCCCGGAGGAAAGGCATCTTATCCCTCAACAGTATTAATGAATGTCATCCCGGCGCAGGTAGCTGGTGTTAAAAATATATGCTTATGTGTTCCCACTCTCATTGGAGAAACAAATCCTTATGTTATGGTAGCAATCGAGATGCTCGGCGTTAAAGAGATTTACAGGATTGGAGGCGCTCAGGCAGTCGGCGCTATGGCATACGGCACAGAGAGCATAAAAAAAGTGGATAAGATAGTCGGCCCCGGAAATATCTATGTTGCTCTCGCAAAAAAAATGGTCTTTGGAGAAGTTGACATCGACATGATCGCAGGGCCAAGCGAGATATTGATAATAGCAGATGAAACCGCAAATCCTGAATTTGTCGCTGCTGATATGCTAAGTCAGGCAGAGCATGATGAACTGGCATCCAGCATATTGATAACAGATTCAGAAGTTCTTGCAGGCAATGTAATTCGGGAATTGAATACTCAACTTAAGGGGTTGAAAAGAAAAGATATAGCAAGAAAATCACTGAAAAGATTTGGGGCTATAATCAAGACAAAGAGCATTAAAGAGGCCGCAGATATAGCAAATGCGATTGCCCCTGAACATCTTGAGATAATGACAAAAAAACCTGAAAAGGATGCTGAGATTATAGAAAATGCAGGCGCTATTTTCCTGGGACAATGGACACCAGAACCTCTCGGAGATTATTCAGCAGGGCCAAATCACACTCTGCCTACAGGCGGCACCGCAAGATTTTCATCTCCTCTTGGAGTTTATGATTTCATAAAAAGAACAAGCCTCTTGCAATTTGACAAAAAAGGGTTTATGCTTTTATCAGATGCTGTAGAGGCGATTGCCGACGCAGAGGGGCTTGAGGCGCACGCCAATACAATCAGGATAAGAAGAGGAGGTGTTTAAAATGCCGGTAAACCAGTCATCAAATAACCAATTACAAACAGATATAATTTCAAGATACGATATTCAAAAGAAAAAGAATCCACAGTCACAGCAAGCCCAGAGGCAAACGCAACAGGGAGAGAATGCAGAAAGAAATACCCTGCCTACCGAGGATGTCAGAGTAACTCTGAGCAGACAGGGCAGGGCCAAAAATGCGAGCAAAACTGCAAATACCTTCAATGTGGAGACACAGCAAAAGACTCAGGAAAATAGAAATATCGAATCCCAGCGTGCATTACAGGCATACCAGAATACAAACAGGGCTGCTGAAAATACAAGACCCGAAAATACGAGGCAGAAACAGATCAATCGCATAGTAGGTTGATAATTATATATCCGCCGCATGGCGGTTCTGAGCGGTTGTCTGTATAATCGCATTCGTCTATAAAGAAATCGCATTCTGTGCATACAAGATTTATCAATTTTTTGTTTTTTGCAGGAATACGGTTTTTAATCTCATCTCCGCATTTCAATGATCCGACAAGCATCTCTAATTCATGAGCGGTGAGGTTATCCCTCAGAATTTCGTATCCATTGCAGTGAAGCTCTTCCTTGCCTTTTTTGTAGTACTTGCAGAATCCCTTACAGATTATGTCTGTATAAATCTCATCTTTCATTTCGTCACTTCCTTCAGCCAGTATAGATAATCCTCCGAGCCTTCAATTATTGGCAAGGCAATTATCTCGGGCACGGTATAACTGTGCAACTCTTTAACACGTTTTTTAAGAGGTTCAAATAAATGCCTCTGGGTTTTGACAATCATTAAGGCCTCCGAATCGTCTTCCATCTTCCCCTGCCAGCTATAAATAGAGCGCATACCCTTTACAATATTCACACAGCCTGCAAGCCTTCCTTCTACAACGGTTTTAGCTATCTTTGCCGCCTCTTCTTCATTTGGCGCGGTTATATAAACAACAATCGCATCCATAGACCCTCCTTTATAAAAAAAATAAAGCAATCCATACCAGTATTCCACCAAACGTTGTGATGCTTACTGCAAGTAGCGCCCTCTTGGTCTCATGCTAATCAACTCTCAGATTACCCACTTTAATCACACTGTAAAGCGGAACCTCTACAGTTTTTTTGTTCTCCGTCGAAATATTTTAAAAACATTTTCTTGAATATGTCACCTACTACATTGCTCTCTGTTTAGACAAACCATTGATAGTCCTCTGCTATGCATAAACCTTACAGTTGCATAAAATCACAGGTTACAGCAAGGACTAACATGCGTAAAAGACTTTGCCTGCGACACCTTATAAGATTTTCATACCACCATATCGTATTCAGCATTGGATTCACCTCTCTGTTAAAACATTTATACT
>CALGPO010000144.1 GCA_937960465.1 uncultured bacterium
TTTCCCTTGCAGTGAGCAGGGCAGACCAAAGACATATAGAGGAATGGGCGATTAAGAGACAGAAGACAAAACCTTAATGTTGCATAGACAGCAAGGACTAACATGCTTCAAAGCCTTTACAAGCGACAGAAACCGTATTCATGCAGAGTATAAATGTTTTAACAGAGGGTTGAATCCAATGCTGAATACAATATGGTGGTATGAAAATCTTATAAGGTGTCGCAGGCAAAGTCTTTTACGCATGTTAGTCCTTGCTGTAACCTTTGATTTTATGCAACTGTAAGGAAAAGTCAGAAGTCAGAAGTCAGAAAAAAATAGCAGGAGATATTAATGTGCGGAATAATAGGATATATAGGCAATAAAAATGCCATACCTGTAGTGATGGACGGACTGAAGCGGCTCGAATACAGGGGCTATGATTCTGCAGGCATCGCATATTTCACTGATAAAAAAATAGAGGTCAAAAGGTGCAAGGGCAAAATCCATGACCTTGAGAACATAGTTAATAAATACAACATTTCGAGCAATCTTGCAATTGGCCACACGCGATGGGCAACCCACGGCAGACCATCTGATGAGAATGCCCATCCCCACAGGTCGGATGGGATAGTCATTGTCCACAATGGAATAATAGAAAACTATGTGGAGTTGAGACACAGGCTTCAGAAAGATGGATTCATATTCGCATCAGAGACGGATACAGAAGTCTTGTGCCATCTGATAAACAAGTATTCTAAAAACAACCCTCTCGAAGAAGCAGTACGAATAGCACTGAAAGAAGTTAAAGGCGCCTATGCATTCGCCGTCATCAATGAAAGGGAACCCGATAAGATAGTAGCAGTAAGAAAGGAAAGTCCCCTTGTAATAGGGCTTGGAGAAGTGGAGTATTTTCTTGCATCCGATGTCCCTGCCTTTCTGAGCCATTCAAAGGAGGTCATATTCCTCGAAAATAATGAAATGGCAGTAATGCACAGGGACGGTGTAATCATAACTGACTTCGAGGGAGTCCTTTTAAATAAAAATGTAGTTACCATATCATGGAGCCCTTCTATGGCTGAAAAGGGCGGTTACCGCCACTTCATGCTGAAAGAGATATACGAGCAACCTCGGGCAATAGCAGATACCATTAGGGGAAGGGTTATGCCGGAAAATGGAGAGGTAGCCCTTGAGGAATTCGGCCTCAGTGCAGAAGACATCAAAGCCATAGACAAGGTATTCATTGTTGCATGCGGCACATCGTATCATGCCGGTATTGTAGGTAAATACATGATAGAGGAACTGTCGAGGATACCTGTTGAGGTTGATATAGCCTCGGAATTCAGGTACAGAAATCCAATAATAACCGGCAACACTCTTTTCGTAGCAATAACACAATCAGGAGAGACAGCAGACACCCTCGCAGCAATAAGAGAGGCCAAGACGCTTGGTGCAAAGATACTGACCATATGCAATGTAATAGGCAGCACTGCATCCCGCGAATCGGATTTCGTATTCTATACGCATTCAGGGCCGGAAATCGGCGTGGCATCCACGAAGGCATTCACAACGCAGATTGTAGCCTTATATCTTCTATCAATAGCATTTGGTAAGGCCAGGAAAATTTTATCCGATGAAGCCTCCTTCGTGCTTATAGAAGAACTCCTCCACCTTCCTGCAGGCATAGAGCATGCACTGGATCTCGATGGTGAAATAAGTGCTATAGCAAAGGAGCTTTTCAAGGCAAAGGATTTCCTGTATCTCGGCAGGGGGATAAATTATCCTATAGCACTGGAGGGTGCATTAAAATTAAAGGAGATATCATACATCCATGCAGAAGGATATCCAGCAGGCGAGATGAAGCATGGCCCCATTGCCCTTATTGATGAGGAGATGCCTGTTGTTGTCCTTGCCCCTTCAGGAAGACTATATGAAAAGGTTTTATCTAACATTGAAGAGGTAAAGAGCCGGGGAGGCACTATAATAGCTGTTACTTCAAAAGATGGCGAGGCTGCAACGAAACTTTCCAAATACTCCATTTCCATAAATGGAAGCAACAATTATTTAAATACAGTGCTTCTCACAATTCCCCTTCAGATCCTTGCATATCATATTGCTGTTTTAAGGGGTTGTGATGTGGATCAGCCAAGGAATCTGGCTAAAAGCGTAACAGTGGAATAGTTCATCGTTTATAGTTCATTGCTCATAGATTTTAAAAGCTATAAATGCCAACTGTGAACTATCAACCATGAACTATGAACCATTAATATGCTATAATTAAGGAGACAAACCAATGGCAAAAGATGTCTTATTAGAAGAACTCAACCCCCAGCAAAAAGAGGCCATACTGTATTCAAAAGGACCTCTTCTCGTACTTGCCGGGGCAGGCAGCGGTAAGACAAGGGTAATAACCCACAAGTTTGCCTATCTCGTAAGAAAAAAGAAATACCGTCCTTCATCCATCTTCGCTGTCACCTTCACAAACAAAGCAGCAAACGAAATGAAAGAAAGGATCTCCCGCTTTATTGAACATGATATGAGGCAGACATGGATAGGGACATTCCATTCACAGTGCAATAAGATTCTCAGAAGGGAGATAAAGGCACTGGGATATAAATCCGACTTCTCCATATATGACGATGACGACCAGTGCAATCTAATAAGGCACATTCTCAAAGAATTAAAAATATACGAGGCACTTTACAAAGGCGTTGCTTCACGGATAAGCATACTTAAATCATCATTAGTTTCTCCAGAAGAGTTTCTGTCTCAGGGAGACGGCTTCAGCTTCGACGAGAAACTCGGAAGGGTATACCTGAAATATCAGGATGAACTGAAGAGATGCAATGCATTAGATTTCGATGACCTGATAATGCTCACCGTCAGATTATTCGAGGAGAATCCAAAGACGCTTGCCAAATACAATGATATGTTTCCATACATCCTTGTGGATGAATTTCAGGATACAAACCACGCACAGTACAGGCTCCTGCAGTTAATGGCAGGACATAAGAATATCTGTGCCGTTGGTGATGACGACCAGAGCATATACAAGTTCAGAGGCGCCGATGTGAGCAACATCCTGAATTTTGAAAAGGACTTCCCCGATGCAACGATTATCAAACTCGAGCAAAATTACCGGTCAACACAGAATATCCTCGATGTATCTGGCGCGGTAATATCCAGAAATCCCCAGAGGAAACCGAAAAGACTCTGGACAGAAAAAGGCTGCGGAGAAAAGGTCTTCTACTGCAGGCTTAACTCAGAGGAGGAAGAGGCAAGATACGTTGCGCGCACTATAAAAGACCTCTACCTTAAGGGCAACTTCGAATACAGCCACTTTGCAATTCTTTACAGGATAAACCTCCAGGCAAGGGCATTAGAAGACGCCTTAAGGGAAGAAAATATCCCTTACCATGTTATAAGCGGCGTGAGCTTCTACCACAGGCGTGAAATAAAGGATATTATCTCATACATGAAAATAGCCCTTAACACCGATGACAATGTAAGCCTACGAAGGATAATAAACAGCCCTCCTCGAGGCATAGGGGCATCCACCATATCGAAGATAGAGCAGGAGGCAAAGAAGAACTCTGTCAGCCTCTTCGCTGCCATAAAACTGATACTAAAGTCCAATAGCGTGGCATCGTCCATTAAAGACAAGCTGAGCGAGTTCGTGAAAATCGTGGAAGGCATATCATCGACCCCTCACAAAACCGCTGCCGATATGCTCAAGGATATTGTGGAAAAAACAGGCTATATAGAAGACATCGAGGAGGAAAGGCTGCAGAACATATTAGAACTAGTATCCTCGGCAGAGAATATATCTGTCAAGGACTTTGCAGACAGGGTATCTCTCGTATCAACAACTGACGACACCTCTAAAAAGATGTCTGTATCTCTCATGACGCTTCATAGCGCAAAAGGGCTCGAATTCCCTGTGGTCTTTGTCACAGGCATCGAAGAAGGCATCCTCCCCTATTTCAAGGCAATCGATGACGCCTCTGAAATGCAGGAAGAAAGAAGGCTATTCTATGTTGGCATGACAAGGGCAAAAGACATCCTTTGTCTTACAGCCGCAAAGAGAAGGAGACTCTATTCAAAGGTCCAGGAACAGGAGCCTTCAAGATTCTTGCAGGATATTCCAAAGGACTGTTGCCACTGGATAGAAAAGGTCCAGCAGAAAGCAGAGACAGCGCCTGAGCCTGTAAAACCATCTCCTAAAAAGCCTACTACTGCATATGTTGTCGGATGCAGGGTAAAACATCCTTCATGGGGAGTTGGCGTAGTCAGAGACTGCTGCGAAGAAGGGAATGATACAAAATTAACTGTAAACTTCCCAGGCATTGGAATTAAGCGTCTTGTTGCAAGATATGCAAATTTAGAAAGACTATAGGCAAAAGGAAGATAAAAAATGAGAATAACAAGTGAAGATGTTAAACACATTGCCAGCCTTTCACGGCTCTCCCTGTCGGATAAGGAGATAGATATCTTCAGCGGACAGTTGAACTCGATAATAGAGTATGTGGAACAGCTAAACAGCCTCGATACTGGTAATATAGAGCCTACATCCCATGTAATACCGTTGAATAACATAATGAGGGATGATATTCCTGCAGCCTCCCTGCCAGTGGAAGATGCACTGAAGAATGCACCTGATTCCACGGAGAAATTCTACAGGGTCCCGAAGATAATAGAATAGTAATATGTTTAGATGTTTCTTGAGATCAAAGATACATATGGCAACTGTTACCGAGTCAAACCTTGCCTATGAAGGAAGTATTACCATTGATAAGGAATTGATGGATATAGCGGATATACTCCCTTATGAGCAAGTTATGATAAGCAACCTTAACAACGGCGAAAGGTTTGAGACCTATGTTATTCCGGGAAAGCCGGGTTCACGGGAATTCTGCCTGAATGGTCCCACAGCAAGAAAAGGCGTGGTCGGCGACAGGATAATCATCTTCGCTTACTGCTATATGGCTGATGCAGAGATAAAGGACTTCAAGCCGATTATAGTCAAACTCGACGACAAAAATAATCCTTTAAAATAGTACACTTACATCAAGATGTTTAATCGCGGCATTCTCAATATTCTTTTTTGTAATATCCTTGTTATATGGCATTATTCCGATTACAGGCACGGGGCAGAGTTGCCTTAACACTTCAGGATTTGTTTTCTCAGTAAGATTGTTCTCTGGGGGATTATTGAAATTAATAATAACTCCAAAGATATTGATACCTTCCCTCAATGCGTAGTTGACTGTTAGTAGTGTATGATTTATCGTTCCGAGTGTGGGTCTTGCCACAACAATTACAGGAAGTTTTAAGTCCCTTATCAGGTCAGATACGAAATAGGCTGAAGGATCTTTAAACTGCTGCTCTGTTGCACTGTCGTTCTGCCGCACAAATGTAATAGGCACAAGCAGTCCCCCTACTCCCTCCACTACCATAAAATCGTATTTCTTAGAAAGAGCGCCATAAGTGCTGAAAATTTCATCAAGGTCAACAGGCCTTTTTTTCAATTCAGCCGCAACCATTGGCGCAAGAGGCTCTTCATAACGGATTGGTGTAATCATATCAATAGAATCATCCATCTCCGCCATCTCTTTTAAGAACATCCCATCAGAAGGAATTAAATCATCCTCCTTCCTGACTTCTGCCCTTATGCATCCCGTTTCAATCGGCTTCATAGCGCCGACTCTAATGCCTTTCTTTATTAATGCCCTGATTATTGCAGCAGACACAATCGTCTTGCCCACGCCTGTATCTGTGCCTGTTATGAAAATGCCTCTTGACATTTCCGTCTCCTTTATTTAAATAATCCTACTCTCAAGACAAAATATCTGCCCAGTGATATTTTCGGTGCCCGCAAGATAGACGATAAATCTCGCTACCTCCATTGAGTCTGAAAGTGTATTTAAAAGGCTGGCCTCTTTTGCCCTTCTTAAGGCTTCATCTGCTTTAATCCCCATCTTAGTAGGCATATATCCGGGCAAAACAGCATTTACTCTTATTTTATATTCTGCAAGCTCAATTGCTGCTGTCTTTGTGAGCCCAAGCAATGCAGCCTTTGAGGCGCTGTACGCAGCTTGCCCTTCCTTGCCCTTCAGTCCTGAATACGAAGATATGTTGATTATATGCCCGCCATCCTTCATAAGAGGTACAAATGCCTTTATACAGTTAAACGCTCCCTTGAGATTTACATCCATTATCCTGTCCCAATCATTTTCATTCTGCTTTATCAAAAGCGAATCTTTTGTTATCCCTGCATTGTTTATAAGGACATCTACCCTTCCCCATTTTTCATGGACAGTCTCTGCCATCTTCGAAACATCCTCCGATATGCTTACATCAGCCCTTTCTGCAATTGCCGTATCGCCAATTGCTCCGACAATTTCATGCGCCGTTTTTTCGGATTCGAGGTAATTTATGACAACCCTGTATCCATTCTCAGAAAATGATAGGGTAATTTCCTTTCCCAGACCACCTGATGCTCCTGTTATCACAACCACCTTATTCGTCATAAGTCTTATCATTAATGGTATAATAAAGTCAGCAGGACAGCCTGACTTGAAGCAAAACTTCTGGGTTCTCTGAGGGGCAAAGTAACGACTGCCCCTTCCATTTGCACTGAAAAGAACATTTATATTCAGTTTTGCTACTTACTAAGCACCAACGGCTAATAGTTTTGCAAAAGTCAGGCTGTCCTGCTGACTTACTGTACCTATTTTAAGCAATTGGAGGAAGTATGGCAAGATTCGAAGAAGTACAGATGACAATAGCAGAGTCTGCAAAGAATCATCTCGATATATACAACATGCAGGTTCTTATAGAGCAGTTCACCCTCGACAGGGAAGGCAGGTTTTCCCTGACACTGCCAAATATGGAACAGCCATTTCCAGTATCGGCAACCGTATCCTTTGTCTATGACGCCTTCCAGACAGGAATGACCCTGTACGAAGAGATCACAACAGATGAAGACAGCGATGTAGATACATCTGTAGAACTGGAATTTACGATAAAGCTTCCGATCATGAAGGGCTATCCAGACATAGAGGCATTGATCGATGAGATAAACGAGGAATATCCAGACACAGAACCGATTCTGATGATCAGAGAGATCATCGGCAGCGACGAGCCCTTCAAGGAATACGAAATACATTACAGCTATGATATCGAGCCGGAAGATGCAACAGACAACGAACTGTTTGACGAGATATTTCAGGAATTGAAAGAGATCATGGAATTGATATACGAGAGGACAGAAAATTACATAGACCAGTCGTGGTACAGTGGTGAGGAATGATACCGCTGAAAGAAATTAAATTCGTCCTTCTTGACATGGATGGGACGCTGCTGGACAAATATTTCGATGACTATTTCTGGGAGCACCTCGTCCCAGAAAAGTATGCAGAGAAGCACAAAATCACATTCGGAAAGGCAAAGGAAGAACTGCTTTTAAAGTACAAGGCACATGAAGGCACGCTGAATTGGACAGACATAGATTTCTGGTCGAGGGAGCTTGACCTTGACATCCCGGCCCTGAAAGAGCAGATAAAACACCTCATCGAAGTACATCCCCATGTTGAAGACTTCTTGAAAATGCTGAAAAGGCATAGGAAAAAGGTATACATGGTAACCAATGCCCATTATAAGGTTCTGGACATAAAATTGAAAAAGACAGAAATAGGCAAGTACTTTGACAAATGCATTACATCCTTTGAGATAGGCTATCCGAAAGAGATGGTAGGTTTCTGGGAGAAAACAGAAAAGATATTAAAGTTTGATAAAGAAAAGACCCTTTTTATTGACGATACAGCAGAGATACTCAGGACAGCAAAAAATTTCGGGATAAAATATCTCCTCTTAAAGATCAGAGCAAATTCAAAAAAGCATGACAAACCAGCAGATGGATTTGAGGTTTTAGAAAACTTTAAAGAACTCCTAACTCTCTCTTAAGCCATTCTTCCACTTTCTTGTTAATCGGATACATGCCGAAGTATGCCTTGTTTTTATTTTCTTCCACGGCTTCGAGCAACAAATCCTGAGGAATTTCGTCTATCCGTGCCAGTGTCTCTGCATAGTCGGCAGCAGTATGCCGCATCAGGAAAAGGATTGGTTTTTTATCCATCGTATCTATATAAAAAATATAACCCTTTATCGCCCCCCTTGTTTTTATTCCCTCATCTGTTATCAAAGATCTCGGCTCCATTAAATCCTTTGGTTCGATGTCCCACCTTATATGCTCTATAACAAAGGGCTCATTTTTTATATCGCTTAATGATAAGACCTTGCTGAACATCATGATTTAAACACCTCCTAACGATGACTTATGCATTACCTATGGGGCTGCCAGGATTGCTCTTCCTGTAAATATCTGCTGCTGTTATGCCCACATCTTCGAGCATTTCCATGTTCGCAATATCTATTGCCTTTAATGGAACTTTCAATGCATCTGCAACCTGCCTCAATGCCATCCCCTTTGCGTAATGCATCTCGGCAATCATCACCTTGAGTGCATCATCCACAATATACCTTTTTAATTCTTCATCTTTGACATCAACAACGCTGCATGCCTCATTAAAGTTAAGACCGTTTTTCAGCCCTTCCCTTATCATGGCCATAGCCTTCTCGTAAATCTCGCTCTCTTCAGGTGTGTATTCCTTATATTTAATGTCTGACATATAAACTCCTTTTGCTTTTTAATTTATTAAATTTAACACATCTGAAGAGATTTTATCTATTTTTTGACAGAGATATCACCCTCTTTCTCAACTCTTCCGTAAAATACTGATATTTATCGATGCCCTCCGGCTTCTGCTGCATATCAATGTCTGATACGCTAATGGGCTCCCCGAAAAATACCTCTATTTTTGATGGCCTTATAAACTTCGCCCCCCTCGGCAGCGCCTCAAAGGTTCCCCTGATAAATGCAGGTATGACAGGTATATCCATTTCCACGGCGAGCACTCCTATGCCCTTTCTGAACTCCATAAGCCTTCCATTAAAAGAGCGTCCACCTTCAGGGAATATGCATAATGCCTTTTTGTTTTTCAAAACATATGCTGACATCTGCAAGGCCTTGTTTAAATATATCTCCGGATCTATTGGAATGACATGGCTTATTTTTGCAAACCATGACCTGAGCCTTCCTATAAAGTATTTCTGAAAGCCAATAAAGTAAAGGTCTTTAAAGGTCTTATATGGAACAGACGATGCAATCACAAAGCCGTCAAGGAAGCTCGTATGGTTTGGTGCTATCACAAAAGGGCCGTGCTCAGGGATATGTTCCTTTCCTTGCACATTAAGTCGAAAGAAAAACTTGAATAAAATTGTTTGTATAAAACGGACACAATATGCTATTAAAAGCTCTACTAAGCTGTAATGGAAACCAACCTTTCCCTTGTCTTCCTTGAGAGGCTCCCTTTCAAGTATATCCTTCCACGATATAATTTCCCATAATACCTCGCTGCCTTCCTTTATACCCTCACCTGACACATACCCTTTAAGCCTTGAAACTATATCCCCTACTGTCTGAACCTCTGCCATGAATGTCTCTGGAAGGCTGACAGAAAATGCGGATTCGAGTGAAGACACAAGCTCTATCCTTTTTAATGAATCAAACCCTAAGTCGAGTTCGAGGTTATCGGTGGACAGGATTGGGACAGCATCTGTCATGAGCGCCATTATACAATTAGCAACCTTTTTGCCAACATCATCTTCCATAAGGCTTTTGTCTTCGCCTATTCTTCTCTCTTTACCCTCGGTCTTTAACATCTCTTTTATCATAAACCTTCTCAGCTTGCCGAGTGGTGTTCGGGGCAATGGCCCTGCAAACACGGTATAACCCTTAATCCTCATATACTCGGGAAGTTTCATGGAGACCGCATTTATTTTCCACCTCAGTGCATCTGAAATATTGCCTATCAAAGACCTCTTCGCATATTCAAAGTCAGGGACTATTACTGCATGGAGCTGCCCTTGCATCTCTGTAATGCATATCTCTTTGATAAGGGGAATAGATGCATAAAAAATCTCCGCATCCTCCGGATAGATGTTTTTTCCGGAACTCAAAACAATTATCTCTTTCTTGCGTCCTGTTATAAAGAGGTAGCCATCTTTATCCAGATATCCTGTGTCGCCTGTCAAAAGCCATCCATCCTTTATAGCATCATCAGTAGCAGCCTGATTCTTATAATAGCCCTTCATAACCATATGCCCTTTGACCATTATCTCTCCGTCATCGCTTACCTTTATCTCAACATCAGGCAATGGCCTGCCTGCTGAGCCCGGCTTTCTTTTTTCGGGAGGATTGAATGTAATAACAGGAGATGTCTCTGTCAGGCCGTAACCCTCAAGAACTGTAAAACCCAATGCCTCAAGGTCTTTCATTATAGACGGCTCCAGCCTTGCACCCCCGCTTGCAAAAAATTTAAGCCTGCCAAAGTTTTTATGAATGGATTTGAATAGAGCCTTTCCTATGTTTATACCAAGTTTTAGCCTGACCATTCCGCACAACTTCATCATCCATAAAACAATCCCTGAAAATAATTTTTTTTCCTTTATCTTTGAGACAATCCCATTTCTTATCATCTCAAGAAGCCTTGGAACAGAAACAACAATGGTCACATCTCTGTCTTTTATTGCTGATATAAGGTCTGCTGCCTTTAAACCAGGCGCAAAGGTGATGGTTGCGCCTATGAAAACAGGGACAATGAATGTGCACATGAATGGGTATGTATGATGAAGCGGAAGTATTGACATGACATTGTCATCATGTGTAACCACCTTTGCCTTAATGACAGCATCGGCATCTGAGCAGAAATTCTGATGCGTGAGCATCACACCTTTGGGCTTTCCTGTCGTGCCTGATGTATAAATGATAGAGGCGATGTCGTCAGGAAAAACAGGTGAATGGGTGAATGGGCAAATTGGTGAATGGGTGAATAAAGCTGTATCAAGATTTATTTCCTTTATATCAGTTCCTTCTACAGCCTTTAAGACATTGGTTTCTGTCTTTGAACTGTAAAAAGCAATCTTCGTTTCCGAATCAATAAGCAGGTTTCTAATCTCATCGCTACCCAATTGCATATCGATTGGAACTGCAATCCCTCCGCACATAAGTATTGCCATATACGCTGCGCACCACTCAGGACTGTTTTCAGAAACTATAGCTGCCCTGCCGCCTTTATCAAGGCCATTGCTTATGAGAAAAGATGCAATACTATTTGAGAGCAAAAAGAACTCTTCATAGGTCATTGCCTTCCATGAGCCATCAAAATAATTAAATACAATCCGTTCTTTATATTTTTCTACTGAGGATTGAAAAATTGAAGGTATAGTCTTATCCATGCAACAGCTTCAATGCCTTTTCGTGCAATTGTTTATTCCCTGCGGCAAGGATGGGTACGCTTCTTTTAAGTCCTATCTCCATATCTTCTATTGGATTTCCATCTGTATCAGAGAATACCCCACCAGCCTCTTTTATTAGAAGATAACCGCCTGCAAAATCAAAGCTCCGAGATGGAGACGGAGTCAAAAATATACTTATAGAGCCATATGCAACATATGCAAGATCTAATGCCGTTGCACCAAAACACCTTGTCCTTCTCGCCTCCGAAAGCAGTCGTATCATCTTTGGGATATCATTTTTCGGACTCGGCGATTCATAGGTGATCAGATAGAAGATATCATCTTTTTGTGTATGAATCTTTTCGCCATTGAAAAATGCACCCTTGCCTTTTTCTGCCCAGAACTCATCGCCTGTAAGAAGATTTATAACGTATGCAAGAGATACGCTACCTATGTTGCCTCCATCAACAACTGCAATTGATGTGCAATAAAATGGTATTCCTGTAATGGCATTTTTGCTTCCATCAATGGGGTCTATCAATACCCTTTTGCCACCGTCTTTGATCTCCTTAAGGCCAGCCTCTTCGGAAACTATACTCAACGGCTCGCCAAGGGCTTCCAATGAATCGATGATAATATCCTCAGCCTTTTTATCAATCGGGAATGTCTTGTCTCCTGATGCACCTTTGCCAATTGCTTCAGAGGCAAAGGGCTTCAGCCTTGTCTTGCCTATTTCGGAAAAAAGCTGTCTGCCTATATGTCTAAGGTTTTTTATTTTCATAACTCATTATACCCGACAACCAAAACATTGACAACGGTTCTCTGTCCATTTATTATAAACATCATGAAAAACATAGATTTCACAAAACTTGCAAAGCCGAATATCCACTCTCTCAAACCTTATGAGGCAAAAGAGATACCATGCAAAGTAAAGCTGGATGCCAATGAAAGCCCGTATTGCATTGACATTACTCCTGACAAAAAAGTCCTTCAAAGGCTTAACCGCTATCCTGACCCCGAAGCTAAAGAACTCAAAAAAACGATATCAAAAAACCTCAAAATCAATATAGAAAACATATTACTGGGAAATGGTTCTGATGAACTGATTTACTATTTGATTATTGCTTTTGGTGGCCCTGTGCTTTACCCTGTGCCAACATTCTCCATGTACGGCATTATCTCACAGGCATTGGGAGAGAAAAATATCAGAATACCATTAAACAAAGATTTTGACCTCGATATTGATAAAATGCTCACTGCCATTAAAAAATACAACCCAAAACTTATATTTCTGAGTTCACCAAACAATCCGACAGGAAACTGTTTTTCTGCCGAAAGCATACTTAAAATCATAGAGGCATCTAAAGGCATTGTGGTTGTGGATGAGGCATATCAGCCATTCTCAAGCGAGAAGGGCTTTTTGCCATTATTAAAGGATTACAAAAACTTAGCCATACTCAGGACATTAAGCAAAATAGGTTTTGCATCATTAAGGGTCGGCTTTCTAATAGCTGATGAAGGCTTGATCAATGAGGTTAACAAGGTAAGACTTCCATTTAATCTCAATTCAGTATCACAGGCAATGGCAATGGAGGCATTCAAAAACAAGGACGTCATAGAATCACAGATAAAAAATATCACTTCAGAAAGGGAAAGGTTGTTTGAGGAATTAAGCAAAATTAATAATGTATCGCCCTATCCATCTGAGGCAAATTTCATATTGTTCAGGACAAAAAATGCAGATATAGTCTTTGAGAAGTTGATAAAAAATGGTGTTTTGGTGAGAAACTTAAGCAGTGCTGTCAAAGACTCATTAAGGGTGACAGTCGGAACACCTGAAGAAAATAACTTTTTTATAAAGGCCTTAAGAAAATCCATCGGAGGAAAAGCGTGAGAAAGGTTAAGGTTGAAAGAAGGACCAAAGAAACAGACATATCAGTTGAAATAAATCTCGACGGAAGCGGCAAATACTCTATAAATACATCCATCCCTTTTCTTGACCATATGCTCTCCTTGATGTGCAGGCATGGGCTGTTTGATGCAAAACTGAAGGCAAAAGGGGATATCGAGATCGACTATCATCACACTGTTGAAGATGTCGGAATCGTCCTCGGCAAGGCAATTAAGCAGGCGCTTGGAGATATGAAAGGAATATCGCGATATGGGCAGGCATCCGTGCCAATGGACGAGGCGCTTGCATCAGTAAGCCTCGACATCAGCGGCAGGCCTTATCTTGTCTATAAAGTGGAGTTCCCTAAAAAGAGCAAATTAAAGGATTTTGACCCTGACCTTATCGAGGACTTTCTTCAGGCATTTGTGAGCAACAGTGGCATTACGCTCCATGTGAATATCCTTTACGGCAGAAACACCCATCACATAATCGAGGCGATATTCAAGGGATTGGGACGGGTATTACGACAGGCAGTAACCATAGACCCGAGAATGAAAGGCCTGCCAACAACAAAGGGAAGATTATAATTCCGATATTATCAAGCCCAAACAATGGTATAATCTATCTTATGAATGCACCGTTGCAAACAGGCTCCCTCAAAATAGCGACAGTCATGGGCATACCCATAAGGGTACATTTTTCATGGCTCATTATCTTCGGCCTGATAACATGGTCATTATCAACATTTTATTTCCCGAAGGCTGCACCACAACTACCTGCGGCAGCTTACTGGATTAACGGGGCAGTAGCAGCTTTGCTGCTTTTTGTTTCCGTTGCATTCCATGAGTTATCACATTCGTTCATTGCACTTAAATACAAATTGTCGATAATCAACATAACCCTGTTCATTTTTGGCGGGGTTGCCCAAATGAAGGGAGAGCCTCCGAGCCCAAAGGCTGAATTCAGGATTGCTATTGCAGGGCCGTTGTCCAGTTTCTTCCTGTCAATGATTTTTGGCATTGCCTATAATATGACAACAACGCAGGCTACAAAAGCGCTTTTCTCATACCTTGCACAGCTTAACCTCATACTTGGCGCATTCAACCTGATACCGGGATTCCCCATGGACGGAGGAAGGGTTGTGAGGGCATTCTTATGGAAAAAGACAAACGATTTCTTTTATGCAACGCGAAAGGCATCCACTTACGGACAAAAGATTGCAATGTTCTTCATAATTTTCGGCATATTTTCCATATTTGCAGGATTTCCCGGTGGATTGTGGCTGATGCTCATAGGCTGGTTTCTATATTCCGCATCCCAGGCGAGCTATCAGCAGGCGAGTCTTCAGCAGACACTCGATGGAATTAAAGTCAGAAATATAATGGTGAGAGATATTGTAACCATGCCATCAAATCTGACAGTTGACGCAGCAGTCAACGAATACTTCCTGAGATACGGTTACGGCGGATTCCCGGTGGTTGATGACGAAAAATTCCTCGGATTCGTTACTCTAAAAGAGATAAAGGATGTGCCGAGGGAAAGGTGGAAGGATATTAAAATATCCGAAATCTTCGTGCCTCACAATAAGAAATGGGAAGTTGCCGAGGAGGATGATATTATGAAGGCGCTTGAATTGATGATAATGGAAGACAAGGGAAGACTGGTAGTAACAGGCAAAGAAAACGTAATTGGGCTTATAACAAGAAACGGCATAGCAAGGTATGTTCAGATAATGGGCAGGTAATTAAGGAGGAAAAATGTCAGAGGCAAAGCTAAAAGTAATATTGCTTAAACACACGCCAAATCCAGAGGAAACTGTTGCAATGGCTGCAAAGCTCTGCTACAGCCCCTCGGATATAGAGGCATTGAAAGAAAAGATAGAGGCAAAGGATCAGAAGGCATTTGTGAAAAAACTTATGAAGATGGGACACATGAGCCCGATAGAGCATTCTTCATTCACCTTTGCAATCGAGGGCATATCACGGGCATGCAGCCATCAGCTCGTAAGGCACAGGCTCGCATCATACAGCCAGCAGTCGCAGAGATACGTTAGTGAGGAAACGGGCTTTGATTATGTAATCCCACCCATAATAAAAGAAGACAAAGAGCTTAAAAGATATTTTGAGGACTTCATATCAGAGGCACAAAAGGCATACAACTACATTGTAAAAAAACTCAATGAAAAAGGCATAAAAGGCGAGTCTGCAAATCAGGACGCGCGCTTTGTACTGCCCAACGCAGCAGAGACAAAGATAATAGTTACTATGAATGCAAGGGAATTGCTGCATTTCTTCAGACAGAGGTGCTGTTACCGAGCACAGTGGGAGATAAGGCAAATGGCTGAAGAAATGCTAAAGCTCGTTAAAAAAGCCTCGCCAGTAATATTCGAAAAGGCAGGCCCCGGCTGCCTCTATGCACCGTGCCCCGAGGGTGAATACACATGCGGAAAGATTGTGGAAGTAAGGAAGAAATACGGGATTAAATCATCAGCATCTTAATATCCAGTATCATTGCCCCTTTTGGATAAAGGGCAACGGGATTTAAATCTATCTCTTTAATCAAATTAGTCGCTATCATTTCCGAGACAGAAACAATTATATTTATCAGTACATCAAAATCCACAGGCGGATTTCCCCGATAGCCTTCTAAAAGCCTGTAACCTTTAATCTGCCTAATAAGCCAGAGGGCATCATCTTTACTAAGTGGTGCAAGACCAAATGCAACGTCCTTGAACAATTCAACAAATACTCCTCCAAGACCAAACATTACAATGGGGCCAAACTGCCCATCTATTATGCCGCCAATAATAACTTCAAGCCCCAGCGGTGCCATTTCTTCGACAAGCACGCCTTCAGCATGCTCAATTTGCATAAGTTCTGAAACCGCATTATTTAATTCATCCTCATTTTTTATACCACGCCTTATACCTTTTACATCGCTCTTAGAGGTTATTTTTGTTGAAGACACCTTTGCAGCAAGGGGATAAGAGAGGGCTGAAAGCTGAAGGCTGAAGGCTGAAAGATGGGTGTCTTTAGGTATAAATATCCCATCGGGCACAGAAAAGCCCATGGTTTTAAACAGCCCCTTTACTTCGTGTTCAAGAAAGACTTTTCTGCCTCTGTTTTTCTCAATAAACTCTTTTAGCATTGCAAATCGGTATTCTGTGTCAGCATTTTTATTTATTCCCTTGACGAGTTTAGGAATTGCTATAATTATAAAGTATTTTTAGGAAAAATTAGTATTTTTAGGAAAAATTGTGCAGTTAAGCAGTTATCGCTACTGTTTTTCAGTAGTTCAAAATATTATCGATTATCTTCAGCTGGGAATTGGCATTCATCCAGATTATTTGAATGGAACTTTCGGGAATGCTCTTCCATGATTGTTTGGTGGGTTTAAAAATATGGGACTCTGTAGGAAGTCTGTATTTTTCCACAATGCTCTCCACGTCCTGTCCCACATATATTAGACCTTTTGGAACAAAGCCGTATCGTGTGAATTCTGTTTTGTATTTCCATAATATAAGGCCATCCCGATAAATTGCCAGGAGATTGGAATAGTCCTTTAACAAATCCACCTCCTTTTCAGATTTCACTCTATCTTTAAGGGCGGCTATTTCTGAAGACAGTTTTTGCAGCAAATCATCGAGGTGCCGGATATTTGCACCAGCTTTAACGGAGTCTCTTACAGCCTGTGCAGCATGATTAACATTTTCAAACTTCTTTTTGTCGAATTCATACGCCGTACAGGCAAAACAAAAAATAAAAAGGGATAATATGGCGACCAAACTACTTCTTTTCATTTAATTCTGTGCATCCAAAAGGTCTTCCTGTTTCAGTATCCTCCAGAGGCTTGTCCTCGATATGCCAAGTACTTCCGCAGCCTTTGACTTATTGCCTCCGAACATTTCAACAACCTTCTCCGCATACTCCCTGTTAATCTCATCCATTGTCTTTATCTTGCCGGGCTCGATAGTTTCTATCTGGAACATGGTAATGCTCTGGGGAAGACTTTCAGGGGTAATAAGGGTGCTCCTCTCAAGTATTATGGCCCTCTCGATGATATTCTCAAGCTCTCTCACATTGCCCGGGAAGCTGTAATGCATGAGGATGTCCATGGCCTCTTTAGAAATGCCTTTTATCTTTTTATTGGACTTGGAGAGGTGCTTATGTAAAAAGTAGTTGCTTAAAGGCTCGATGTCATCCCTTCGCTCTCTCAGGGGAGAGATGAATATTTCCATGACATTCAGCCTGTAATAGAGGTCTTCCCTGAACCTGCCTTCGGATATAATCCTCCTCACATTCTGGTTGGTTGCAGCTATGAATCTCACATCCACCTTAATAGGTCTTGTGCCTCCAATCCTGAAA
>CALGPO010000145.1 GCA_937960465.1 uncultured bacterium
AATTCTACTGTGATACTATTTTTACGTGGGGTTACTCCCATATTGCCCTCCTTTTTTATGGTTTTATTTTTTGTCAAAACTATTTATACCATAAATGGAGGGCTTTTTCTACTTTAGGTCTCTTGTTTTCTACTCTACCAATATTCTGAGTATTTCCTGGAAATACCCAGCATCTAACCTATGAATTTTTAGAATCAAAAAGAACCGAGTGTAGAATAATCAACCACTTAGATGCGTTTTCGTACTAAAATATGCCTATCACTGTCGAAGATGGGTGAGATTAAAATCATCTGTAGAGCAGATCAAACAAATCTTCTGCACGCCTTGCATCGAGCTTATTCAGGACTATATATTCCTCATAAGCAGCATCCTTGTCTCCGTTTAAATAATAGGCAATGCCCAGATTAAAATGCGTATCAGGATTCCTTGAGTCGATGCCGAGGGCATGCTCAAATGTGTCAAGAGCTGCAGAATACTTGCCTGTAACGATATAGATGGTGCCGAGCTTATTGTAAATCGCCTGAAAATCCGGCTTAATCTTTACGGCATGTTTATACGCATCGATAGCATCGGAATATTTGCCAAGCTTGTAATAAAGCACACCTAAATTCACATAGGCATCCATGTAGTCAGGTTTAATCTTTAAAGCCTTTTTGTATGCCTCTACAGCATCGGCATATTGGTTTGATCTCTCATACTTCAGGCCTTTCATAAAATATTCTTCGGCATTGTCTTTTTTCGCTTCTGTTTTTTTTGCAGGTTTTCTGATTCCAACAGGAATTTCCGGCTTTTGTGGTTCTATTAGCGGTTTTGGTACTTCAATCAATGGTTTTTGAGGCAATTCTTTTTTTGCAAGTTTCTTATGTAATGCAATCTGCCTTTTGATATATTCTGAAGACCTGTAATCAGGGGGAAGCTGGACAGCAGAAAGTCCTTCTGACTTTATCTCGAATAATGCTATATCATGCCTGCGGTTGTAAGATATCAATTTATTGATGGGATAAGAGCCTTTCCCTTCAGTCCTTACAATAAGCGCATATTCCACATCTTCGAGCCATTGAGAGATTATTTTGCAGTCCGTTGCTACTATTCCGTTACTGTCGACAATAAAGCCTCCTCCAGAGGCAACCTCGTTTCCATTCCTGTCATGGATTGAAATAACAACAACCGCCTTCTTCTGTTTCTGTGCGAAATCGGGTATTCTGGCTTCTGCCAAAACAGCGACGGAGGCTGTAAAAAAGCATAAAACAAGAATGATAAGAAATATCCCTGAAAAACTTCTCTTCACTTCCATCCGTGACATCCGTAGCAAAACATGCTTCTGTCATTATGTCTCAAAATTTTATATTCCTAAGACTATCTCCCTTTCTTCCATATCAACCCTGTCGATCCTTACCTTCAATTCCTTGCCTATTGTGAATCTCTTTTTCCTGTGAACTCCGTGAAGGCTCAGGCTCTTTTCATCATACTGATAAAAATCATCGGTCATATACGATACATGGAGAAAACCCTCTACATAATAGTCCTTAAGCCTTATCTTCAGGCCGTATGGTGTAACAGAAACGACCTTCCCTTCAAATTCCTCTCCAACCTTTTCCCTCATAAACCATACCCTCATGGCACTCAGAACAGCCCTCTCTGCCTCATCCGCCTGCCTTTCCATCCTCGATGAATGGAATGCAATATCAGGCAAAAGGGATTCCAGATCCTTGATTCTCTTATCACCGAGATGTTTTTTAGTTAAAACCTCCCTCAATATCCTGTGTACAACAAGGTCAGGATACCTTCTTATAGGTGAAGTAAAATGGGTATAGCTTTCCGATGCCAAACCGAAATGTCCGACATTTATTGGAGAATATTTCGCCTGTTTCAGACTCCTCAGTATCATGTGATTTATTATCTCCTCTTCAGGAGTGCCCTGAATCTGCTTGATCAGGTCAGAGAAGTCTTTTGGAGTTATAGTCTTTGTCCTTTTCAGAATTCTCAGAGAGCTTATGATTTTCATAATGCCTTCGAGCTTCATTGGATCAGGCTCTTCGTGTATCCTGTAAAGGCTTGGAATATTAAGGGCTTCGAGATGCCCTGCAACAGCCTCATTTGCAGCGATCATGAACTCCTCTATTATCATGTGTGCAAAATTTCTCTCTGCCCTTATTATGTTTTCGGGATTTCCCTGAATATCCAGAAGCACCTCAGGCTCGGGAAGGTCGAAATCGAGGCTCCCCCTTTTAAGTCTGCGTGATTTCAGGATATTGCACAACTCTCCCATCATCTCAAAATCCTGAAGCAGATAATCGTATTTTTGTCTTTCCTTCCGGTCTTCATCCACGAGTATCTTCTTCACAGATGTATACGTCATTCTCTCATTGCTGTTGATAATGCTGGGATAAAATCTTGCATCGGTCCGCTCACCATGCATGTCAAAATCCATCTCAACGGTGAAGGCCATCCTTTCCACTTTTGGTCTTAAACTGCACAAGTCCTCTGAGAGTTCCTTTGGAAGCATGGGGATCACCCTGTCAGGAAAATAAACGCTTGTCCCCCTTTTCCTTGCCTCTTTATCTATTAAGGAATCCCATCCCACAAAAAAACCTACATCTGCTATGTGCACCCACAGCCTGTAACCATCATCTGTTCTTTTGATTGATATGGCATCGTCAAAGTCCTTTGCCTTTTCGCCATCGATGGTTACTGTGGGAAGGCTGCACAGGTCTTTTCTTTTCTGTGTTCTGTCTTCTGTATTCTGTCTTCTGGCATAAAGGCTTTTCGCCTCTTCAATGACATTGTGGGGGAATCTTCTCGGCAGGTTGAATTCATCTATTATGCCTTCCACTTCATCGAGCGGTGTTTTCGGCTTTTCTAATATTTTTATTATCCTGCCCGCAGGCGGCCTTTTGTCAGATGGGTAGCTTATTATCTCTGCAATCACGCTGTCTCCGTCCTTTGCCTTGCCTTTTTCTTTCGGGGCAATATAGAGGTCAAAGGGAACAGACCTGTTTTTAGGCCTGACATAAAATCCAGACCTTCCGGCTTCGAATGTCCCGACCACGCGTGTATACGCCCTTTCAAGTATTCGGATTATGCTGCCTTCCCTGCGGCGTCTGTTCTCGATCCTCGCAATAACCCTGTCGTTGTTCATTGCACCGAGGGTTGCCCTTGCAGGGATGAATACATCCCTCTCTCCAGGTTTTTCGAGTATCACGAATCCATACCCGTCCCTGTGCGCCTCAAAGTAGCCTGAAATAAGGTTCATCTCCTCGGCAGGGCCATAAAGGCCTTTCCTCGTCCTGACAATATCGCCGTCATTGACCATTTCCCTGAGAAGCCTTTTGAGTTTGCGCCTTTCAGGAGGGGTGAGATTTAAGTTATAGACCATCTCACGGAAACTGAGAGGCTGAGTGACTTTTTCTTTGAAGAAGTATGTAAGGGATTCTTTAGTAAGCATTATTAATTGTAGCACAAAAATGGCGGCGCTAATTCTTTAGAGACTCTATCATCTCGGCAGGTGATACTATTTTTATCTTTCCGATATTTTTCAGTTTCCTCAGATGAGCATCTCCTGAAACAATATAATCGGCATTAAGGGTTATGGCACAGGCAATAAATTTGTTGTTGGCAGGGTCCTCTTTTATCCATGGCTGTTCCTTGGAATTGTTCACAAATAGAAGATTAAAATTTAGCAAGTAGGGGCAATTCATGAATTGCCCC
>CALGPO010000146.1 GCA_937960465.1 uncultured bacterium
CCTTCCTCTATAGCGACTTCAAAGTCATGCGACATGCCCATGGATAATTCGTGTAATGCGTAATGCGTAATGCGTAATGCGTTAATGTTATCTCTTATCTCTCTTAATCTCCTAAAATATGGCCTTGCCTCCTCCGGATTATCAAAAAATGGCGGCATGGTCATCAGGCCTTCAACTTTTAAGTTTTCCATTTTATTTATTCCTTCAAGCAAAGCGATAAGCCCATCTTCGGAAACTCCGTGCTTTGTCTCCTCTTCAGATAATTTTACCTGAACGAGAACCCTTTGTATCTTTCCTATTTTTCCTGCCTGTTTGTTGAGTTCTTCTGCAAGTTCAATGGAATCAACAGTATGGATCATGTCGAATAATTGAACAGCATATTTTGCCTTGTTTTTTTGCAGATGTCCTATCAAATGCCACTGAATTTTAGAATTTGGGATTTGAGATTTAAGAATCGATATTTTATTCCTTGCCTCCTGAACCCTGTTCTCACCAAATATCCTTAACCCTGCATCTATTGCCTCTTTTATAGTTTCTATTCCGACTGTCTTTGTAACAGCAATGAGTTTCACTTCATCAGGACCCCTGCCTGCACGCATTGCAGCATGGCTTATTCTTTTGAGTATGTTCGATGCGTTCTCTATAAGCATTTGTAGTTATATTATTTACTCACACTGTCCCAATATTTACAAAGTTGATAGCTGTTTAAATTACTTTATTTGTGATACCTGTGTCAGCAAAGATGTCTTTAAGTCATCCATTGATTATTGCCAAGACATCAGTCCCATAATCTTTAACCTTTTTTTCACCTATACCAGTTATGTTCATCAACATATCCAATGTCAGAGGCCTTATTTTGGCTATCGTCATCAGGGTTTTATTGGAAAAGATAAAATATTCAGGAACATTAAGCAGTTGAGCCTTATTGATTCGCCATTTTCTTAATTTTTCGTAGATTTCTTTATCATCGGATGTAAGTTCAGACATGGATTCACAGGAAATTTTCTCGTTTTTCCCTGATTCTTTTATTTTATTTTTAGGCGTGGATATATACCCTAAAAGGATGCTCCAAAACTTATTATCCACAACAGAGGCACTATATTTCTTTACTTCTACATTAGACAAAAAGGTATTAAATAACTCCATCTCCTTATCGTTGTTCGTTAAAGGGATATTAAAGATCTTAAATTGAAGTGTATTTGAAGCAATAGGTTTCTGCTCATTAAATTCAATGTCTCTTGTCTCATTTGAAACAATATATCTAATTTCATTGTCAAGGCCTTCAGAGTATACGCCGTTAACCTGCAAATAGCACAGTTCGCTTACGCTATCTTCCTTTTTAAAAGGCCTTGTCAAACCAATCCTCAAGTATATATATCCACTGCCATTAATAAATTCCTCAAGGTCGTCTTTCAATTCATCCCTTGAAACTCCTTTATCAAGTCTGGCTCTACAATAATCAAAAAACTGCATATCAGTTACAGGAAGATGATACCAGTTGCCTTCTGAGATAAATGAAATCTTTATCTTAAAAGGCAAAAGTGCGCCCGGATAACTCTCAACAAAGTTTATCTTTATGGAATCGACTTTGATCACAGCAAGTGAATCAGTTTCAGCGCCAGGCAATATTCCTTTTTTGTCAATAATAAGATTATTAAATGCAGATTGAAGCGAAGAAGAAGCACATGAACCCAGAATACTTACCCACTCTGATTGTGTAAGGAATTTTATAAAGGTAGTTTTATCAGGATTAAAGACATAATCCTCTACATGGGGAGGCTTTGATTTTCTGTGCAAAAGATCGAATTTTATTAATACACCTGGGTAAACCTTATTTCTATCCACGAAATCCTTCTGTATTGACCCAAAAGTCAGCACAGGCCTAATATTTTCGAGTGTCTTAATATCAATGCCTGCAATGCAAACCCCGCTATGCATATAGGTCAAATCAGTTATTGCTATCTCCATTGTGCCTCCTAAAGATGGATAATTTCAGCATCTGGATAAAAATTTTTCTTTAAAACCTCTGCAACAAGCCTTCTATGACAATGATCAGAAGAAGGCTCTGAACAGAGTAAAACAAAGGGGACAGTAAAAACAACCTCGGCTTTAAGTCTTGCAGATATATTTCTTTTTTTCATAAGCAATAAGAACTTATCCTTATATTGCTGCCAGTCTCTGTTTTTTTTATAACTCTCTCTTATTGCCTTATCAGGGGCAAGCTCTGGTAAATGGATATAAGAAATATTGAGAATTACTTTTAAAAAAAATCTCAAATCATCCTTTTTGGTAAAACCTGCAAGCTGGGAGGTGTTGTTCTCCCTCACATCGACTACCTGTTTGATTTTATGGTGCGTCAAGATATTAAAAAATTCTTCTGCAGATTTCTTTGTATAACCTATTGTGTATATCTTCATATTAAAAAAGGGACTCTTGGATGGCATCTTTTTTTAAACACTCGTCTTTTTGAGTCTTACCATCTCCTCTGATATGTAAAATCTCCACCCCCATTTTATGCAAGTCTTTTGCTATCAGCTTTGTCCTATGGCATTTATAGGGGTCTTCTTCCGAACACATTATTGCCACACGATATTGGGCAATACCTTTCATTAGCCTTTCAAGCCCCCTCTGATAGAAATCCTTTTGTCTTATTAAGTCATAGTTCGGCTTATCATTAATATAACAGCTTTTGTCATCAGGCCTACCACCTAAAAGGTCTCCCATGAAAACGTATTTAATACCACTCACCTCAAGAACCTTTATCAAGTGTTCTTTATTAAACTGAGCGGCATACTTGCTATAAGGAGAACTCCTTACATCTACAAGCACTTCTATATTTTCTTGCCTAAGTAGTTTGATTAAATCATCTGTATCAATATTTGAATGCCCAATTGTATAAAGGGTCATAGACATAGTTTGCCTTTTGACGTTAACGGTTTCTTTTTCATGATTGAATTATATACCTAAAGTCATTTACAGATAAACTGCCTTATCTGCTTTTCTGGCAACAGGTTGTCTAAAGCCCTCAAAAGGGCAGGGGCAAGCCCTGCCCCTACAGACTACCCTCCTTCACCCTTATTACGGCGATATCCTTGCTATCCTCGGCATGGCTGAAATTCACCATTTTTCATCCCTTTTGTCAAAAAATAGAACCGTCCCATTTTTTGTATGAGTGGTTTTTTCAAATATTCAAAATATTCAGACATATGTGATAAGATGAGTATGGAATTGAAGAAAGGAGTAGGAGGTTGCTGTATGAGACAATACAAAATTATTGTGGAAAAGCATCCTGATGGCTATGTAGCTTACCCATTGGGGCTTAAAGGAGTTGTAGTTGGACAAGGAGACACATACGAAGAAGCCCTTGCAGATGTGAAATCTGCAATCCGTTTTCATATCGAATCATTTGGCAAAGAAGTCCTTGAAGTTGAGCCACCTATCCTTGAGGCATTTGTTGCAGAAGCAGGGGTATAGAGGATAATGCCTAAGTAAAAAAGGGCAGGGGCAAGCCCTGCCCATACAGACTACTTTCCCACAATCTTCCTGTTTTTTCATATTTCCTGTTGATATACTGGGTGTAGCAAAGTGTTATGCCCTGCATCGAAGAAATATGGGATGTGTCCCTAATAAAAATGCTAAATTGAATTTATTGCTTTAACATTGGGACAGTAGTGTATTATACTAATATTTGGTATGTTTAAAAAACTCTCCTTTAATCTTTCCCTTAATAGGAAACTTATATTCATGATGCTTTTTCTCAGCTTTATCCTGATTTCAGTGCTCATGTTCCTTTACTCTCAGTCAGAACAAACCCTTTTTAGAGAGTTGCAAAGACAGACAACAGAGCTTACAAAAGCTATACAGATAGGTGTTGAAGAGGTCACAGCATCAGGTGCTACTGATGAGGCAAGGCTTTCAAAATATCTAAAAGAACTCAATGCAAAGGGCGTTAAAGAGATATCTATAATAAGTAATGCAGACGAGATAGTAGCAAGCAGTAATCTTGCAAAGGTAGGCCAGCCTATTACACACAAGAGAAAGGAGCTTATCATCAGGGCAGAGTTGGGAGAGCCGATCTCCGATGAAGGCAGCACATATAATGTAATACTTCCTGTTGTTGCGAAAAATACGCAATATGGCTATATTCATCTAAAGATAAATAAGGATGACTTCTCGCAGATCCTCAGAATAAATGCGCTGAAGAGGATTGCAGCTACCCTCTTTGTCTTTGGGATAGGCATTGTTATGGCATTCATTCTTTCCAGACGATACACGCAACCAATCCAGAATGTAGTTAATGCAGCTATGCGGGTTGCAGCCGGAGACCTCAATCAGAATATACCTGTACAGAGCAGGGATGAGATCGGGCAACTCTCGGAAAGCTTTAATTTTATGGTGCAGAAGCTGCAAGAAAGCCGCTCACTGGAAGAAAAACTGAGAGAGGCCGAACACCTTTCAGGATTGGGACATCTTTCGAGGAATATGGCCCATGAGATCAGAAATCCACTGAATTTTATCAGCCTGAGTGTTGACCATATAGGCGAGAAATACCCGCCGAAAGATGAAGAGGATAAAAAAAGGTTTGATAATCTCATAAGCGGAATAAAACAGGAGGTGTACAGGCTCAATAAGCTGGTGAATGATTTCCTTGATTATAGCAGACCGATTAAGCTCAACCTTTGTAAAGTGATGGTCTCTGATCTCCTCGATGATGTTACTGCACTTATCTGGGCAAAGGCAGAGGCAGACGGGATAAGTATTATCAAAGATTACTCTGCTGATGTAGAGATCAATGTGGACACAGACCTCTTTAAATCATGCATATTGAACACCATCACTAATGCATTCCATGCAATGGAGACATCGCAAGAAAAGACGCTTGCAATCAAAACAGAGATTGCCGACAAAGAGTTTGTCTTATCCATAAAAGACAGTGGCAGCGGCGTATCGCAAGAAAATCTTTCAAAGATATTTGAGCCGTTTTTTTCTACAAAGCAGAACGGTCTTGGTCTCGGGTTGCCCATGACAATGAGGGTCATGGAGGAACACGGTGGAAGGGTTGAGTTCGATAGCACAGAGGGCAAAGGCAGCGAGGTAAAACTGATCCTTCCATTGATAAAAGGGGTTTTATAGTTATGTCTGTAATAATCGTAATCGATGACGAACATCGCCAGAGAGACATCCTGCAAACTATACTTAAAGAAGAAGGTTACGAGGTCCATACAGCTCCCTCAGCAGAAGAAGGGATCAAACTTATAAAGGCATTAAATCCTGATGTGGTTATAACAGACCTCAAAATGGGGGGCATGAGCGGTATGCAGCTCATAGATGCCATCCCGGATGATTTAATCAAACCTGCAGTTATCATCATGACAGCTTACGGCACCATATCATCAGCAGTTGAGGCAATGAAAAAAGGGGCATTCGACTATCTCACAAAGCCGCTCGAAAAAGATGTAATTGTCTTGACTGTTAAAAAGGCTACTGAGAGAATGGAGCTATTAAAAGAGAATATCAGATTGCAGGATGCACTTTTTGGGAAATTCAAGATAGAGGGAATTGTCGGCGAATCAAAAAGCATGAAGGCAGTTATGGAAGCAGTCAGGAAGGTAACCCCAACATCTGTAACGGTATTGATACAGGGGGAAAGCGGCACAGGAAAGGAGCTCATTGCAAGGGCAATCCATTATAACAGCCCAAGAAGAACGTGTCCATTTACTGCCATCAATTGTGCTGCCATACCAGAAAACCTCATCGAAAGCGAACTGTTTGGCTATGAGCCCGGGGCATTCACCGGCGCTACGCATAGAAAAATAGGGATCTTTGAATCAGCGGATAAAGGAACCCTTTTCCTTGACGAAATAGGTGATTTACCGCCTCTGATGCAGACTAAGATATTAAGGGTCCTGCAGGACAAAGAGATCAGGAGGATAGGCGGAAAGGACAACATAAAGGTTGATGTCAGGATAATAGCAGCAACCAATAAAGACCTTGAAAGAGAGGTAGTAAAAGGCAGTTTCAGGGAAGACTTATACTACAGGCTTAAAGTGGTAACAGTAAGCCTCCCTCCTTTGAGAGACAGAAAAGAGGACATCAAATCCCTCGTAAAATTCTTTATCGACAAGTATAACAATGAATTCGGCAAAAGGATGAAGGGAATAAGCGACAGCGCAATAAAGGCGATTATGGATTACCACTGGCCCGGCAACATCAGGCAACTGGAATCCGTTATCGAAAGGGCTGTTTTAATGAGCGATACCGACATGATAAATCTTGATGACATTAAGGGTGAATTGCGGCTTCCAACCGACAGGAGCATTCTGGACATAGAAATCCCTGATGAGGGCATCAATTTTGAGGAACTGGAAAAGGAATTGATAAAGAAGGCAATGACCAAGGCAAATAATGTAGCAGCAAAGGCAGCCCGTTTGCTCGGCATGAGCTATAAAACATTCTGGTACAGGCTCGAAAAGTTCAGCATATCCTCAAAAGAGGATATGCCTTCCCAAAAGAAGAATTAGATCTAAAACCTTCACATATAATCTCACTGACAAATAAGGTTTTTTAATGTTTGCTGAATTTGGCATATAAATTGTATAATTGGGTCTGCCAAAGATTGGGAAATTCTTAAAAAAGGGAGGTGATTGAATAGTGAAGAAGGTCATAGCATTGGTTGTAGCACTTCTTTTTGCTTTTGCAATGACAACAGTTGCATTCGCAGCAGAGAAGCCGGCAGCAACTCCAAAAGCTGACAAGGCAGCTCCAAAGATGGAGGAGAAGAAGGCCGAGGATAAGGCTGCTGATAAGGCTGATAAGAAGGAAGAGAAGAAGGCTAAGAAGGAAAAGAAGGAAAAGAAGGAAGAGAAAAAAGAAGAGAAGAAATAAATGCTTCTCCAATAATGGGTGGGTGATATACCACCTGCCCATTGTTTGTATTACAAACTGTTGAGGAGGTTTTCAATGAGGAAGGTATTTTCATTTATTCTTTCGATTCTCCTTGTTGTTTCTATTGCAGGCGTAGTTGCCGCAAAGGAGAAGGTGAAGGTAAAACAGATTACAGGCGATGTCGCAGCAGTGGATGCAGCAGCCAAATCCCTGACAGTAAAAGGCAAAAAAGCCGAGGTCGTTATTTCAACCGATGAAAAGACCGTGGTAAAAGCAGCGAAAGAGAAAAAATCCCTTTCCGATGTGAAGGTTGGCGATAAGGTGACCGTGAAGTACTCCGAAGTGGATGGGAAAAATATTGCGAAAAGCATAGAGATAAAGCCATCAAAGACAGAGAAAAAAGGTGCGGAACCTGCAAAGCCGGCAAAAAAATAAACCGAAATAAATACTGGATAAACGAACTAAAAGGGGCGGTATTAAATTAATAAAATGCCGTCCCTCAATTAATTAATTCGGGACACATCCCCTATTTTATTTAACTTTTCCATCCCCTTTATAAACTCCTCTCTACCAAATGGTCTTCCAGTTCTCGTGGAATACTTTAATTGTTTTATCTCATCTTCTGTAATGCTCTCTCTGATAAATGATACCTAAATTGAGCGATTCTATATTCAGGCCTGTCTGCGTGCAACGCACAGGCAGTGCCTGCCTTACAAAATCGCTCAACCTTAGATGCTATATAATCTTTCCTCTGATTATCGTTAAAAAGCTTTTCGCCCAAGATGTCGTCTCTCCTGCCTGCAATATGAGCACTTGCACTTGAATACGGATATTCTTCTTCTTTTTTGACTATTTTTGCCCGCTTTGGATTCTGCTCAATGTATCTTGCCGCAGCCCATAAGTAATGCCCTCTGTCAACTATACATGAATGATATCTGCTTTCCCACAATCTTCCTGTTTTTTCATATTTCCTGTTGATATACTGGGTGTAGCAAAGTGTTATGCCCTGCATCATTTTATAAAGAGATTCCTCGCGTTTAGGTCTCATAAGTAAATGAACATGGTTTTCCATAAGGCAATACGCAAGGATCAGGCATTCCCATTTATCTGAATATTTTTTGAGCAATTCTAAATACTTTTGTCTGTCTTCCTCTTCAAAGAAGACTTTCTCTTTATTATTCCCTTTAAAATCATCAATGCAGAGGAATGTCTAAAGCTCATTAAATCCTCTTAGCCTTTACCCCTTTAGAAAGTCCTTTCTAAAGGGGTTTACCATCTCCAACTCAGTCCCACTGAGTTGAGATTTTTTCTGTAATCATAAAGATCAATGTTGGATGAGTTTCTCCTTCTCAGATATTCAAGAGAAACGCTCCAGCCTTTCCCAATATCTTTTGAGAGAACTGTATTCAGCGACCTCTCAGTATCCTCACG
>CALGPO010000147.1 GCA_937960465.1 uncultured bacterium
TTTCAGGATTGGAGGCACAAGACCTATTAAGGTGGATGTGAGATTCATAGCTGCAACCAACCAGAATGTGAGGAGGATTATATCCGAAGGCAGGTTCAGGGAAGACCTCTATTACAGGCTGAATGTCATGGAAATATTCATACCATCCCTGAGGGAAAGAAGAGAGGATATAGAGCCACTTGCCAATTATCTCCTCAAGAAACATCTTGCAGAGACGAATAAAAAGATTGGTAGCGTTGTCAAGTGGAGACCTGACAAAAGCCCTCCATTTCATATAGGTCATATATCAATTAATCGCAGACCTGTAAAAGATCTGAAGGATTACGAAGCCGCAATGGGGAAGGTCGCTAAAGGCAGCCCTGTGCTTTTGCTAATAAAGAGGGGTGGGCAGACATTTTATGTATCAATAAAGGTTTCTTAGGTGTATAATTATACATGGCTACTGCTCGAGCGATTAGGCTTTCTTTTGTAGAGGAGAAGATATTAAACTACTTTTCTATCCTTGTTGAGAAGGAGATAGGAAATGCTCGGAAGATCATACTCTTTGGCTCTCGTGCAAGGGGTGGGTCTGATGAGGATAGTGATATGGATGTGGCAGTGATTCTTGATGTAAAGAAAATAAATAAAGGACAGTGGGAACAATTATGGGATATAAAATGGAGGGTCCTCGAATCTTTTGATGCTGAGGAATTCCCTCTATCTCTGACAATTATGACCATGAGTGACTTTATTTCAAATGAAGATCTTGCAGGGGAGATTAAAAGAGAAGGTATCGTGATATGGGAAAGGAATTAGCCGAGGCAGAGGTAGAGGTTGCAAAAGAAAAGTTAGAGGCGTTCATAGATGATAGACGAGCCAGAAGATGGGGTAACGCAACCATCAATCTATATTTTGCCCTTGAACATATGATAAAGGCACTCCTTGCGAGTGCTGGCATAGAGGCAAAATCTCACGAAGGATTGAAGATACTTTTTAGTATGCACTTCATTAAACCCGGGGCTATACATCCAAAAATAGGGAGATATTTAGGAAATCTCTATGACAGAAGGGTTACGGCAGAATACAGTCCTTTAAGAAGAAGCGAGTTTACAGAAGAGGAGGTTAATACATTTCTTGGATGGATAAAAGAGTCTTTTAATGAGATTTTTCCATTGCTGGAGAAAAATGGAATAGACGTTGCAGGTCTAAGAATGCTGATTAAAAGTTTATAAATCAGCAGAGGAGGTCAATATGTTTGGTCTTGGATTACCTGAATTGATGGTTGTCATGGTTATTGCCCTTGTGGTATTTGGCCCCAGCAAGCTCCCGTCTCTCGGAAAGAGCCTCGGAGAGGCAATAAGGGGATTTGAGAAAGGTCTTGCGAAAGATCCATCAGAAGAAAAGCCAAAGGTAGAAAAGTAATTTTGACGAAATAACCGTGATGCTTGAAGATAAGAAGTCTTCAAAAATCCGCAACCGCCGCGTGCACATGGCGAATGAAAGGACATTCCTTATCTTCCCTTCTCACCGCTTCTTGGATTTCGTCCTGTACCGATGGGGTTTCTTTTTGCACTAAGTGCCATCCTGATCTCCTATGTAATACTGGCAGAACTCGGCAAAAAGGTCTTTTATAGAGAGTTCGCGAAGGAGAAATGATATCTTTTGAAAGAGGGTTTAGCGACCTGACAGCAGTTGATAATGTGACTATGAGAATAGAATTATGGCCTTCCCTCAATCGAGTAATGTAATTGCATTAAAATCTTAAAATAGCTATGATACAACTAAAATAGCTATCTAAGGAGCGTTGCAATGAAGACCCTGACAGCAAAGGATTTAAAGAACAAGACAGGTGAGGCGATGCGGGCGGTCTCAAAAGGGGAGAAGGTTGTGGTGACTTTAAGAGGAAAGCCCTTTGCATTAATATCCCCTGTAAACGCCGAGTCATTAAAAGAGGTCTCTTTGCGCCCATTCAAAGAAGCATGGAGAGATATAGAGGATACATTAAAGAAAACCAGACCAAGATTTAAAAATATAAGAGAGGCTATGGCTTGGACAAGAAGAAGGTAACTGTTTTTATAGATACAAATGTCTTCATTATTGATCTCAGGTATAGAAACGATAGCAACTTTAAGACAAATCGTGATTTTCTGGATTTTATTGCAAAATATGTAAGAGGCATTACGAGCATAGTCAATCTTCTTGAAATATGCGGGATACTGTCCTTTAATCTTAACAGACAGCAAATTCAGGAGCTATTTTATTACCTCCCGGAAAGATATAGGATAAGAATAATTCCATCCCATGATATGGATTCAATCCTTCCCGAGACACATATTAAAGCTGTTATGGATATAATCTACATCTAAATTGAGCGATTTTGTAAGACAAACCTGCCTGTGCGTTGCGCGCAGACAGGCCTGAATATAGAATTGCTCAATTTAGGTTTTAGATACTTTAAATTACGGCGTAGGGGAGCGAGAAGCTAATCCCATCCCTTTTGAAAAGATTTCTACTGGCAATTCTTCCTTGTAATTTATCTGATTCATGATGTTTAATACTAAACTATGCTCGAAAAAGAACCGCCCATAAGGGGAATTATAAAATCCCTCGGTCTTGTCTTCGGAGATATTGGAACCTCTCCAATATATACCCTTACTGTTATATTTCTCCTCACAAAACCAACGGAGGCCAATGTTATTGGCGTGCTCTCCCTCATTGTCTGGACACTAATTATACTCGTAACAGTTGAATATGCATGGCTTGCCATGAGCCTTGGAAAGAAAGGCGAGGGAGGCACTATCGTGCTTAAGGAATTACTTGTCCCCCTGCTCAAGTCCGGCAGACAGGCAGCATTTGTGACACTGCTTTCGTTTGTCGGAATATCTCTTCTCATCGGAGATGGTGTCATTACGCCCGCCATCAGCATACTCAGTGCTGTTGAGGGATCGCTTCTCATTCCGGGATTTGAGAATACGCCCCAGACAGTGCTTATATTCATAGCTGCCATTATTGCTATCATGCTATTTTTTTTCCAAAGAAAAGGAACGGGTAAGGTAGCAGGCGCTTTTGGTCCTATAATGGTTATCTGGTTTTTATCCCTTTCGATCTCTGGTATCATATCTATTCTGCAGGTGCCGTCTGTTGTAAAGGCGGTGAATCCTTATTATGCCTTTAAGTTTTTTGTTGATAACGGTGTTTCCGGCTATCTTGTGCTTTCCGAGGTTATCCTCTGTGCAACTGGAGGAGAGGCCATGTATGCTGACATGGGACATATGGGAAGAAAACCCATACTTAAAGCATGGAGCTTTGTTTTTATTGCCCTGTTGATGAATTATTTTGGACAGGGAGCATATATACTGCAACATCCAGAGGCGAAGAATATACTTTTCAGTATGGTGTTTCATCAGGCGCCGCTTTTTTATGTTCCTTTTCTTTTATTGAGCATTGTTGCGACTATCATTGCATCTCAGGCAATGATAAGCGGTATGTTTTCCATAGTATATCAGGGAATAAGTACCCGCATTATGCCTATGTTCAAAGTTGACTATACTTCTGAAGAAATGAGGGCACAGATATACATAGGCTCTGTAAACTGGTTTCTTCTTTTAGCAGTGCTGTTTATTATGTTTGAGTTTGGAGAGTCCAGCAAGCTTGCGGCTGCTTATGGCTTTGCGGTGAACGGAGACATGATCCTTACTGCTTTTTTGATGGCATGGATTTTTCTCCTTAAAGGAAAGAGATTAAATGCCATTATTTCTATGTTTATAATTGTTGTAGTTTTTTTGTTCTTCGGGGCAAATATTTCAAAGATACCCCACGGCGGCTACTGGTCTATAATACTCGCCTCTATCCCTTTTTTAACAATAATGCTCTATACCAGAGGGCAGAGACGGCTTTATAGGATGATGAAGTTCATGCCTTTAGAGGAATTTCTTAATAAGTTTACAAAGGCATATCCCACAATAGCAAAGATTAAAGGCACAGCACTTTTCCTCATAAGAGACATTAAGGAGATACCATTTTATATCACGCAGACGATGTTCTATCATGGCATCATATATGAGGACAATATTTTTGTCTCGATAATCAAGCGTGATGATCCATTCGGCGTTACAGGATATTTCAAAGAAGATATTGCAAAAGGGCTCAGGCTGTTCGAGATACAGTACGGATACATGGAAGTAGTGGATGTTGAGGAGTTATTGAGAGAGGCAGGGATAGATGAGAAGACGATATTCTACGGCATAGAGGACATTCATACCACGAGTTTTGTGTGGAAGACGTTTTCTATTATAAAGAGATTAACTCCAGCATTTGTCCAGTTCTATAAACTCCCGTCCCGAAAGCTGCACGGGGTTATTACGAGGGTCGAGATGTAGCCGTATAACTGTGATTATTAACGTATTATCGGGGCATTTACTTTTTCTGTTCTTTTATGCTACAACTTATGCTACAACATAACAGGCAGTTTATATTGCTATATTAATAATATCTAAGTTGAGCGATTTTGTAAGGCAGGCACTGCTACAAGACTTTAAAAAGTGCTTGCTCATGTGTATATAAAAGATAACAGATGCATCATCCATCAAGTATCCAATGTAGTAGATGACGGATACAAGATAGAGGGTT
>CALGPO010000148.1 GCA_937960465.1 uncultured bacterium
ATCGAATATAAATATGAAGACAGTGGAGCAGAAGCAGCAAAAAGGCACTGGGTCGATATTGAACGTCAGTTTTAATGCTACTACATATTCTATTATACCTGAGAAAGAAAGGAAAGAACTGGAAAAGGCTGAAAAAGAGAAGAAAGAGAAGAAAAAATGAAAAATAGACTTGTATTAATACTTATGATATTGATATTGGGCGTTGTATTTCCGGGTGTTATTATCGTTCATGCCTTGCCGCAAAAACAAGCATCTCCAGAAGCTGCAAAAAAGGAGGATGTAACAAAAAAGGCTCTGGAGCTGAAGACAGGTGCAGGGGTTGAATATACTGCAGGTACAAGGAGAGACCCGTTTGTGCCTCTTATTGTTAAGGCAGAGGCTAAACCTAAAGGTCTTATACCTATAGAGAGTTACGAGGTTTCTGAATTCAAGCTTATAGCCATATTATGGGATAAGACAAAATATTACGCGGTTATTACTCTGCCTGACGGCAAATCATATACAATTAAAGAAGGAGTTAAACTTGGTCTTCACGGAGGAAAGGTGTATAAGATAACAAAGGATTCTGTTATTATTAGGGAACAGGCGAGAGATTATCGTGGCGTCCTTGCTTCGAAGGATACTGTTTTAAAACTCCGCAGGGAGGAAGAATTATGAAAAATACAGGCTACAGGATTAAAAGGGATAATAAACTCTTTACTCGCTATTCACTACTCGTTACTATTTTTTTACTGTTTACTATAGGCTATTCATATGCAGGTGCTTATCAGATAACAAATATCGAGGTGCTGGATAACGCTGTGAAAATCAAGATCAACGGCCCCATAAAGTATAAGATATCCAGCCCCACCGATCCGTTCAGGGCAAACGTGGATATAGAAGGGGTAAGACTTGGAAGATTTGGGGATAAGATTTACTCCAGGCATGCAGGCATAACAGAAATATCATTTACCCAAATAGAGACCCCTATTGTAACTTCACGACTGGACATCCTTTTGCAGAGCCCTTCCATTATTAAACCCGAGATACAGGGAGATACACTCATACTTTATGTGGAATCGAAGACCGATGCTACAAAACAGGAGCTTACAGACAAGAGGACAGATAAAGGCATATCCCAACAGAAAGGCAAGCCGGACAAGGCAGGTGATGCTGCAAAAGAGATTGCTGCAGTGGTATTTGATAAAACTGATGTTGGGATTGAACTGGTAATAAAGGGCGATGGTACAATGCCTGAGCCTGCTGTGTTCGAGCTTGACGGCAAGATCATGATAGATATCCCTGATGTGGTGATGAAGGCAACACTACCGTCCAGCATACCATCTCCTGTTAAAGACCTTAAGTATAAGGCTGAAAAGGGAAATATAAGGTTTATACTGGATATTGAGGGGAAGGCTGATACTGAAGTAGTTGCGATGGAGGATGAAATAATAGTTGATATAGCCTTCAAACAGAAGTCAGAAGTTGAAACTCAGGACTCTAAACCCAAAACTCTAAACTCAAATTTGGTATCGCTGGATTTTCAGGATGCTGACATTGTGCCTATTTTGCGGCTTTTGGGTGATGTTAGCGGCTATAACATTGTTATCCATCCCGATGTGAAGGGCAAGATAAGCATGAAGCTTATGAATGTTCCGTGGGAGCAGGCTCTCGATATAGTGCTGAAGACATTTAATCTCGAGAAGGTTATTGAAGGTAATGTTATAAGGGTTGCAACATTAAAGGCATTTCAGGAGGAGAAGAAGGCCGTTGCAGAAACAAAAGAGGTTTTTGGCAAGACAGAAGATATTACAACAAAGGTGTTTACTGTAAATTATTCCAACGTCGAGAAAATTAAAGAATCGATAGAAAAGGGAAAGGTTTTATCTCCAAGGGGCAATATTAGTATTGATGCAAGGACGCGTTCGCTGATAGTTAAAGACATCCCATCAAGTCTGAATGAGATCCAGAAGCTCATAGAGACCCTTGATAAACAAACGCCGCAGGTGCTTATAGAGTCAAGGATAGTGGAGATAAGCACCAGCTTTTCAAAGAGCCTCGGTGTTGAGTGGGGAGCCCAATACCGTCCAAGAATGGGAGATGATAATACCACTATCCGTGGCGGGCTTGGAACTACTATAACTGGTGGACAAAATACAGAGGTCGGGCTTGTTAATTTACCTGCTACTACTACAAGGATTGTATCTCCTACAAGTGCTATAACACTCGGATATTTAAATGCAGCGCAAACCTTCGGCTTAGACCTGAGATTGTCTGCAATAGAAGCCCTTGGCAAGGCAAAACTGCTCTCAACGCCAAAGATTATGACCCTTGAAAACGAGCAGGCGATTATAAAGCACGGCAAGAGGATACCGATAACTACACCGGGCACAACCCAGGGCACATATACTACGACTTATATAGATGCAAATTTAAAGATTACCGTGACTCCACAGATAGCGCCTGACGGTACAATTTATATGAAGATGGAAGTAAATAAGGACGAGCCTGATTATACCAACAAAGATATACTGGGTAATCCAGCTATAGATACAAGAACAGTATCGACTCAGGTCATAGTTAAAGATGGTGAGACTGTTGTTATAGGCGGAATACTGAAGAGTTCGGAATCTGATTCCGGCTCAGGAGTACCGGGGCTTTCCAAGATTCCGCTCTTGGGCTGGCTCTTCAAAAGAGAGGCTAAGGAGACAAGCTCCGAAGAGCTGCTTATTTTTATAACACCGAGGATTGTAAAGTAATAAATTGTGCTTTAAGTTTTCCAGATATTATATTCGTCTATCAGCTTTATACCTGTATAGTAACAGCAGAGTTCATTGTTAAGGTCATTGATGAATGAGCGTTCGTCTCCGTCCTGAAAGGCAATCCTCACAAAACAGAAGCCTCCGGGTAGGTCTGAATGCCTTTCTTCAACAACTTCTCCAATGCCCCATGAAAAGTATTTCAGATGCCTGACCTTATCACCGACCTTTAAATACAATCTCTTCATGTAAATATTATAGCACCTAAGTTAAGCGATTTTATATTCAGACCTGTCTGCGTGCAACGCACAGGCAGGTTTGTAAGGCAGGTGCTGCGGAAAGACTTTAAACTCCGCTTGGATTATACTTATTTACCTATTTACCTAATATAAACACCGTACAGAGAGTAAACAAAATGCCCTGTAATGGTAAGTCCATCCTTTCCCCATTCATCTGGAAGTGGCCAGTAAGGCTCGGCATCTTTTAATGCCTTGATTGCTGCATCATCAAGGCTCTTATGGCCTGACGTCCTGACTAGTTCAACAGTCCCGAGTTTCCCATTTTTTTTAATGGTAAATTTTACATACAGGTCACCGTATATCCCCTTCTCAGCAGCATCCGAAGGATATTTCCATATGCCTTCTATTTTTTCCTTTAGTCTCTGCATGTAACCGTAGTATTTAAACTCTTGCGTGTCAAAGGTGATGCCGTTATCGACTTTTGTTTCTTCTGTTCCCTTTTGTGCGAGTTTGCCTATAACATCTTTGTCAAAAAACTTCTCCCTGAAAGTTTTTGGCGCAGGCTTTTCAGATGTGCCCTGTCTGCTTCCGCTCGGGGCAGGAAGTTCACCCTTTCCCTCTTTGCCTGCGACATCCTTTGGCGGAGTAGTTGCGGCAGCAGAGTCCGTATCTGAAGAGCCTTTTGGCAGTCTTTGCCCGGATGACCGTCCGGATGGAGTAGCAGAAAGGTCTTTAGGCGAAGGCATATCCTTAGGTAGTTTTGGCATCCTGAAAGTCTTTTCTTTTTTTAGCGTTTCAGGAATTTTTGGAGGTACTGGTATCTTCTTTTCCTGCAACTCATCTGGAGTAATAATCCGCGCAAAAAAGGGGGATGTCTCCTTCTCCTTTGTATCCTGAACAAGGAAAAGAGCTAATAAAACTACTACAACATGCAGTATAAGCGAATAAATTAAAGATTTTTTCAAGATATTTTATTTTAACATAGCCTGCTATAATTGAAATAAAAGGCAATATATCATTGGAAGCAGACATTTTGTCTGGCGACAAGATTGGATTTTCTATACCCCGGGGCTTGATACTTTCGGGAAGAGCAATTCGACAATGAGCCCCCTACTGCTGCTCAATCGAGAACAACAAAACTGGAACTCGGTTTTAAAGAGCGATCAAAAGTTATCGTTGCATCACATCCGCTGGCATGATTAATCCTACCGATGAGATAATCTGCAAGATCTCCTTTCCCATGTCGATAATCATGGATTGCCTGACGAACGATATCCTTCAATTCAATTTCGAACTGTTTTATTATGAGTATTTTATCAAGCACATCTGCAATTTCTTTTTCGTGGAATCCGTATGCAGACTCCAGAACCCATACCAGTTCGCGCAATACTATATAATTTATAAAACAACTTTCCCCTGATGACGCAATTTTTCTTATATAGGCAGATGCTTTTTCTGCTTGCTTTTCGTCGTCTTTAACCAGATAGCGAACAAAAACATTTGTATCCAATCCTTTCATTGCTTTCTCTTGAATCTCTCCTTGATTGCTTTCCCCATTTCTTCAATTGAGACGGTTTTCCTCCCCGGCTTGTACAATATTCCCTCCAGCTCTTTTACATCAAGAGTAGCCGGCTCTATGACAACCTTTCCGTTTTCTCTGATAACAAAGTCAACCCTATCGCCTGGATGGAGGTTTAGATGGTCCCTTATTTCTTTGGGTATAGTCGTTTGTCCCTTAGACGTTATCAATGAGGCAGGCATAAAGTTTTTCCTTCCTTTATATGATAGTTCTTACTTCATGGTAAGTATTTTTTTAAATTTTGTCAAGAATTTTAGGCATGGCAGGCACGGCTCAAAGACTTAAATTAGGCAAGAGGCGATAGGCGTTTGTTGAGTTTATTGGGTTTATTGAGTCTCTTGAGTTTTAACTCAATGTTGGAAAATATTTCTATAGCCTAATTCCTATATCCTGTAGTCTATAAAAGGTGTTTGAAAAACTTTATATAGGAAATGAGGGCGCTGCTTCCGGTCTCTTTTTTGAGCCATAATCTCATTGCGATTTCCTGCACTTCAGGCCTTTTATGGAGAGCGACGAATTTTTCTATGTTAGAGTCGCTTTTAAAAAGATAATTTCTGATCTTGCTCATCAGCAGGAATCTATTTCTGAAACGGCTGTTCCAGAGTTTTTTATAAAGGGCAGGCTTGCCTTCAGCTATTGCCCTTGCTGCAAATTCTCCTGACTTCATTGCATAGTAAATGCCCTCGTATGTTATCGGCATGACGGCGCCTGCTGCATCTCCTGCAAACAGGATATTGTTGATGTTAAAAAGGGTGCCGCTCCATTGCGGTATTTTGAACGCCCGTGGCTTATTTATAAGATTGCGGCCTAAAAAATTTTCAGCAGCAAAATCTTTTAAAGGTATGCCAAATCTCCTTCTGATAAACGCATCCAGGAGGGCGGTGAGTTCTCTCGGATTTGCGCTTCCTGTTCCTATGGAGGAATAACCGCTGGACGGGAATAACCAGGAATAAAACTGCGATGCATGACCTGATCCAAACCAGAACTCACAAGCGTCAAAATCATCAGATGTTATATGTGCGCTTATGGTAGAAAGACAATCGGGCTTGGTGTGTCCGATGCTGGATCCTGCTCTGAATGTTATTCCGTCGGATGCTATCACATAATCAGACTTTATTTTAATTTCCTCGTTGGTGGAACCTCTTCTTGCTGTTGAGATGATTTTTCCCCCTATTTCTTCAAACCGTATAAACTCTGCTTCCACCACCGATGTGCCACTGTTTTTAGCGATTTCCCTCAATTTTGCATCGAACGTACCCCTTCCCGTAATGCAGAGATGTCCACCTTTTAACTCGACCTCAACCTCTTTTCCACTTGGGGATACTATCCGTATTTTCTTTATCTTTTTCTTGACAATATCCTCAGGAATGCTGAATTCATGCAGGGCTATGGAGGGCATCCCGCCTCCACATGGCTTTATATAAGACAGATCCCTTTCTAAAAGAACAGTGTCTATGCCACTGTCAGCTAAAAACCTTGCAGCCGTAGAGCCTGCAGGTCCGCCGCCTATGACAAGGACATGAGTTCGCAGCATAATGAGTTAGTAGCCAGTTACCATGTGACAGGAAAGACTTATGGCCACTGGTGACCGGCTACTGAAAATGATTACTTCTTCGTCCCTCTTATAGTCAACACAGGGCACGATGCGTTTCTTACCACCCTTTCTGCAGTGCTTCCGAACAAGACCCTGTCAATACCTTTTCTGCCGTGAGTTCCGATAACAATGAGGTCAATGTTTTTCTCCTCGGCAAACTTCAGTATTTCCTCATACGGTATGCCTCTGATGACGGTATATTCCACATCTTTTAAGTCCATTCTCTTGTCTGCACCGAATTTCTCAAGCTCCTTCTGTGCACTTGCATCAAGCTCCTTATACATCTCGTCAACAGAGATATGGGGCACGTATAGTCCTGATGCCGTTGCTATATCGTATACGACATGTAGCATGTGGAGCTTTGCTCCATAGTTCTTTGCCAGATCTACAGCGTACGGCAAGGCATTTAATGCCCCTTCAGAAAAGTCTGTTGGGAAAAGAATCTTTTTGATCTCCATAATATTAGACCTCCTTGAGATATTTGGCTGCATCCTCCGGGGATGTAGTCAGTATATGGAATTCTGAGTCCCATTCAAAACCGCTTTTTGTTACGAGGTGAGGCATCACTTCCATATGCCAGTGGAAATCCTCTCCCAGCGTATGCCAGTGGTCTTTCCTTGGCATCCTGTTTGGCGCTGTATGCAGCACATAATTATACGATGGATTTTTAAAGAGGGTCCTCATTTTTTTAATTGTTGTCATCAGTATCAGGCTTAAGTCTTCCATCTCTTCGTCGTATATATCCTGAAAAGCACAGTTGTGCCTTCTGGGCATTATCCAGTATTCAAATGGAGACCTCGGTGCGAATGGAGTAAATGCAACGAAGTGGGTTGTCTCCATGATTACCCTTTCACTGGTTCTCAGTTCCTCATTCAGTATATCGCAGAATATGCACCGCTCTTTGTAATAAAAATAGGCCTTTGCCCCATCGAGCTCTTCCTTGATCCCCTTTGGTATCACGGGTGTGGCAATGACCTGGGAATGGGGGTGATGGAATAATTCTCCGGCTGTCTTTCCGCAGTCCTTATATATAAGGGTATATCGCAACCTTGGGTCTTTTTCCAGTTCCGATACGCGGTTCTTGTAAGTTGTTACCACCTTGATTACTTGCGAGATGCCCAAATCCTCAGGAGGGTTATCATGACATGGGGATTCTATGATTATCTCATTGGCGCCTATGCTGTTCATCTTGTCATACATCCCGACCCCTCTTCTTTCCAGTTCGCCTTCTATTTGGAATATAGGATTGATTCTCGGAATTACCCTTGTCTGCCAGTTCGGTGCATTGGGAGGAGTGCCTATTTCCCTTATGGCAAATATTTCAGGAGGTATCCTATCTTCTTTACCCTGACACAATATGCAGTTGCTGTCGTCTGTATCCTGAATAATGTGTTCGATATTTTTCTCAAAATAGAAGGCAGGCGGTTTTGAATCTTTAAGAACAGCCACCCATCTGTTAAGTATCGGATCCTTTCTCAGTTCATGCATATCCGCTCCTTAATATCTGAATTGAGTAACTTTAATCTGTATAAATAAATCAACCTTAGTCCCTCAAATGTTAGGTTGGGAATCATGCTGTGATCCCTTTTAATCAGAGGAGACATGAGTTTCGCATGTCCACCTGTCAGGACTAATTTTAACCTAAAACCGAGTTCTTTCTCTATACTTTTTATCAGCGCTTCGACTGCACTTGCAGTTCCGTTTATAATCCCCGAAGTTATGGATGATGCTGTGTCTTTCCCCAGCACTGTTTTTGGCCTTTTGTTGGAGACAGGAGGCAGTTTTGCAGTCCCTGTGTGGAGCGCTTTCTGCATAAGTTCTATCCCTGGCATTATCGCTCCACCGAGGAAATTCGAGTGTCTTCCCACAACAGTAATGGTGGTGGCTGTACCGAAGTCTACCACTGCAACAGGCTTTTTAAAATAATAAAATCCTGCCACTGCATTGGCAATCCTGTCTGTCCCTATTTCTTCAGGCCGCTTCACATCAAAGGTGAGACCGCAATGCAGTTCATGGCTTACTATTATTGGTTTCCTGCCGCATATATCTTTTATTGCCTCAATAATCGAGGGATTCAGAGATGGAACGACGGATGAGATTATAGAATCAATTTCGAGTGAATGGGTAAATGTGTGAATGGGTAAATGCGTGAAATGTTCTATAATCTCAGCAATTATTTTTCTGTATGTCTCTGCTGACTGTATTGGATGAGTTGGAATTTTTTTGATGAACAATTTTGTGTTTTTTGTCGGTTTTAGAAATATGCCGAATCCAATGGTGGAGTTCCCGATGTCAACAGCAAGCAGGGCTCTCATCTGAGTATTGCCACATCTCCTGCGCTTATTTTTTTCACTGTATTGTCAGGGAGTTTCAGCATTAGCATTCCTTCCTCATCTATAGTTTCTGCAATTCCCGTAAAAACATTGTTTCCCACGGTCACTTTCACGGCGCGGCCTATGGTGGATGATAGCTTCAGCCACTCCGCGATTACAGGCTTTTTACCGATGTTCAACAGCATGCTGTACCACCTGTCCAGTTCATTTATTATTTCAACAGCAATAAGGGTTCTTGATTGAGCATTTCCTGTTTCATTTTTAATGGATGTAGCACATATCTTAATTTCATCGGGCATGTCTTCGATTTCGAGATTTATGTTTATCCCTATGCCTATGACTGCATGGAATATTCTGTCCATATCAGCCTTTATTTCCGTTAGGATGCCGCCCAATTTTCTATCCGAGACCATTAAGTCATTGGGCCATTTTATGGAAGCAGGGACGGATGAAATCCGTTTTATTGCGGATGCACAGGCAACTGCCGACATGAGTGTCAGTATCGCTGCGTCCCTCGGCGGAATTGCAGGTCTTAAGATAATGCTCATGTAGAGATTCTTCCCTTGAGGCGACAACCATTTCCTTCCAAGCCTCCCCTTGCCGCCAGTCTGCGCATCGGCTATGATGATTGTTCCCTCGGGATATCCCTTTTCTGCAAGCTCCATGGCGTATGTATTGGTGGAAGTGATGGTGTCGAAGAATATTATTTCCCTTCCGATAATCATGGACCAGCCTGAAATAGAGCCTCTTATTTCTTCAATGGATAGGTCTGGCGATTTTAGTAATTTATATCCCTTTGCAGGAGACGCCTCCATTGTATAACCTTTTTCCCTGAGGATGTTGATCCTTTTCCAGACGGCTGTTCTGGTGACTTTCATGGTATTTGCTATTTCTGCGCCAGAAATAAAATCTTCTTTTTCCTTCAGTAGCCTTATTATTTCCTCATTATTATTCATCTGAAATACTTAATCCCAAATTACACAAGTATTGCCATATATTGCGTAATTCAAGTTTAAAGTCTTTGAACCGTGCCTGACTGCGTGCAACGCACAGGCAGGCCTGACATATATAAATCCTTGATTTATCTTTTTTCCGGCCACTCGCATTCTTTATATAGAACACACTCCCCGCATTTAGGATTCTTCGCTGTGCATGTCTCCCTTCCATGCAGTATCAATGCAAGGCTGAACAATGTCCACTTATCATTTGGTATCTGTTCCATGAGTTCTTGCTCTACTTTTTCAGGATTGTTTGAATGTGCAAGCCCAAGGCGGTTGCTTACTCGTAGGACATGTGTATCAACAGGTATAGCCTGTTTTCCGAAAGAGCTTCCGAGTATGACATTGGCTGTTTTCCTTCCAACTCCAGGAAGCGTTATGAGTTCCTCCATTGTTTGAGGAACTTTCCCATGAAAATCCTTTAAGAGTTTCTTGCAGCAGTTAATGATCATCTTTGCCTTGTTTTTGTAATATGTTATTGAGCTTATCTCACGTTCAAACATAGCAGCGTCAGCCTTTGCATAATCTTCTGGTGTTTTATATTTCTTAAAGAGTTCCTTTGTCACGACGTTTACCTTCACATCCGTGCATTGCGCCGACAATATCGTGGCAATGAGGAGTTCAAAGGGATTTGTGAAATTAAGGGCAATCCTCGGGTTGGGATATTTTTTTAGAAGTAGTTCTGCTATTTTTTTAGCGTTTGCCATTATTCTTCATTTAATATTACAACCTCGATTTTACCCTTCAGTCCTTCTGCAAAACGACTTGCGTCATTTTTATTTCCCACAATGGAGCCGTAATGCATTGGTATTGCGATTTTTGGCTTGATATCGAGGGCTGCCTGAACAGCCTCATCAGCAGTCATTACATATGTTCCGGAAACCGGAAGCAGTGCAATGTCCACATCTTTGAATGTCTTCATTTCTGGTATGTAATCTGTGTCGCCTGCAATGTATATCCTCTGTCCACTTGTGTTGAAAATGTATCCAACCCATCCCTTATCTTTTGGATGGAATTGTTTGTTGGTGTTATACGAAGGTACGGCCTCTATCTCGACTCCGCCTGCGTTTATTTTATCTCCAGGTTTTACAATCTTAATATTTCCCGACAACTTCTTTGCACAGTCCGATGTTGTAACAATTATGGTGTTTGGTGTTTGAATCTTTTTTACATCATCTGGAGAACAGTGATCATAATGCTCGTGCGTTATCAGTATTATATCTGCCGTGTCCTTCTTTTTAATATTGAAGGGATCGGTGAAGATAACCTTCTCGCCGGTTATTTTAAATGTGTCATGTCCAAGCCAGTGAATATTTTTGATCATGATTTTAGCCTCCTTCCTTTCTGCAAATATTATTGTTGGTAATGTGAAGATAAAGGCGACTATTAATATTTCTAAAAATAATTCCTTTATAGCCCCCTCCTCCTGTGTTTTATAAAGATTATATCATAAAAATTTCCCCATGTTATTCCTACAGTCAAGCCACACTTTATTACTACTTTGAAATGTCGCATTCTTTTTTTTCCACCTCCTCCATAGATGATTTGTGGATACCGTGATACTGTATTTTTCCCATAGCCTCCTCCTTAAGATGTTCTCATACTTAAGAAGGAGACCACCCTATATGTGACATTTTAATAGAGTAACCACACTTGCCTATTTCAGCGGTGAAATCGTATAGTTATATCTGTTATAATCATGGCAGGAAGTATTAGCTGTGTAATGGCTTTTCTGCCCATATTGTTTCATTTATCAGGAGGTTATCATGCCAGCCATAGAAGAGAGGGTCTCCAAGTTAGAGCTTGTCCTTGAGGAGTTTATAAGAAGCGTAGGTATTGAGTTCAATAAACTCTACAACTCTCAGATGAAGACAGAG
>CALGPO010000149.1 GCA_937960465.1 uncultured bacterium
TAGGGTTATACTGAACCCTATAGGGAGTGGACACTCTCAATTTGTAGCCCCTATTTTGCCGATAGAAAACCAAAACAAATTAAAAAGCCTCCTTTCTATCAGGTTTTTGGATGATATAAAATATCACCCAATGGGTGAAAAGAAAAAACAAAAAAGGAGGCTTACAGATATGATAAAACAAAATTGGCAGAGTAGTAGACCAGCAGAGCAGTAGAGCAGTAGTTTTTATTAAGGAATTTTTTTCTTATTATTACCTAAATTGAGCGATTCTATATTCGGACCTGTCTGCGTGCAACGCACAGGCAGGCCTATCTGCGTGCAATGCACAGGTAGGCCTGCCTTACAAAATCGCTCAGCTTAGATATTTAACTGCTGTTCTATATATTCGGAGTTTTTAAGGACAGTAGGGATAAAGGCATTGGTAGATAGACTTATGCCTGAGCCTGGCTCAAACAGGGGCTATGATGCTTGGCAGTATATAGAGCCAATATTATTGATGATGATTGGGGATGGCAGGCATATAGAGGAGCTAAGGGAGATAATAGAAGATGAAGGATTAAGAAAACTGACAGGGGTAAAAGAGAGACCCATTTAAAGGGGATGAGACAGAGATATGCAGAGTTATCAGGATAAGGAAGTCTCTCATAAACAGGACACAGTGAGCAGACGTAAAGGAGAAGTATTGTCTGAGAAGGCAAAAAAGGGGATGGATTAGAAGATTTAAGGGTTCAAATAATTAAATGCATCAAAAAAGGGATGAGTTAATAGAGTTTTAGGGTACTTAAAAGCCCTAAAAGGGTATAAAAAGGGAGTATGCCCTGTGTTTATGATTTTCTATCGGCAATTTATGGGTTTTGGCTTTATATTTATAGGCCTTTTATGCCATAATTAACATGCCAATGAAAATATTTATTATTATAGTATGCATATTTACCTTCACTGCTTCGTGTTCGGCATTCTCCAAAAGCCGCAATAAACAGATAGATATTGCATCGTCTCAGGCAGAAAATGAATCAGTTTCACATCCTGAAAGGGCTTATTTTGAGTATTTGCTGGGATATGAGGCAGAAATCAGCGGCAAATGGGAAGATGCCCTGAAGCACTATTCAAATGCCCTGAGCTTTGACCCTGCATCAGCACATCTGAAAACTCAGATAAGCTATATGCTCGTGAAACTCGGAAGGATACAGGAAGCACTGACAAGACTTGAAGAAGTTGCTGCTAAACATCCTGATAATGTGCCTGCCCTTTTGCTCCTCGGTGAGATCTATAACTCCCAGAGGAGGGTTGACGACGCCATAAGGGTATACGAGAATATCCTTAAAATGGCTCCGGAAAAGAATGAGGCATCCCTCTTTTTAGGAGTCCTTTATGCCACAAAGGGAGAGTTTCAGAAGGCGCTTGACATCTTTGAGACCCTTTTGAAAAAAGACCCTGAAAATATCATGGCCATGTATTACATGGGCTCCATTAATATGGAAAAGAAGGATTACGATAAGGCAGAAGAACGTTTTAAGAGAATTATAGAGATCAATCCCTCCTTCGATGCTGCCTATCTGAATTTAGGTCTTGTCAGAGAGATAAAGGGCGATTTAAAGACAGCGGAGGATTATTATAAAAATGCCTTGAATATCAATCCCCATAACCTCTTTGCAAGGGAAAGACTTGCACAACTGTACCTTACAGAGAAGTCTTTTGAAAAGGCTATTAAAGAACTCGAGTGGATTTTAAAGGAAGCGCCAAGGAATATAGATATCCACCAGAGGCTCGGTCTTCTTTATCTTCAGGAGAGGCAGTATGATAAGGCTATCTCCGAATTCAGGATTGTGCTTGAAGCACGGCCTAACGATATTGCATCGCGGTACTATCTGTCCATTGTGCTTGCGGAATTGAAGAGATACGATGAAGCCATAGAAGAACTGAAGAAGATAATATCATCAGACCCTAAAAATATAAATGCATTTTTAAACCTTGCCCTTATTTATTCACGGCAGAACCGTTATGCGGACGCCATTAAGGTATACGAGGAGATATTGAGTTTTGAGAAGGAAAAGCCCGAGATATATGCTTATCTCGGCAATGCATATATTCAGGCTAAAGAGTATGCAAAGGCAGAGGCTGTATTACAGGAAGGGTTGAAACGCTTCAGCAGCAGTGATGAACTGCATTTCAGCACGGCGGTCGTGTATGAGAAAATGGGTCGGTTCGATGATATGGTGGTACACCTGAAACGCACAATCCAGCTTAATCCCAATCATGCCGATGCCCTTAACTACCTCGGATACAGTTATGCTGACAAGGGGATAAATCTTGAAGAAGCATTGTCTCTCATAAAAAAGGCACTGGAGCTAAAACCCGACAGTGGATATATAATAGACAGCCTTGGCTGGGTTTACTTCAGGCTCGGCAAACTGGAAGATGCCTTAAATGCCCTCCAAAAGGCACTTAGTCTTGTAAAGGATGACCCTATTTTGCACGAACATATCGGTGATGTCTATGAAGCAATGGGCAATCATAAAAAGGCTGTTGATGCATGGACCGAGTCACTAAAATTCCATGAAAAAGAAGAAGGCCTGAAGGATAGGGTCGAGAAAAAGATAGAATCGGTGAAGCGGAGAATTGGTGAATCGGTAAAGTAAAGATGCACGTCCATTCACCCATTCACCCATTCACCCATTCACCTGTCGTTTTGAAGGCTCCTGCCAAGATAAACTGGTCCCTTTATATACTGAATAAAAGGGATGATGGTTATCATAATATTCTTTCATTGATGCACTGTATAGGACTTTATGACACCCTGACCTTTGAGCATTCCGATAATATTGAACTCATTACTGATATGGATATCCCTCCACAGCAAAACCTTGTTTATAAGGCTGCCAAAAGCCTCCAATCGCATACCGGTGTAAAGAATGGAGCAAGGATTGTTCTGAAAAAGGAGATCCCGTCCGGCGCAGGCCTTGGCGGAGGAAGCAGCGATGCAGCATGTACATTAATAGGTTTAAATAAGCTGTGGGGTCTCGGGCTGAAAGACGATGAATTGAAGGCCATCGGCAGCATGCTCGGGTCTGATGTGCCGTTTTTTTTTAGCAATATGGACGGTTATCCAATGGCTATTGCTGAAGGAAGGGGAGAGATTCTGACACCGCTTAAAATAGACATATTTTATACGTTGCTGCTTATAAAGCCTTCCATATCAATATCCACAGCATGGGCATATGAAAAGATAAGCTCAAAGCTCAAAGTTCAAAGCTCAAAAAAATTGACAAAAACAGTGGATAAGATTAATAATATCAATTTAATTTATAATGCCCTTAAGGCAGGGGATATTTCTTTTCTCAAGGCCGGAGTACATAATGATTTTGAGGATGCTGTTATAGAGGAATATCCTGTTATCGGCAGTTTGAAGGACAAAGTGCTTAATGCCGGGGCATCCATGGCCATTATGAGCGGCAGCGGCTCGGCTGTATTCGGTCTTTTCGAGGACAGGAATAAGGCGATTAATGCATCGAGGCAGTTTTCATCGCACTGGAATAAAGTTGTAGAAACATTAGTAACAGGTCAAGGTCGATGTTAAGGCCAAGATTTTACAAAATGAATAAATGCGTATAATTTCAGCCTTGACCTGATTAAGGAATGGGGCGTCGACAAGCGGTAAGTCAGCAGATTTTGGATCTGCCATTCCCAGGTTCGAATCCTGGCGCCCCAGGAAATAGCCACGAAACAGCATATGTGGAGGAAAAAATGACCAACGGAGTCAAGCTTATTACAGGAAATGCAAACAGGCCCCTCGCTGTTAAGGTAAGCGAGCATTTCGGCATGCCTTTGACTGATACCACAGTGACTGCATTCAGCGACGGTGAGATAATGGTACAAATCAATGAAAACGTAAGAGGCTATGATGTCTTTGTAATACAGCCCACATGCGCTCCTGTAAACCATAACATAATGGAGTTGCTTCTTTTGATAGATGCCTTGAAAAGGGCGTCGGCGAGGAGAATAGCAGCAGTCATTCCATATTATGGCTATGCACGGCAGGACAGGAAAGTGCAGCCCCGTGTCCCCATATCCTCAAAGCTTGTGGCCGACCTGCTCACAGCAGCAGGAACAAACAGGATACTCACTATAGACCTCCACGCAGCACAGATACAGGGCTTTTTCAATATCCCTGTCGATCACCTGTATGCAGCCCCTGTTTTGCTGGATTATATAAAGAAATGCAGGTTCGAAGACCTCGTTATAGTCTCGCCAGATGCAGGCGGTGTTGAAAGGGCACGTGCCTTTGCAAAGAGGCTGGATGCCTCATTAGCCATTGTCGATAAAAGGCGTGAAGCTGCCAATGTCTCAAAGGTCATGCATGTCATAGGCGATGTGAAAGGTAAGGATGCCATTATCCTCGATGACATGATAGATACTGCAGGAACGACAACACAGGCAGCACAGGCACTGAAGGACAACGGTGCAAAGAGGGTATTTGCAGCATGCAGCCATGCTGTGCTTTCGGGACCTGCTATAGAGAAAATAAATAATTCAGTGCTTGAAGAGGTCATAACAACCGATACGATCCCTCTGGATGATAAGGTCAGCGTATGCAAGAAGTTAAAGGTATTAAGCGTATCATCACTTTTGGCAGAGGCAATAAAGAGGATTCATGAAGAGACATCAGTAAGTTCATTGTTTGTATAAATAAGGAGGAGAAATATGGAAAGAGTAACGCTCGGTGTGGAAAAAAGGGAGAAATTAGGCAAAGGCGGAGCAAGGTCATTAAGAAGGAGTGGCATTATTCCTGCCATTCTATATAAAGGTGGAAACTCTCTGCCGGTACAGCTTTCGGTAAAGGAACTCTCCAGATTTGTCAGCAAGACGGCAGGAGAGCAGGTAATCGTTAATCTCCAGTTCCCTGATGACACGAAACAAGCCATTGTCAAGGACTATCAGGTAGACCCTGTTATGGGTAATCTTCTTCACGTAGATTTTCAGGAAATATCGGCTACAGAGGCAATAAGGGTCATGGTGCATGTGGCTATAAAAGGCGAGGCAATCGGTGTTAAGAGGGACAAAGGGGTGCTCCAGCACGGTTTGAGAGAGATAGAGATCGAGTGCCTGCCTGATAAAATCCCAGGCCATATTGATGTGGATGTCACCAACATGGGTCTCGGTCAGTCTATTCATGTCAGAGACTTAAAACTTGGAGAGGGCATTAAAGTCTTGACAGACCCTGATGAGGTTCTGGCAACGGTCATAGCGGTCAAGGAAGAGGTGGCAGCACCGGCAGCAGCCCCTGCTGAGACTGTTGAGCCAGAAGTTATCAAGAAAGGTAAAAAAGAAGAAGAAAAGTAAAAGTATAGATGATGCTGAAATATTTTTCTTTAGGGGGGATTTCAAAGGGGGAACATAAAGTCCCCCCTTTGCGTGTGTGGGTTATTGCTGGTTTAGGCAATCCTGGAACTAAATATTCTGCAACCCGTCACAATATCGGCTTCAAGGTGATAGACCGGCTTTCGGAAAAATATAATATCCCTTTGGAAGAAAGGGATGTCTATATGATTGGCAAAGGGGCTATAGAAGGAGTCAATGTTATCCTTCTAAAGCCCCTTACTTTTATGAATAGGAGTGGACTTGCTGTAAAGAAGATACTAAAAAAGGCCAATATATCTGGAGATAATTTGATGGACAGGCTGATAGTGGTGCATGATGATCTCGATATTGATGCAGGGGCTATAAAGATCAGACAGGGCGGCTCATCCGGCGGGCATCGGGGAATCGAGTCTATAATACAGGAACTTGGAACAAAGGATTTTGTGCGTGTTAAGGTTGGAATAGGGCGTGATGAAACCATCCCTGTTGATGAATATGTCCTTCAGAATTTCAAACCGCATGAGAAAAATCTTATAAAAGATGTTATAATGTTTGCATCCCGTGCTGTTACGGCGGTTGTAACGGAAGGGATCGATAAGGCAATGAGCAAATACAACCGTTCCCCAAAATATACACATGCTGATAAAACACATTAAACAGCAATGAAATAAATAGAACAACTGTAACAGCAGGTTATTTCCTAAAGGAATTTGCAGGCGATACACCGTGGGTTCATCTCGATATTGCAGGCACTGCATGGAATGACAAGGATAAGCCATATATTCCAAAAGGCGCTACAGCCATCGGTGTGAGATTGATACTTAACTTTTTAAAGGAGTCATAAAATGATTTTTTTATTATTTTTAATTGGATTTTTACTCGTACCATCATTTTCCTTTGCATGGGGGCCATTGACCCATATTTATCTTGGAAGCGAAATATATTCCTATGCACCACTGATCCCTGCCGGAATAATGAGTCTCTTAAGGAAATACAGGCAGGACTTCCTTTACGGAAACCTCATGGCTGATATGATACTGGGAAAGAAATATCTCCCTGACGATAAAAGCTCCCATAGCTGGGATATGGGACTGAAGCTCATGGAACAGGCAAAAAAAGGGCCTGAAAAGGCATTTGTATACGGCTATCTGAGCCACTTGGCTGCAGACACAGTCGCCCATGAAGCACTTACAGAGGATAAGTGGAATGTTGGACATGCATGGATCGAGATGAAGGCCGACAGCCTGATAAACAAGGCATACTGGCTTGAGTCTATGACCATCAACAGGTCGGTCCAGAGGAGAAACGACAGGTTTCTCGAAAACTCCCTTGACAGGTTCATATTCTCTTTTAATACAAACAAAAGGATATATAAGGGGATGGTATTCCTTTCTGTTTTTAACAAGCAGAGGAAAAGGGGAGTCGATAGAAAGCATATTTGCAGTCTCCATGACGAGTCCATAGCCAGCATTCTGGATTTATTACAGAATGGCGAGAATGCCTCTGTTTTAAGTAAAAGCCCTCTTTAGTATTACCAAAAGGAAGCGCTAAATGTTCGATAAAAATTATCTCTTACCCATAGAGGCGCTTGACCGTGTTTTAGCTGCCATATCAGAAGGTAACTTACCAATCGAAAGACTGAAGATAGAAGAATGCTACGGCTATATCATAGCATCAGATATTATCGCCCCTGAAGACCTTCCCGCCTTTTCACGTTCTACCGTTGACGGCTATACATTGAATTCAAGGGATACATTCGGCGCAAAGGAAAACTCACCTACTTATATTGCAGTCAAACACGAAATATTCATGGGATCTGTCCCTGATTTCAAATTGGGCACTGGAGAGTCAGCAAAGATACCAACAGGCGGGATGCTTCCGGAGGGTGCTGATGCAGTTTTAATGCTCGAACACGCCCAGATAGTTTCCGATGATATGATTGAGGTTATGAGATCCGTTGCACCAAATGAAAATGTGATCCAGAAGGGCGAGGACATAAAAAAAGGCGAAACAGTTCTCACAAAAGGTCATAGACTCAGGGCGCAGGATATAGGAGCCCTTGCAGGCCTCGGCATAACAGAGATAGATGTCTTCAGAAAGCCTGTAGTATCAATAATCTCCACAGGGGATGAAATAGTCCCTGCGGGCAGTTCCCTGAAATTAGGGCAGGTGAGGGACATTAATTCATTTACATTGTCGGGTCTGATAAGCGAACACGGCGGCATACCAGTAAAAAAGGGGATATTCAGGGATGATTACGAGATTATAAAAAATATAATTCAGGAATCCTTAAATGATTCTGATATGGTTCTGATAAGCGGAGGCACCTCTGCCGGCACAAAGGATATGACAGCACAGATTATAGACGACATTGCCAAAATATACGGCGGCTCAGGCGTGCTCTTCCATGGCGTGTCTTTAAAACCAGGAAAACCCATGATAGGAGGTGTTGTGAATAATAAGCCCATTTTAGGACTTCCGGGACATCCTGCTGCCACTGTTGTGTGTTTTGACCTATTCATAAAGCCTGTAATGGAAAGGCTCGGCGGTCTTAATTCAAGGAAAAACTTTACTAAAACCATTAAAGCTAAAATGGCCAAAAATATAGCCTCTGCAGCAGGCAGGGAAGACCACATAAGGGTCTATCTCGAAGAGAAAAACGGAGAATTGTCAGCCATCCCTGTACTCGGCAAATCAGGCTTAATAACCACCCTTGTCAAGGCTGACGGAATTGTTGTTATTCCACAAAATAAGCTCGGGCTTGATGCAGGGGAAGAAGTTACTGTAAAGCTGTTTTAAAAGGAGGATGCCATATGTTGATTCCGTTATTGATCGGTGTACATGTTTTGGGTGTAGTGCTCTGGATTGGCGGTGTTTCCTTTGTAACCATGATAGTGTTTCCGATGATAATGCGGATGGAGGGCTCTATTGAGAAGGTCATTTTCTTTCAGGGTGTGGAACATCGCTTTGCGAAGATCGCAAAACTCTGCGTTATAATTGTTGGTATCACAGGGGCATGGTTGTTGTTCATTACAGACAGATGGGGTGCACTGTTCACCATGAATGGTATAGGCATCACGCTGATGTTGTTGGTATGGATATTTTATGTGCTTGTGTTACTCTTTGAGGGCAGGCTTTTTAAAGTTATTTTCAAGGGAGAGGCACAGCAGGACACAGCAAAGATATTCTTCAGGTTGACAGTGTTTCACTGGGTGGTCATGGGGTTGAGCCTTTTGGCGGTATTTGTGGGTGTGATTGCCGGACACGGTGGTTATGGAGTTAATTAAAGGTCTTCACAATAAGATTAGTCGCCCTGTAAACCTTATGGAGGTTTGCGGAACGCATACAGTTGCCATATTCAAGCACGGCATCAGAAGCCTTCTGCCTGAAGATCTTAAATTATTGAGCGGGCCCGGATGTCCTGTATGCGTGACTTCGATCAAAGACATCGATAAAGCCATTGCCTTTTCGATGCTCGATAATGTGACACTGTGCACATTCGGAGACATGATGCGCGTCCCGGGTGGGGGAAAATCGTTATCCGAGGCAAAGGCAGAAGGCGCTGATATAAGAATAGTTTATTCTCCGCTCGATTGCTTGAATATCGCAAAGGACAATGGCAATAGAAGGGTCGTTTTCTTTTCCGCTGGATTTGAGACCACAACCCCATCTGTCGCAGGCACTCTATTCGAGGCAGAGAGGCAGAAGATAGATAATTTCTATGTTTATTCTGTAAACAAGCTCGTACCTCCTGCGCTCGATATATTGCTTCAGTCCGATGAGGTCAATATAGACGGCTTCATATTGCCGGGGCATGTGAGCACTATAATAGGCATCCATCCGTATGAATTTATAGCGGAGAAATATAAAAGGCCCGGCGTGATAACAGGATTCAAGGCTGAAGATATTCTCACAGGCATAGCCATGCTGCTTAAACAGATTGCAGAGGGAAGGGCAGCAGTCGAAATACAGTATAAAAGCGTTGTTACAGAAACAGGAAATCAAAGGGCTGTGGATTTTATAAATGAATATTTTGAGTCCTGCGATAGTTACTGGAGAGGGATCGGAATGCTGCCGAATAGCGGACTGAGATTAAGAGAAAAATATAAGCATAGAGATGCAGAGGCTGTTTTCAATATAGATGTGCCTGATATTGCAGATGATTATTATAAGCTCGGGGGCTGCCAGTGCGGTTTGGTTTTGCGGGGCATAAAGATACCCTCAGAATGTCCTCTTTTTGGAAAGGCATGCACGCCTGAGAAGCCTGTCGGCGCATGCATGGTGAGCACAGAGGGAAGCTGCGCAGCGTATTATAGGTATCGTAATGAGTAGCGAGTTATGAGTAGAGAAATGGATTACGTTTGTATAACCCTGTAGCTATAATTTATCTTTGCCACACCTTCGAGTGTTGCCTTTACAGAGCAATATTTCTCCATTGAAAGCTCTATTGCCCTTTTTACAGCATCTTCTGACAAATCCTTGCCGCTCACAATAAATTCTATCTCGATCTCTGTGAACTTCTTTGGATATGTATCGGCCTTCTCTCCCTTTACATTTATATCAATGTCTGTTATTTGCTGTTTCTTTTTCTGGAGTATCGAGGCCACATCCATGCCAGAGCATCCTCCGAGTCCTATGAGAAGCAGTTCCATCGGCCTCATTCCTGTATTCTTGCCACCGACCTCAATATCGCCGTCCATCACAATTGCATGGTGTGTTCCAGACTCACCTACAAACTGAAGCCCGTCAACCCATTTCACTTTTGCGTTAAGCATTTTTACCTCCTCCTATGGATTTGTCCATAATGCGTAATGATATATGAAGGGCATACTGAAAAAGCCTTTACAAAGTGTTATTTTCTGTGTATGCCAAAGATAACCAACAATTCACTCAAATAGTGACCAATGTTGTAGATGACGGATTCAAGACTATGCATTTTAACATTTCGAAGTGTAAAGTCTTTTTCAGCACACCCTTCATATATCTTATTGTTATTCATTGCTGATTATGGATTTGTCAATTGCAATCTCTGTATCGCAGTTGCCTTGCCGCTTTTACTATCTATTTCTATAACCACAGCAGAGAACAATCCCTTTCCTCCTGCAACATCGTACTTCCTTGGCATCTGTGAAAGGAACCTCTCTACAATCTGCTCCTTCTCTATACCTATGACAGAAGTTTGAGGCCCTGTCATGCCAACATCCGTGATATAGGCTGTACCGCCCGGCAGTATCTTTTCATCCGCAGTTTGTACGTGGGTGTGGGTTCCAATAACTGCGCTGACGATTCCATCCATATAATAACCGAAGGCTACCTTTTCTGATGTGGCCTCTGCATGGAAGTCGATGATTACTATATTTGTGGACTCTTTAAGTTTTTCTACTTCATCCTTACCTGTCCTGAACGGGCAATCGAGCGTATTCATAAAAACCCTTCCCGACACATTCATTACAGCTATTTTTTCTTTGCTCGGCAAAGTAAATATAATGCTTCCGGTGCCCGGGGTATTGGGCGGATAATTTATTGGCCTTAATATCCTGTTTTCCTTTGCTATATACGGGATCGCCTCTTTCTTGTCCCAGATGTGATTGCCTGTTGTAATGATATGAACCCCGAAGTCGAAAATCTCTGCTGCAGTTTTTTCTGTTATCCCGAAGCCGCCTGCTGCATTCTCGCCATTGGCGATAACCATGTCTATTTTATATCTGTCCATAAGATTGGGCAGGAGGGTTTTTACAGCCTGCCTTCCAATCTTGCCAACTATGTCGCCGATGAATAGAACCTTCATATCACCTAAATTGAGCGAATCTATATTCAGACCTGTCTGCGTGCAACGCACAGGCAGATTTGTAAGGCAGGTGCTGCGGAAAGACTTTAAACTCTGCACTTGTGCAACCCTCTATCTTGTATCCGTCATCTACTACATTGGATACTTGATGGATGATGCATCTGTTATCTTTTATATACACATGAGCAAGCACTTTTTAAAGTCTTGTAGCAGTGCCTGTCTGCGTGCAACGCACAGGCAGGCCTGCCTTACAAAATCGCTCAACTTAGATAACATATAACCATTGAAATCCACCTTTTGTCTTATATTCATGTAGTTTTTGCCATATTTTAGGAGATAAATAAGTTATAAGATATAAGAGAAAAAATCTATAATTAGTAAACTTATAAGGCGCTAAATAATTTCTCGCATTTTTAGAGTTGCCGCTCTTTTCCATTTCTGCCTTTGCTCTCCAATAACCTATTTTGGCATTTGCATAATTAAGTGCTGAATGGTATTTCTCTTCCAATAGAGGGTGC
>CALGPO010000150.1 GCA_937960465.1 uncultured bacterium
AACCCTCTGGACGCATCTTTGCTCGGCGTTTATCTTCACGGACTGGCTGCAGATGCAGCCGCAAAGGAAAAGGGCGAGCACTCCCTTATTGCCTCGGATATTATAGATTCCTTGCCGGATTCATTTTTGCAATTGCTTGACAGTTAAGGTGTTTCATGGTATTGTAGTAAAAACAAGGAGTAAGAGGGGCGGCATGTCAGGAAAAATTCGTTTATTATCCATCATTTTTGCCTTATTTCTTTTCTCTCCATGTATCAGCATCGCATCAGAAACCTCAGATGAATCCACCTCAAGAATAATACTCGCACAGGCATCAAAAGATACAACGAAGGAAGAACTCCTTTTGTTTTACGAAGAAAAAGACCTTGTGGTTGCGACAAAGCGGCCTGTCTCTCTCAGAAAGGCGCCTGCAATTGCAGCTATTATAACCTCCGACGAGATAAAGAACATGGGGGCGCGGAATATCATGGATGTGCTGAAGATGGTTCCGGGCATAGGAATATCCATAAACGAGTTTGGTAGGTATATGTTTGAGGTAAGGGGCGTAAGGACGGCGACTTCTGAGAAGATACTTGTTATGATCGACGGGCACAGATTGAACGAGTCTTATACCGGAAGCGCACTTGCTAATGTTTATAATGACCTGCCTGTCGAAAATATAAAACAGATAGAAGTAGTAAGGGGTCCAGGCTCTGCCCTTTACGGCGCCAATGCTTTTGTGGCTGTTATAAATATCGTTACCAAAGACGCTGATGACATAAAAGGTGTGAATGTATCTGCTACCGGCGGAAGTTTCGATACTAAAAAATTCAACCTCCTTGCAGGTGGTTCTCATGAAAAACTAAAGGTATCAGGCAGCATCGATTACCTGAATACAAACGGCCCGAAATTGTTAATAGATAAGGACAGATTTGCAGGAAGATCCTATACGACAGCCCCCGGGCGGACAGACGCTAATCTCGAAAAGACCGATATATTCTTGAAGGCTTCTTACGGCAATTTGACGTTCAAGGGACAGTATACAGGCAAAGACAGAGGCGCATACATCGGCAATGCCTATGCCCTTACGGACGAGAATTTTATCACGTATAGAAATTTTTGGAATGAACTGAGTTATAATCAGACAATTACGGAAAGCCTGTCTTCAAATCTCAGGCTCTATTTTGACCAGTTTGAACAGGATGCAAAAGTAGAGCTTTTCCCTGAGGGATTCACATCAACTGCCGGTACATTTCCTGACGGAGCAGTTGCATCACCACTACTGAAGAACAGAACCCTCGGAGCAGAGATGCAATTCAATTACGAACTGTTTGAGGATAACCATTTAATCATCGGCGGCCTCTATGAAAATATAAGGCAGTTTGATGTAAAACATTTTGCAAATTTTGACCCGACAACTTCTACAGCAAACCTTCGTCCCCTCGGTTCTTTTCAGGATATAACATCACAGTGGAATTTCAATAAAGATACGAGGAGAGAAATATGGGCGGCATTTATTCAGGACGAATGGGATATAAGGGACAATTTAAATCTTACTGCAGGGGTCAGATACGACCATTACAGCGAGTTCGGAGATGCCTTTAATCCACGAGTCGGCGTTGTATGGGGCTTCATGGAGAATGCAGATTTGAAACTACTGTACGGGCAGGCATTCAGGGCGCCAAATTTTGTTGAGTTGTACAATGCGAACAACCCGACTGTCATAGGTAATAAGAACCTTAAGCCGGAGAAGATAAGGACGTATGAAGCGGCTGTTGGTTACAGGTTTGCAGATAATTTCAGGATTGATCTGGATTATTTCACAAACCTGATAGATGACCTTATTGTCAGGGATACAACATTATCTCCCGTACAATATGCAAACAAAGAAGGGGCGAGGATCAGGGGTATAGAGGTGGAGTTGACAGGAAATTATTCTGCATCCGATTACTGGAAATTTAGTTATATATATCAAGAGCCAAAGGACTCCGCTACAAAGAAGAGGCTGCCTGATGTGCCTTCCCAAAGAGCAACCGCCAGTTTGAATTATGGACTTTCAAAGTATCTGATTTCCCACATTGATGTTTTATGGACAGGCTCAAGACCGAGGGCATCTGGAGATACAAGGGGAAAGATGCCTTCTTATACTACTGTGGATTTAGCCCTGATTGCAAAGAATATTTATAAAAACCTCGAAATAAAAGGCACGGTTCATAATATGCTGGATAAGAGATACAAGGACCCTGATACCTCGGGTTCTTCAAAGCTCATACCCAATGATTTTCCGAGAGAAGGCATTTCCGCTCTGGTAAGTGTCAGTTATAAATTTTAAACCTACCTCCCCCACCGCATCACAACTGCAGAATGGTGGAATCCTGCGCCCGGGCCGCACATCACCACGAGGTCTCCGTCTTTTATTTTTCCCATAATGACAGCCTCATGAAGATTTGCACCGATGCTTGCTGCACTCATATTTCCGTATTTTTCGAAGGTGATATGGGTTTTTTCTTTAGGGACATTCAGCGCCTTCTGCCATGCGTTAACGAGTATTGGAGTTGGATTGTGCGTTATTAAAAAATCTATGTCCTTTTCGGTGTGCCCTGCCTTTGCAAGGGCTTTTTTAGCCACTTCCGGCGTTTTTATCGGGCCTGAACGCCTTATCTCTCCGATGCCCGAGTCTCCTCGGTCAATGTATAGATATACCTTTTCCCTCGGCCCCTCGAGATAATTGCCTGCAGTATAATTCTCGATGAGTGCCCTCGGAAGTCTCAGATTTCTACCCACTGCGCTATAGCAACTTCCGTCTGTTTCAAGATGGGTGCTCAATATCCCTTTGCCATTGCTTACTGGCTGCATGATAAGTGCTGCTGCTCCGTCGCCCACGAACATACAGTTCTTCTCGGTATAATCGGCGGCAATTGTCCAGTTTGTCGCTCCTATGCATGCAATGGTGCTATACATGCTGCTTCTTATTAATCCCCATGCGATGGCAATCTGCGAGAGCAGGGATGTGCATGCGCTCTCCACATTTATCGCTGCAGCATTTTTCGCCCCTGATTTATACTGCACGAGCGCAGCATTGCCGGGCTGGGGCTGGTCACGGAGGTTGGGGCCGTCGAGGATAAGCTCTACATCTTCTATGCTGATGCCGGCATTTTCAACGGCTGCCAACAATGCCTTTGTTTCCATGTCTGAAGACTTTTCTCCTTTAGCGCAGACCCTTCTTTCCATAACCCCTGCATTGTCGAAGAGGTCGTCAAAGGGCAACAGTTCAAATTGTTTGAACCACTCATTTGTCCTTATCTCTTCAGGCAGATAAAGACCGGTTCCCACTATTCCTGCAGCTCTCATCTCCGCCAGGTACTCCTTTTTATATTTAATAGTTCACAGATATTTTATCAGAAAACATATAAATTATTGCTTTGTCTGAAGTTTTCTGCTATATTTTCTTTGGATGACCGCAGCAGAGCTTATAGTCAAATGCCTCGAGAATCACGGGGGTGAATACATTTTTGGTATCCCCGGCGGGGCATCGGAGCCTCTCAATAACGCCCTTTACAAAAGCAAGATAAAGGTAATTGTCGCCAAGCATGAAGAAGGCGCTGCCTTTATGGCAGACGGGTATGCACGGGTGAGCAGTAGATTAGGAGTATGCTGCACCACTGCGGGGCCCGGCTCTACAAATCTTACAACAGGCATTGCATCTTCCTATGCAGATTCCGTCCCTGTTTTAGCCCTTACCGGACAGGTTGCCACCTCCATGTTTGGTAAAGGGGCTATTCAGGAGTTTACGAATGAAAGTGTCAGCATAGTTAATATGTTCAGAAGGATCACAAAATATAGTGATATGATAATAAATGAAAAGAAGGCTTATGAAATGACATTAAGGGCGATAAGGATAGCATTGACAGGCAGAACCGGACCTGTCCACTTGAATCTTCCTATCGACATCATGAATCGTAATGTCTCAGAAGAGGACAGAAAGGTCTGTATTGGACAGGCAATGGTCTTTGATAGAGAAGGGGTAAAAAAGGCAGCACATCTCCTTATTAATGCGAAAAGACCAGTAATTATAGCAGGATGGGGTTTGGTGCTTTCAAAAGCTGATAAAGAACTCCGAGAAATTGCCGAGATGATGGATATGCCTGTTGCTACTTCTCAGAAAGGCAAAGGTATTTTCAATGAATCGCATCCGCTTTCTTTAGGGGTTCTGGGTTTTGCAGGCTCGCCTGTGGCAAAAAAATATGTCCTTGAAAGCGATGTTGATGTCATGCTTGCTGTGGGTACGAGTTTTAATGAGTTTGTGACACTGGGCTGGGATAAAAGGCTGCTTCCCAGAGATGCGCTCATTCAGATAGATATAGATACTGACGAAATCGGAAAGAACTATTATGCTGATGTCGGTATTGTTGGGGATGCGAGGGTCGTTTTAAGGGAGCTTATTTATGAATTGAGGAGACAGATGGGCAGGAAGGGGACAGTCAGAAAAGACAGACAAAATGAAGTGGGAAAACTAAAGAAGAAATTTGTATTAGCAGATAAAGGTAAGATTACGAAATCAAAGAGGACGATTTATAAACCGCAAAGACTGATAAAGGACCTTGTGGATTATTTGCCGTCTGATGCGCTGTATTTTACAGATATTGGTAATAATATGGCATGGGCAATACGGTGCTTGGATATTTCAAAGCCATATTCGTTTTATGTCCCTCTGGGTTTTGCCTCCATGGGGTTTGGCGTGGCTGCGTCCATTGGTGCAAAACTGGCTGCGCCTGAGAGGCCTGTTATTGCCATAGTCGGCGATGGCGGTTTTCTGATGAACGGCATGGAGGTGGCAACGGCAGTGAATTATAATATTCCGGTGATATGGGTTATAATGAATAACTCCATGCTCGGGATGGTATATCATGGAAGAAAACTCGCTTCGCTCCCTGAAGGCATACCATCGAGATACAAACAGGTGGATTTTGTTAAGATTGCAGAGGGACTTGGTGCGAGAGGGATCAGGATTACAAAACACGGAGAGATAAGTAAAAAGTTTATGGATGATATAATATCATCGGGGATTCCTACGGTATTGGATGTAATTATAGATCCGGAGGAGGTTCCGCCGATTAAGTCGAGGATAGAGACGCTTGAGAGACTTTATAATTAGACGTCGCACATCGTGTAAGAACCGGGAATATCTTATATTCCTCTTGATTGCTGCATCCGTTATTTTCTTTTCTGTCCCTCTCTGTGAATCAGCGGATGTGATTATTGTAGGCGATACGCATCTCAGGCCGGTAAATGAAATCATTTCCGGCATAAAGGAAAAACTGGATTCTGTGAAAATATTATCTCCATCTGATGCCAAAGGCAGGTTAAAAGGCATTGCAGCAAAGGAGGAGGCAAACGTTGTTATAGCGCTTGGAAGGGATGCGCTTGAAGAATCGCTTAAGCTCCCGCCGTCCATTGCCGTGATCTATGACCTTGTCATAACTCCCCCTGAGATTGACAGGCCTAACACAACAGGCGTTTATATGGCAACGCCTGTGAAGGAGTATGCCGAC
>CALGPO010000151.1 GCA_937960465.1 uncultured bacterium
TTGAATCCAATGCTGAATACGATATGGTGGTATGAAAATCTTATAAGGTGTCGCAGGCAAAGTCTTTTACGCATGTTAGTCCTTGCTGTAACCTTTGATTTTATGCAACTGTAAGGTTTAAAAAGTGCTTGCTCATGGGTATATAAAAGATAACAGATGCATCATCCATCAAGTATCCAATGTAGTAGATGACGGATACAAGATAGAGGGTTGCACAAGTGCTGAGTTTAAAGTCTTTCCGCAGCACCTGCCTTACAGGCCTGCCTGTGCGTTGCACGCAGACAGGCCTGAATATAGAATCGCTCAATTTAGGCAGAGGTAAGAGGATATTAAAGTAATAAACAAAAATAACATATGGATTAAACCCCTGATACTCATACTTATTGTCAGTGGGTTGACAATAATTTTTTATAAGACGGGGTTAATTCATTTTTTTCTTAACAGGGAGAGATTGCTTGGCTTTCTGGATTCTCTTGGACCTGCTGCATTCATTGGATTTATATTGCTTCAGGCTGCACAGGTCGTTGCAGCACCCATCCCCGGCGAAGTTACGGGACTTCTTGGAGGCTTTCTTTACGGTCCTTTTCTTGGGGTCATATTATCTACGACAGGATTGACTATAGGCTCTTACATAGCCTTTGCCCTTGCGCGGACATTCGGAAGACCATTTGTGGACAGGTTTGTAGACAAAGCCATAATGAACCGATTCGACTATCTCCTTCACCACAAGGGGGCATTCCTTGTTTTTCTCCTTTTTCTTATTCCGGGTTTTCCAAAGGATTATTTATGTTACATCCTTGGACTGGGGCATCTTTCCACAATGGAATTTCTTGTGATAGGAGGTAGTGGAAGGCTTTTGGGCACTATATTGCTCACACTGGGAGGAGATTATATAAGACGCCATCAGTACGGCAGGTTTTCCATTCTCGTGGGAATTGCCCTGGTTGTTGTTTTTATTGCCATGGCATACAGGGATAAGCTTGAAAGATTGTTCAGGATGTGGCATATTATGGACTATAAAAGGAAAAAGGTGAAAAGATCAGACAAAAAGATCTCATAAAGTTTCTCATTGCGTTTATTTTCTTTTTTGCAATCCCTGCAAAGGCATGGGCATTTGTCCCTCATGCTTATCCCGGAATCTACATACACCAGATGGGACATGTGTATTTTTTCATTTCCTGCATATTCATTATATGGATTATGGTGCATAATAATTTGCACAGGTCAAAGGGCTGGAGATACATACTCCTTGCAGAACTGTTTTTCGCTTTATGGAATCTGGATACATTTATAGGACACATCACCGAATTCTGGATCGAAAAGACACAGATAATAGGAAGCAGACAGGGCTGGGATTATTTTTTTAGAAGTGTGACAATTGAAGGCAGGGAATATATCTATTACATAACACGATACGAGTTCTTTTTGCTATTACCTGCAATGCTGTTCCTTTACATAGGATTGAGAGAACATCTGAAAGAGGAAAAGCCTGTGGTTTCAGTTTCTGCACTTTTGCCATTATTCCCTATTTTATTCTCCGAGGTAGTGGGTGCATTTGTGATGGTTCTTCTCTCTGTAATGAGTCTGATTACTGCTTTAAGTCTTTACAAAAGAGATAAGGGAAATGTGTTGTGGAGTTATTTGCTGTGGCTTTCTGCATCATATGTCATTTTTTCCATATCGAGGTCACTGGGACACATTCTTCAACCTGCTTTAGTAGCTACAGGGTATGAACATGTCTGGAAGTTTATAGACCCATACAGCGGAAGCTTCATTACCTTTACCTTTGCTGTTATAGGCACTGTCAGCATCTTCTTTTTTAGGGCATATTCGTATTATCTTAAAATGCTGGATGACAAAAAGAAAATAGAGGCAATTAATGCTGATCTCACGGAACTTAATCAGGAATTGGAGACAATGGTGGCTGAAAGGACAATGAGTCTGATGGCACTAACCATTGCTGACAAGATTAGGAATCCTGCTGCTGTGATAGGCTGGACATGCAAGCGAATATTGGAGAAGGAGAAGGTTCCTGAAAAACTGGGTGAAAATCTTAAAGATGTCATTGATGAATCTGAAAAGCTGGAGTCGATAGTCAAAGATTTCGAGGCATTGTTAAAAAGCAAACAGTCGATGTTCAGGCACGAGGATATTAATGAGATTGTAAAGGGTATTGTATCAATCGTTGAAAAAGAGGCGGATGAAAAAGGCGTAAGGTTTTCTGTAAATCTTGCAGATCATTCTCTTAAGATAAATACACAGAAAAACTTATTAAAGGCGGCGATCTTCCACATTATAAGGAATGCCATCGAAGCAACGCCGGAGGGAGGCATGATAACGGTTACAACCTCCGGGGACAACGAAAAGGTTACGCTTGCTATTTCCGATACTGGTGCTGGCATTCCAGAGGAAGATATCGGGAGAATATTCGACCCGTTTTTCAGCACAAAGCTGTTCAGGTTTGGGATGGGTCTGCCTCTGGTAAAGCAGATAATTTCAGAACATCTCGGAGAGATAAAGGTAGAAAGCGGGCACGGAAAGGGCACAACATTTAAATTGATTTTTCCAGTGAGATGGATAGACAAAGAAGTAAGCATTTTTACCACTTGATAAGGGCCGATGCCCATGTGAGTCCGCCTCCAAATGCCTCAAGCAATACATAATCCCCTTCTCTGACCCTTCCTGTACGCACTGCTTCATCGAGGGCAATGGGAATCGACGCTGCAGATGTATTGCCATATCTGTCGAGATTGACAACGACCTTATCCATTGACAGTCCGAGTCTGTTTGCCGTTGCCTGAATTATTCTTAGATTTGCCTGATGGGGTATGAGTGTTGAAAGCTGCGAAGGTTTCAAATTGTTTTTCTTTAATGTATCAACTACGAGACTTTCAAGGGTTCTGACTGCCACTTTAAATGTTTCGTTCCCCTTCATCTTTAAAAAATGCAGCCTCTTGGTAATAGTTTCCTTTGAAGGAGGGTTTTTTGAGCCGCCGCCCGGAAGGTTTAAGAGTTCCCACAGGCTGCCGTCGGAATGCATCTCTGTGGAAACGATGCCACTGTCTCCGTTTGCAGCCTCAAGAATGACAGCACCTGCACCGTCTCCGAAGAGAACGCAGGTTGTTCTGTCTTGCCAATCCGTAAACTTTGATAGGGTTTCTGCACCTACAAGCAGAATTCTTTTGTACATGCCTGCTCTGATAAAGCTGTTGGCAACCGATAAGCCATAGATAAAACCAGAACATGCAGCATTAATATCAAATGCAGCAGCCTTTTTTGCATCTAAAAGATTCTGAAGCAGACATGCGGTGGACGGAACAGGCATATCCCCTGTTACTGTTGCGACTATGATAAGGTCTATATCCTTTGCCTTAAGGCCGGCCTGTTTGAGTGCTGCTTTTGATGCCTCATAGGCTAAGTCAGATGTTGACTGTTTTTCGCCAGCTATCCTTCTTTCCTTGATGCCCGTTCTTTCCGTAATCCATTCATCGGATGTATCCATCATTTTTTCGAGGTCGAAGTTTGTAAGTTTCCTTTCAGGCGCATAAGAGCCCGTGGCAATAATCTTAGCCTTTAACATACAATATGTCCTCTGAGGGGCTTTGTCCCTTAAACTCACTGTTAGAATTAAAGTCATTTTTTATTTGTGTTTTAAAGGGGCTTTGCCCCTTTAAGGCAATTGCAATGATTTCGTGCACCTTTTTCTTTGCCATCTCACCTGCGACACGTATGGCATTTTTTATTGCCCTTGCAGAAGAACGGCCGTGGCTTATGATGCATGTCCCATTTATGCCAAGCAGAGGTGCTCCGCCATATTCGGAGTAGTCTGTCCTTTTTTTGAAGTTCTTTATGGCTGGCTTTATCATTATATAGCCGAGTTTGCCAGTAGTTACATTTGCAATTTCATGTTTCAGCATCTTCATGATAGTTTCGGCAAGTCCCTCACTTACCTTTAAAACGATATTCCCTATGAAGCCGTCGCAGACTATTACATCTGCATTTCCTGAAAAGATGTCTTTTCCTTCTATGTTGCCTGTAAAATTCAGGTTGGCATTTTTTAAAAGCTTAAATGCCTCTTTTGTTAGCTCGTTTCCTTTAGTGTCTTCCTCCCCGATACTTAATAGGGCGATTCTCGGAGACGGTGTATCAAAGATGGCTTTATAATAGGCATTTCCCATATGGGCGAATTCGAGGAGGTTTTCTGGTTTGCAGTCGACATTTGCCCCTGCATCGGTAAGGAGAAAATATCCTGTTAATGAGGGCATTATGGTTGCTATTGCAGGCCTGTCCACATTTGGCAGTTTGCCGAGTACAAACAGGGCTGTTGCCATTGCAACACCCGAATGTCCGGCGCTCACTGCAGCGTCTGCTTCTCCGCTTTTTACCAAATCTACTGCCTTTCGAATGGATGAGTCCTTTTTCCTTCTGAGAGCAGTAGTAGGCGATTCATGCATCTCCACAACCTCTGATGCATGATAGATGGATATTCTTTCTGAGGGGTAGCGCCAGTTCTGGAGAGATTCGGTTATTTTCTGCCTGTCTCCTGTAAGTATGACATGGATGTCGTCATACTCTCTTACTGCTTCCAATGCCCCTGCTACTGTTACATCAGGGGCAAAGTCCCCTCCCATTGCATCGAGGGCAATCCTCATAATTCTTTGGACACTACCTCGAGGATCTTTTTGCCATTGTAGTATCCGCAATGATCGCATGCCCTGTGCGGAGGCTTTAATTCCTTGCATTCAGGGCACTCTGCAAGATTAGGAAACTGTCCCTTCCAGTTGGCCCTCCTTTTGTCTCTTCTTGATCTTGAATGGCGATGCGTTGGATTAGCCATTATTTACTCCTTTCAGGGCATAAGGGAAACTCCGTTCCCCTTATGATATTCCCTTTTTTAATTTTTCAGTTTATTTTAAGTTACCCTTTTTATTCAGTAGTTGCTTAAGTACTGCCAATCTCGAGTCTATCTCTGTAGCAGCGCAGTTGCACTGAGTGACATTCAAATCAACACCGCATTTGGGACATAATCCCTTGCAACCCTCAGAACAGAGCGGTTTCATGGGTATATTTAGCACCAACTGCTCCCTTAATAAGTCGTCTGTATCAAGGGTATCATTTCTATAAAACCCGGTGTTAAGTTCATCGCCCTTTAGCTCGTAGTGTTCTTCTTTATTAATCTCGGAGGCAGGGTGATAGACAACATCTATCCTGGAATCTATGTCCATTTCAAATGCCTTCAAGCATCTGCTGCACTGAAGTTCAACAGTGCCTTTTGCTGTTCCTGTTATGATAACCTCTGATCCCTTCTTGTCAATCCTCAAAGATGCCTTTACAGGCGATACTATTGTAATAGATTCGTCAGAGGAAATCTTCTCTGTTAATTCAAGCTCTAATCCCTCTTCAGGGATTTCTGAAATTATTACTTTCATAGATCAAAAAAGGAAAAGTCCGCAAAAATAGTCTTAAGTTAATTACTATAATGATTAAATCAAAATTTTGTCAAGGAAATGCAGGGCGTGATAAAGTGTTAAAATGTAACAGAAAGGGGTCTGATGATGCTTGATTATCTTATAAAAAATGGAATGGTCTTTGACGGCAGCGGTTTGGAGCCTGTTGAGACAAATGTCGGTATAAGCGGAGACAGGATAACTTACTCAGGCAATGAGGAAATTCCTGCAAGGCAAGCGATTGATGCGAAAGGACTTATTGTTACTCCTGGATTCATCGATACGCATGCCCACTCCGAATTCACTATCCTTGCAGACGGAAGGGCAGAAGGAAAGCTTTCTCAGGGTGTTACTACAGAGATAAACGGCAATTGCGGACTTTCTGCTGCACCGCTTTATGGAGAAGCATTTGAACACAGGGAAGCTGATCTGAAAGAACTTGGAATAAAGGAGAGATGGTCGACTTTTAAAGAATATTTCAATATCCTGAGAAATAAAGGCATTGCAATAAATTTTGCGACATTATGCGGACATGGAAACATACGGGCATCGGTAATGGGTTATAAAGATATAATGCCTGATGAAAATGCCATGAATGAAATGAAGCGGCTTTTATTGGAGGCCGTAAAGCAGGGAGCAAAAGGCCTCTCAACTGGATTGATTTATCCTCCCGGCGTTTATTCAACTACTGAAGAATTGATTGAATTATGCTCATCAATTATTACTCATCATGCATCACCCATCTACGCCTCGCACATGAGAAGCGAAGGCGATGAACTTATCGAGGCTATTGAGGAGGTTATCAGGATAGGAAAGGAAGCAGGGATGAATGTCCATATTTCACACATAAAGACTGCTGGTGAAAGGAATTGGTGGAAGATTGACAATGCTATCGAATTGGTTGAAAGGGCGAAAAATGAAGGTGTGAATTTAACCTGCGATAGATACCCTTATACCGCAGCCAGTACGGATCTCGATACAATCCTGCCTTCATGGGTATATGATGGAGGAGTGGATGAAGAATTAAGGAGGCTTAGAGATCCTTATGCCTTAAAAAGAATCAAGGCTGAAATTGAATCGAAAGATGAAAATTACTGGAAAGGGGTTTGCATCTCATCCGTTGCAAAATCCGAAAACAAATGGATGGAAGGGGAGAGTGTTTTTGATATTGCATTGAAATTGGAAAAACGGCCTGAGGATGCCATATTCGAAATCCTTATAAATGAGAAGGCAAGGGTTGGTGCAATATTCTTTTCCATGAGCGAGGATAATCTGAGGAAATTTCTGTCCCTTCCCTATACAATGATAGGCTCTGACAGTTCTGTCAGATCTTTTTCAGGCCCGACATTCACAGGAAAGCCTCATCCGAGGGGATTCGGAACATTTCCGAGATTTATAGGCAAATACGTTAGGGATGAAGGTTTAATGCCCCTTTCGGAAGCGATAAGGAAAATGACCTCTCTGCCTGCCAAAACCTTCGGACTTAAAGAACGTGGTTTTATAAGAGAAGGCTTTCGTGCCGATATTACGGTATTCGATTACGAGAAAATAATCGATAATGCCACATTCAAAGAGCCTTATAAGAAGTCCGAAGGCATTGCATATGTTTTTGTTAATGGTAAACTGGCAGTCAAAGAAGGGGAATTTACAGGAGGCCTTTCAGGAAGGATTATATAGATGAAGCCGATTATTGGCATAACTGCTGACATGGATGAGAATATTTATAGGCTTAAGCAGGATTATGTGTCTGCTGTTGAGAAAAGTGACGGCCTGCCTTTAATTTTAGCGCCAACTGAAGATGTTAGCCGGATTGCAGATTTAATAGACGGCCTTTTATTGCCAGGAGGCGATGACCTCCTGCCAGAATATTACGGCGAGTCTGTGCCTTTGGGAAAATTGAAATTCGTAAAAAAAGAGAGAAGCGATTTCGAGATTGCTATTTTAAAAGAGATAGTGAAGCGGCAGAAGCCTGTCCTTGCTATATGCTATGGCATGCAGCTTGTGAATGCTGCATTTGGAGGAAGCCTCTATCAGGATATAGAGAAGCAGGTAAAAGGCGCTATCAATCATAAAGAAGGCCAGCACAAAATAAAAATTGACGAATCATTCTGTTTCATATTCAATATCCCGCAATCTGCAATCAGCAGTCAGCAATTGGTTAATTCCTCCCACCATCAGGCAGTCAAAGTACTTGCAGATGGTTTTGAGACATTTGCAGTATCCGAGGACGGGATAATAGAGGGATTCTATAAAAAGGACTACCCATTTTTTATTTGTGTCCAGTGGCATCCGGAACGGAGCTTTGAGAGACAAAGCCTCTCAAACTCCCCTGTGGATAAATCTTCACCTCCTGAGAAGGGGTTTGGGGTAAACCCCCAAAGTTATGATAAACTTTCATTAGGGATATTTGAGCTGTTTATAAAACATGGCAGTTAATAGGTTTTATTTTATAACATTGACATTTCTTGTATTGGTGCTGGGCTATTTGAGCTACCAGATACTCAAGCCATTTCTGTCTCCAATAGCATGGGGTATTGTTCTTTCGCTGGTATTCTACCCTGTTTATGCCTTTTTACTCAGATATATAAAATGGAGAACTGTGGCATCTTTTATTACCCTCGGCATAATACTGATTATTATTCTGGGGCCATTTTCATATCTGTTCTTTTTACTTGTAAAGGAACTGAAATACATATCGGATTATGTGGAAGGAGGAAGGCTTGAAACCCTGCAAAGGGCGCTGGATCACCCAACCATCAGGGCACTGGCGGATAGAATTTCATCGATATTTAATATCACGGAAGCCGAGATGGATAAGGCCATTATAGACGGCATCTCAAAATTTGGCAAGGATTTGATCAGCAGGATTACAAAGGGAATGGGCGATGTTGTGACCGCGGCGCTCAACTTTGTTTTCATGGCCTTTGCAATATTTTTTCTTCTTAAAGACGGCACTGAATTTTTAAAAAGGATCCGTGATTACATGCCCTTTTCCGAGGAACAGAAGGATAGGCTGACTGTACAGATCAGGGATATCATAATATCAACTGTTTACGGAGGTGTCGTGGTCGCAATTATACAGGGAATTATAGGAGGGTTTGCTTTTTATATACTCGGAATTCCTTCTCCTGTTGTATGGGGATTGGCAACTTCCATAGCCTCATTCATACCCCTTATCGGCGCATTTGCCGTATGGGGGCCTGCCACTGTATATCTGTTCCTTCAAGGCGCAGTATTGAAGGGTGTTGCACTTGCAATTATTGGCGTTTTTGGAATAAGCTTAATCGACAATGTCTTGAAACCAATCATAATCGGCGGCAGAACAAAGATGCCGATCCTTGCCATATTTTTCAGTGTGCTTGGAGGAATCAAGCTGTTCGGATTGATCGGGCTTGTAATGGGGCCGTTGGTGCTGGCGATTTTTGTATCGGTTGTAGAGATATTCAGGAACATAGAAACACAATCACAATAGTGGGATTTCATAAAGGGAACATAGTCCTCTTTATGCCCCAAGTAGGAGGATACCATGCTTGACAGGACAGAATTAAGAGAAATCGCATCAATGGAGGGCGGTTATTTTGTGAGTCTTTATCTCAATGTAGACCCTATGTTTAATCCAAAGGGCGACTATATGGTGCATTTCAAAAACATGATGAAGGATACAATTGATTCGCTGGACAAAGCTGCGTATAAAGCAGTGAAGGATGATCTCGAAAAGGTGGAGAACTATGTCATTTCAAATAAGAGGATATTCAGGAAGGGGCTGGCGCTTATCAGTTCTACAGCCAAATCATTCTGGAAGGAATATAACATCAACGTCCCTGTAAAGAACGAACTCATCGTTGATAAAACACCATATACAAAGCCTTTGATGGATATTCTCGATAATTATCAGAGGTATGCAGTTCTGCTCGTTGATAAGGAATCTGCAAGGATATTCACTGTCCATCTTGGAGAAATTGTTGAATACGGCGAAGTCCATACGCCTGCTGTCCCTGGCAAACATAAAAAGGGAGGATGGTTTGCCCTTTCCCAGAACCATTATGAAAGGCATATAGATTTCCATATCGGCATGCATCTCAAGGATGTTGTGGAAAAGGTGGACTCATTCCTGAGCGGTGAATACATCGGAAGGCTTATCATCGGCGGTTCTGACGAGGCTGTTTCCATGGTAAAGGGTATGCTTCATAAAACAGTTCTGGATAAGGTTATAGGCACAGTTAGGGTTGAGATGTTTGCAAAGAGCGATGAAGTGCTGAGAAGGGTTGAGCCCATTGTTTCTGCATATGAGAAAAAGAAAGAGGAAGAGACTGTGGAAAGCCTTATTGCAAAAGCCCTGAAGAATGAAAATGCTGTGCTCGGATTGGACAATGTGATTAGTGCACTTCAGGAGCAGAGGGTAATGAAGCTCGTTTTTGTGAAGGAGTATAAGGCAAATGGATATAACTGCAGCGCATGCGGTTATTTGAGTGTTCAGAAGATCGATTCCTGCCCATTCTGCAAGGGAAAGATGGATGCTGTGGATTACATGGTGGATTTAGCAGGGCAAAAGGCAATCCAGCAGAGCGCACTCATCGAGGTCGTCTCAGAAAGCAAGAAGCTGCTCGATGCAGGAGGAATAGGGGCGTTTCTGAGGTTTTAAAATGGTTAACAGCACATTATTAGACCTTTTGATTGATAGAGGATAAGCTTTAAGTTTAAACTCAAATCAGTTAGAGGCGGGCATATCCGTTGTGGATATGAAAGTGTTAGCAATCATTGCAGACAAGAGTAAATACTAAAAACAACCTCTATGATTAAAGTAGAAAGATGCCTGCAACTAACACGTCGCAAAAGACTGATGCCAAAACCCTTCTGGCTTATTTTGCATCAACAACGAATTATTATCTTATTCTTTTGCAATGTTTTAATAACCTTTCTCCTTTCCTGTTCATCCTCAGACCGTCTTGAAGATTATGTCTATTACAGGCTGAATGCAAATCCCTCAACCCTTGACCCTGCATTGATTACAGATGTCTCAAGTGCATCGATTGCAGCAAAGCTTTTTAACGGGCTTGTGAAATTAAATGGTAATCTCAAAATAGCGCCTGACATAGCAGAGAGGTGGGAAATATCAAGGGATGGCTTGAGATACAGATTTTATCTCAAAAAAGGAGTAAGATTTTCAAACGGCTATGAAGTTGATGCCTATGATTTTAAATATTCCTTTGAGAGGATTTTAGATCCGAAGACAAAATCTCCAAATACATGGGTCTTTGATAAGGTTGAAGGTGCAAGGGAATTTCAGAAAGGCGATGCAAAAGAAGTTAAAGGCTTTAAGATTATTGATGACTATACATTTGAGATTAAACTCAAAAGACCATTTTCACCGTTTTTAAGCATGCTCACTATGACGCCTGCCTATGTTATCCCAAGAGAAGATGTTAAGAAGTGGGGGAATGATTTTGCGAGCCATCCTTCAGGCACAGGGCCATTTGTTTTAAAGAATTGGCTTCCCAACAGGGAAGTGGTGCTTGAAAGAAACGGAAATTATTTTGATAAAAAGGCAAAGGTCAAGGGAATTGTGTATAAAATTATTCCTGAAGACCTTACCACCATTACTGAATTCGAGCTTGGCAATATAGATGTGATTTCCCTTCCTGCATCCACCTATTCGAAATTTAAAAATGATAGAAAATGGAATAAATGCATAATGTCACTTGAAGGGCTTAATACCTATTATTTAGGCATGAATTCGTCAAGACCTCCCTTTAATAACCCAAATCTTAGAAAGGCAGTTTCTTACTCAATAGACAGGAGAAAAATTCTCGAAACATTCTATGAGGGAAGGGGAAGGCTTGCAGCAGGCCCTGTCCCTGATCTGTTGAGAAAATGGGATATAAAAGCAGGTAATAATTATGACCCGCAGAGGGCTAAGGAAATAATTAGAAGAGAAGGCTTGTCAGGGATAAATGTGAATATGTATGTTACTGCTGATCAGGATGTTATAGACCTTGCAGAGATAATACAGTCGTATCTTTCAGAGGTTGGAATTAATGTGAAGATAAAGCAACTGGAGTGGAGTGCATACAAAGATGCGGTGAATAAGGGAGAGCCAGACATATTCTGGCTTAGCTGGTGGGCTGATTATCCTGACCCTGAAAATTTTCTTTTCCCGCTGTTCCATTCATCAAATCTCGGGCCAGCAGGCAACAGGACGAGATACATAAACAAGGAGGTGGACACCCTGATGGAAAAAGGACAGAATTCTCTTAACGAAAAGGAGAGAAACAATTTCTATAAAAGGGCGGAAGAGATCATTATTCAAGACATGCCATGGGTATCTTTCTGGCACAGGACAGACTTTCTCATAAAACAGCCGTGGATAAAGGGCTATAAGGTTTATCCAATTTATACGATGGACAAAGGCACACATGTGGCAATAGAAAGGTAGTCTGAAAATAGTGTAAAATTTGCTGATGACCGCTTATGTCCTGAAAAGACTTCTTCTCTTAATCCCCCTTTTGTTTGGGATAACACTCCTTGCTTTTTTCCTTCTCAAGGCACTCCCGGGCGATCCTGTATTGAGTCTCGTAGGAGAGCGCGCAGACCCTGAGGTAATCGAAAACATAAGAAAAGAAATAGGTGTGGATAAAGGTTTTATAGGGCAGTACATAGGTTATCTCAAGCTCTTATCACACGGAGATTTCGGAAGGTCTTACTACACAAACAGGGATGTGCTTAAGGATATTGTAATGAAATTTCCGAATACAATGAGGCTTGCATTTGCTGCCATGCTCATAGCAGTCCCATTGGGTATTGTTGCAGGCTTTATATCGGCTTACAAACGGGACAGATTTATAGACAGGCTTATCAATGTGGTCTCAATTACCGGTCTGAGCATCCCCATATTCTGGAGTGCAATAATCATAATGCTCTTCTTCAGTCTTAAATTAAAGCTCTTTCCACCCTCCGGTACAGGAGACATAAGGTTTCTTGCGCTTCCTGCCTTTGTATTATCTATTCCTGCTATGGCAACGCTGTCGAGGGTTACGAGGACAACAATCTTAGACATCCTAAAAATGCCCTATATAAATACTGCAAGGGCAAAGGGATTGCCATCGATTAAGATAAGTATTGTCCATGTCTTAAAGAACGCAATCATTCCCATTGTCACCATTATCGGCCTCGACTTCGGCAGCTATCTGAATGGTGCTGTTGTTACAGAGACAATATTCGGATGGGACGGAATAGGAAGGTTCACAATGGAGGGAATAATAAAGAGGGACTATCCTGTAATAATGGGATGCATAATTTTCGGGACAGCGGTCTTTGTGTTTGTCAACCTGATCACAGATATACTTTATCACTATCTCGATCCGAGGATAAGGCTTCATGCCAAAGAAAAGTAAGATATCATTGAAATTATTGTTGCCATTCCTTGTGATTGCTCTATTATTTGCTGTCTCTGTATTATCTCCCCTTCTGCCTATCTATGATCCAAATAAAATAGACCTCGATTCCATAAAAAGACCGCCGGGCATGGATCATCCATTCGGTACCGATAGCAAAGGCAGGGATATATTTGCAAGGGTTGTCTACGGTGGCAAGGTATCCATAGGCGTTGCACTTGTTGCCGCATTTGTGTCTGCCTTTATTGGTTTTGGTATCGGTATTGCTTCCGGATATTTTGGAGGCAGGCTCGATACTGTGCTTATGTCTGTGGTCGATTTTGTACTTTCTTTTCCTTCACTCCTCCTTGCCATTGCTATATCTGTTATACTGCCACCGGGCATATACACAGTAATGATCGCAATATCTGCAGTGGGCTGGACATCATTTGCAAGGCTTATAAGAGGACACGTATTGACCATTAAAGACATGCCTTTTGTTGACGCTGCGAGGGCTATAGGATGCAGCAATTTGAGAATACTTGTTTTGCATATTGCTCCCCTGTGTCTTCCTCTAAGTCTTGTGATGATGGGGATCAAATTAGGAGGATTTATTCTTACAGAAGCAACATTGAGCTTTCTGGGGCTTGGGGCACAGCCTCCAACTCCAACATGGGGCTCTATGATAAGCGCCAACAGGGCATATATTCTTACTGCACCATGGATGGTGCTTTTCCCAGGACTTGCAATATCAATAACTGCATTTTGTTTCAATATGCTGGGAGAATCGTTAAAGGAAAGGTATGAATTTAAGGATAATTAACTATTTGCTATGAGTTATGAAGTGAAGTGTTTTTATCTTTCTCTTAGCTTCTCTTCTTCTTCCTGCTCTGTCTTGCATTCTATGCACATAGTGGTTACAGGCCTTGCTTCGAGTCTCTTGATGTTTATCTCCTCGCCGCATATCTCGCATATGCCGTATGTGCCGTTGTCTATTTTTTCTATGGACTCATCTATTTTCTTAAGGAGTTGTCTTTCCCTTCCCTTAAGCCTCAGCATGAAATTCCTATCGATCTCTGCCGATGCCTGATCCCCCATCTCAGGGAATATGGTCTCATCAGGTAAGGAATTTAATGCAACCCCTGCCTCTGAAAGAAGGGCCTCTTTCTGTCTGATCAACTTTTTCTTGATCTCCTGAATCTTCTTTTCCCTCAAAGAGAGGTTTTTGTCTGCCTTTGCTTTATTTTTACCTTTCATGTTTATGTGCCTCTTAATTAAGATTTCTGATAGATTGTTCAAATACGATAACAGAAAATACAGAGCATAGTCAAACCACATAAATCGGAAATAAGCATCTAAAATTTCGGCTTAAGAGGCTTTAATCAGACCCATAACCCAAGGCATAATTTCTTTAAACACTTCTTCCCGCTTCTTTTAATAGTTCTTCCTCGGATGTACCATGCATAGTAATGCCGGTGGCTATGACCCCTAAGGGGAGAAAAGGAACAGGCTGCCTTTTAATTGATTTGTCCTCCATAAGTGCTATATAATGTATACAGCACTTATGGAGGGAGGTTTTAAAATGTCTGTTGCTGAAAAAAGGACTCAGGTCTATTTCCCGACAGAGTTGTATGAGAGGGTAGAAAAAAGGGCTAAAAAGGAATCCAGATCTTCTGCTGCGATTATCAGGGAAGCCGTTGCACAGTATCTTGAGAAAGAAGAGGAGAAAGAGATTGACTGGGAGAATGATCCGATATTTAAACTGGCGGGAATTATGAAAAGCGGCGTTGGAGATCTTTCAGTGAATCATGATTATTACCTGTATGGAATGAAAAAGAAGAAAGTTGTTAAAAAGCAGTGAACAGGGTTTTTGTTGATACGAGTGCTTTTATAGCGGTATTTGATAAAGATGATGATTTGCATTCTGAAGCGCTAAGACTATTTGATGAGATTAAAAATAAAAAAATCCAGATGGTTGTTACTGACTATATTCTGAGCGAGTCAATTACAACCGCTCTTGCAAGGGCAGGGCATAGAATAGCCGTTACAGTAGGAGAGTTTATTCTTGGCAGTCATGTGGTTGACCTTATCTGGCTTGATATGCCACTCAAGCTCAAGGCATGGGAATATTTTAAGAAATATTCCGATAAACAATATTCTTTTATCGACTGTACGAGTTTTATCGTGATGAAGGAGATGAAGGTGAATCACTTTTTTGCCTTTGACGAGCATTTTGCTAAAGCAGGATTTGTTGATTTTTCCGGTGGGTAAAATCTGCTGTTTTACAGCATAAATCTTTAGTCTCAGCAGGTCACGTGGTTTGCTGTGCCTGCTTTTCTTTATTACTGATTATGGACTTGATAGACTACTATTATTACCTTACGAAATGATTGTGCCGTCTTTTATCTGTATGATCCTTTTCGTATAGGCGGCTATATTCTGGTCGTGGGTTACTATTATTACTGTTTTCCCGAGCTTATTCATCTCTGTGAGCAGGTTCATTATTTCTGCAGCGGTTTTACTGTCAAGCTGTCCCGTAGGCTCATCGCATAAAAGGAGTTCCGGGTTATTCACCAATGCCCTTGCAATGGCAACGCGCTGCTGCTGTCCTCCAGAGAGCTGATTCGGCCTGAATTTCGCTCTTTCTTCCAGCCCGACAAGCCTTAAAAGCTCCATCGCATGCTTCTCTGCATCGTCTTTATGTTTTTCCACGTAAAGGGTTGGAAGCAGAACATTTTCGAGTACCGTGGCATATGGCAGCAGGTAAAAATTCTGGAATACAAAACCTATGTGTTCATTTCTTATTACCGAGAGTTCATCGTCAGTGAGGTTCGAGACCTCACTGTCTGCAAGTACATAACGCCCGGATGTTGGCACATCAAGGCATCCAATGAGGTTCATGAGGGTTGTCTTGCCGGAGCCTGATGTGCCCATGATGGCAACGAATTCTCCCCGGTCTATGCGGAGATTTATACCGGTCAAGACCTCCACATTCTCTTCGCCTATCTTGTAAGTCTTTGTTATATTTTCCATAAGACACAGAATACTCATATTATTTTACCTTACAGTTGCATAAAATCACAGGTTACAGCAAGGACTAACATGCGTAAAAGACTTTGCCTGCGATACCTTATAAGATTTTCATACCACCATATCGTATTCAGCATTGGATTCAAGTCTCTGTTAAAACATTTGTATTCTGCATGAATACGGTTTCCTGTCGCTTGCAAAGGCTTTGAAGCATGTTAGTCCTTGCTGTCTATGCAAC
>CALGPO010000152.1 GCA_937960465.1 uncultured bacterium
GTTATTATTGGCGGTGTTGTATCTCTCGCAGCAGTTTCAGTAATAGGGGGCGGAGGAAGTATTGTACCAACAGCAGAAGGCTGTACTGTTATATCACTCGTAGGAGTTGGAGATGTCATAACTATGTCGCCTGTAGGAGGCGGAGGCGCGTAAAAGAAATCCCCAGTTGGCGGAGGTGCCAGGTCACCCGTAGGAGTAGGAGGTGTCATAGCCATGTCGCCTGTAGGGGCAGAAGGCTGTGTTGTGCCAACAGGCGGCCCAGCAGGGGGTTGCTGTGATGGCTCAGGCTTATCCTCTGCCTTAGCAACTTCTGTAGGCTTGTCAGCAGGTTTATCATCTTTAGGTTTAGTATCTGTTGGTTTAGTGTCTTCAGGCTTATCCTCTGCCTTAGCCGTATCCTTAGATTTATCTTCTGCCTTTTCTTTTGGCTTTTCAGTAGGTGCTACATCCGTTTCATGTCCTTTTTTCTCTGCTTCTGTAGCAGGTCGGGGAGGTTGAGGCGGCCTATTCTCAGCTACTGTCGTAACCTGTCCTGCTGTAACCAGCACTTTTACGTCAGGAAATTTCGGGTTATAAGTCTCAACTTTTCCTTCTTTAACCAAAATACCAGTAACGCCTCGCTCATGAAATGTAAAATATTGTGTGCCTCTTACTCCAGCTACTGCTACAGGCGTGCGGATTTCAAATTTGTTTGCTGTTGGAGATTCGGCAATACGGGCTGTAACTTTCTTATCAACATTAGCCTCTACCTTGCCTCTTGGTAAGTCCAGAGATGCCCTGCTTTCTCCATCAGATGTGTATTCATTTATATCTATTCTGCTTCTTTGGGCTATTTTAAGGATATTGCCGTCATTAAATTTGATTTCTGCCTTTGACGCGCTCTTTGTCCTGATGATGTCCTTTACGGAAATTGCATCGCCCACCTTAGCAGGTATAGATGGGAGTTTTCCTTCTCTTAATATGTCAACCTGTCCTTCGATATAAGTAATCTTACCTACAGGAACAGCAGCAAATGCATAGCCAACCGACAAAATACATAAAACCATTGATACCAATATGCTATGTATTATTCTGATCTTCATAATGCCCTCCTACATTTTTAATTAATCTCTAAAAACTATAGCCGACTCCAAAACTATATATGTTCTTTTTATAGTCGTATATCGCAAAATTAGAGTCTGCCCTTGTGTACGAATAATTGATGCTTAAACTCAACCCCTTCAGCAGTTCGTAAATTACACCACCACTTGCATTGTAAATCTTGTCTCTCCTTTTCGTCGGAACGTTAGGATACCCGTTTGTCCCTGTTCCAGATACTGTGTGAATATTCTTGTAATGCTGCAAGGTCATGTCTCCAGCTAATGATAGATTGACCTTGTTCATTAGAGGATAAAGAATCGATGTCCCGATTTTATCGCTCTTATTGTCCCAGTTCCTTCCCTGTGTGTCGTCTTTGGAATATTCATATTTGACGCTGAAAATACCCTTTCCTTCTTTGAACGGATAAACATATCCTATCAAAGCACTGTATAAATTACCGTCTCTATCTTCATTTGGGTCAGCTCCTGCGGAATATTTGAGCATCTCCCTTTTGCCATATCCAATGGAAAATTGTCCTATATGCCCTGGAAATATTTGCAAATTTAGGGAGGGTTTTATGGATGTTAAATGCATGTATTCTTGCTCGTTAAGCCACATGTGCGAATAGCTTACCGGCATACTAAGAGCGCCATTTTGAAAGTTATAGATAGGTACTGCTGCTATGGAGTGTGCCATTACATCATATTCATAAGAATGAAAGTAATTTGTTCCAACTGCGTTGTATTGCACTGTAAATGACCAAGGACCACTCAGCATAGGAGAATAGTCCATCCTGAAGGTGCTTGTTATTGCACTGTCCCTTTGGCCTGATATGTTATCAACAGTGGGTGTGCCAATGAGTCCTGTCGGCTTAGAAACAACATTGTCGTCAAATTGATATGTAACTCCAATGCCAAATCTCCAATTCCTATGTGCTTCTATTGCCTTGGCTATAGCAGTTTCGTATTCCTTTGCAAAAGAGGCAAGCTCAGAGGACGGATCTATGTTTATTAATGCCCTTAACGTGTTTCTGGCGTCTTTCAATTTACGCTCCTTGGCGTATATCATTGCTATCTGAAAATCAACAGATTGGCTAAGGGCTCTGTTGAGTTCTTTTGCCTTTGTGAAGGCTTCTATGGCCTCTTTGTTATTGTTTTCTTTTGTAAGCACAAGACCTTTTAAAAAGGCTATATGGGCTGGCAATACCTTCTCTTTTTCAGCCTCGGCTATCCATTGCTTAGCCTCTTTGAGTTCATTGAGGTTGTAAAGCATCTCTATAAGTTCAGCGTAAGCTTCGTTTATGCGGGGGGTAAGTGTTAGGGCGTCTCTGTAGTTTTTCGCAGATTCTTTGTAATTTCCTATCTGCTTAAAGGTAAGTCCAAGATAAAACGCAGCTAAAGAAGATTTAGGATACTCCTGTCGGGCCTTTATAAATGTCTCCAATGCCTCTTCGTATTTCTCAGCTTTATACTCTGCAATGCCCTTTTCAATGAGGTTTTCTTTTGCGTAAAGATTGGCTGTCGACCCAAACAAAAAAGATAGGACAAAAAACAAAATTAATACTTTGTTGCTCATGATGTTACCCCTTTCCTTTGTTGAAGTAAAATTGACATTCTTGCTAAGAATTTTAAGCTGCAATATCCTTTTTGTCAAGGATTTTTTCTGGATGAATTACAGGTAATAAAAACTTGTTTAAGTATATCACAATTTATGCTAAAATTTAGCCATTATGGCAACAGATAGTCCGGAAAAGATAAAGCAGCTTAATACATTAATAGAATTATCCGCCCTTATTAACTCTTCCATGGATATCGCAGAGATAAGAAAGAGGGCAATAGAGGCTGCCACAAAACTCGTAAATACAGAGGCAGGAAGTCTGTTGTTCCTCGATGAAGAGACAGGCGACCTTTATTTTGATGTTGCCATCGGTGAAAAGGGAGAAAAGGTCAAGACTATTCGCCTTAAAAAGGGGCAGGGAATTGCAGGTTGGGTCGCAGAGCATGATGAGCCTGTGATTATAAATAATGTAGAGCTTGACCCGCGCTTCTTTAAGGGCGCAGATGAAAAGAGCGGGTTTACAACCAAAAATATGATATGTGTGCCTATAAAGACAAAAGACAAACTTGTGGGGGTGCTTCAGGCAATAAATAAAAAAAATGGTGTTTTTAATACAGATGACCTTGATCTGCTGACAGGACTTTCCAATCAGGTTGCCATAGCCATAGAAAACGCGAGATTGTATGATGAATTGAGGGAGACATTCTATGCTACAATCCATGCCCTCGCAGAGACAATAGAAAAAAGAGACCCGTATACAGGGGGGCATACAAAGAGGGTAATGAACTACAGCCTTGCCATCGGCAGGATAATGGGGCTTTCGAAAAAAGAGATGATTAATCTCAAACTTGCTGCTATACTGCATGATATAGGCAAGATCGGCATAAGAGACAATGTGCTGCTTAAAAACGATAGGCTGGATTATGACGAGTTCAAGATAATAGCAATGCACACTGTATACGGCGCAGAGATACTGAATCATATAAGGCAGATAAAGGATATCGTTCCAGGGGTGAAATACCACCATGAAAAGTATGACGGTTCAGGCTATCCTGACGGTTTGCAGGGTAATGATATACCTGTTATTGCGAGGATTATTGCGGTAGCAGACACCTTTGATGCAATGACAACAGACAGGCCATACAGAAAGGGGCTAAGCTTTGACGAAGCCTTTGAAGAATTGAAGAAGATGGCAGGCACTCAGTTCGACCCGAATGTGGTTAATGCATTCTTCAGGGCATGCGAAGAAATGGAGATAACAGTATGAGGATAAAAGTGCTTGGATGTTCCGGGGCAGAGTTTCCAGGACATAATCCGCCCGGTTTTTTGCTGGACGAAGAAATATTGTTCGATGCTGGCAGCCTTACCAATGTCCTTGACAAAAATGCTCAGGCAAAGATAAAGGATATTTTCATTACCCATGCGCACCTCGACCACATAAGGGGCATCTCATTCCTTGCGGATAACATAATCGTTGCAAAAAGAAGACAAAGAGTAAACATTATCAGTATCCCGTCTGTGATAAAGACCATAAAGAGAAACCTTCTGAACGATTCCCTCTGGCCGGATTTTACGATGATACCGGACTATGAGAATGCTGTGCTGAGATACAGAGAGCTAAAATCAGGCAAGTCAATGAGGATAAATGATTATAAAATTACAGCATACATGGTCACTCATTCTGTCCCGGCAGTCGGATATCTAATAGAAGATGCAAAGAATAAACGTTTTTTTTACACAGGCGACACAGGACCTACAGATTCCACATGGAAAAAGATAGGAGATAAAAAGATTCATTGTCTGATAATAGAGGTCTCGTTCCCAAACAGCATGAGAGATATGGCAATATTAACAGGACATCTTACGCCGCAGTTATTGAAAGAAGAGTTAATGAAGATAAAACAGATGCCAGAGCATATATACATCACCCATCCGAAACCACAGCACTTTAAGACCATAAAAAAAGAGTTGGAAAGGCTTAAGATAAAAAACCTGCGGCTGCTGAAGGATGGAGATATAATCAGGATATAAATAGCTCATAGCTCATGGCTTGTTATTTGGATATAAAGCCTGATTTTTTAAGGGCTGATAGTAATTCAGAATCTTGATTTTTGGTTTGTGCACCATGCGTTATTAGCCATGAGCCAGTTAAAAACTTTGCTACATATTTCCCGAGTATATCCGGCTCAAGATTGACCGTGTCTCCAACATTTTTAAACCCTATTGTCGTCATTTTTGCGGTATGGGGGATGATTACAACACTGAATGCATCCTTTAATACATCCACGACTGTCAGGCTTATGCCGTCAACTGCAACAGAGCCTTTCTCAACAAGATATCTCAATACATTATCCGGCGTTTCTATCTCGATCCTTAAAGCATTACCTGATGGGGTTTTACTTCTTATCTTCCCTATGTCCTCCACATGACCTGTAACAAAGTGCCCGCCTACTTTTGAATTTAGCCTAAGGGAAGGCTCAAGGTTAACTCTATCACCCCTTTTGAGATTTCCGAGGTTTGTGCTCCTCATGGTTTCATATGAAACATCAAAAAAGAGTTCGGAGTTATGAGTCAAGAGTTTAGTAACTGTAAGGCATACGCCGTTTACTGCAATGCTATCTCCGGGCACTGCATCTTTTACAACCTCTGAAGCCTTTATAGACAGCCTTGCGCTCTCTGTCTTTTTCTCAAGAGAGACAACTTCGCCAAGTTCTATTATCAATCCGGTAAACATGGCATTAATGTATCAGTTTCCCAATCCTTCCAATTCGGGGCATTTTTTTCATATTATCCCATGACCAGTATATTATAAAAGCCTTGCCTTTTACTTCCTTCATATCTACATAGCCCCAGTACCTGCTGTCATAGCTCTGATCCCTGTTGTCTCCCATAACAAAGAGCTTATTCTTTGGAACAAGATAAGGCCCAAAATTGTCCCTCGGCTCAATGCCGCCTATGCGCATGGAATTATCGGTATGCTGAACATATGGCTCATTTAGAGGTTTCCCATTGACGTAAACATTCTTATTCCTCTCCTCGATTATGTCTCCTTCAACTGCAATAACCCTTTTTATGAAGTCCCTGCTCGGGTCTTCAGGGTACTTAAAGACGACAATATCCCCTCTTTTCGGTTTTGTAAAAACAAGTATTCTGTTATCAGAAAAAGGTATCTTTGTGCCATATATAAATTTGTTTACAAGAATGTGATCTCCAATCAGAAGGGTTTGAAGCATTGATCCCGACGGAATCTTGAATGCCTGAACAACATACGTCCTGATAATAAGGGCAAGTATTAATGCGGTGCCGATGGCCTTTGTGTATTCCAAAAACTTGTTCTGTTTCTTCATTTGCCTCCTGTCACATCTTCTTTGAACTGTTTGAACCATTTGAACGGTTTTTGCTCAAATCGTTTAAGCCGTTCAATTTTTCTATTCCTTGACCTGCAATACCGAGAGGAACGCCTCCTGTGGTATCTCCACCTTTCCGATCTGCTTCATCCTTTTTTTCCCTTCCTTCTGTTTCTCGATAAGCTTCCTCTTCCTTGTTATATCTCCTCCGTAACACTTTGCAAGGACATTCTTTCTCAGCGCCTTTACGCTTTCCCTTGCTATAACCTTTCCGCCTATGGCAGCCTGAATGGAGATCTCAAAAAGTTGTCTCGGAATAACCTCCCTCAATTTTTCTGCAATCTGCCTGCCCTTATAATAAGCCTTGTCCTTATGCACAATCAAGGAAAGGGCATCCACAGGCTCTCCATTAAGCAGTATATCGAGCTTTACGAGGCTTGATTCCCTGTATCCGAGGAATTCGTAATCCATGGATGCATACCCCTTTGAGACAGACTTAAGCCTGTCGTAAAAGTCCCACAGTATTTCGTTCAGAGGCAACTCGTACTTGACCATAATCCTGTCCTGGCTTATATAGCTAAATTCCTTTTGTATGCCCCGCTTTTCCTGACAGAGATCAAGTATCTGGCCTATATAAGCCTGCGGCACGAAGATCGTAACCTTTACAAAAGGCTCCTCTATCTTCTGGTATCTATCGGGAAGGCTGCTCGGGTTATCCACGTAGATCTCTTTACCGGCCATGTCGGTTATCCTGTAAATAACCGTGGGCGCGGTGCTGATAAGCGAGAGTTCGAACTCCCTCTCGAGTCTTTCCTTTATTATCTCCATGTGGAGAAGCCCGAGAAATCCGCACCTGAAGCCGAATCCGAGGGCAGATGATGTCTCTGGCTCAAAGCTAAAAGAGGAGTCATTGAGCCTCAGCTTTTCAAGGGAGGTCTTTAAGTCTTCATACTGATGTGTTTCGATAGGATAAAGCCCGCAAAAGACCATAGGCTTAATCTCCTTGTATCCAGACAAAGCCCTTTCTGCAGGTTTGTTTACATCTGTTATCGTGTCTCCTATTTTTGTGTCGCCTACATTCTTTATGCCTGCAATTATATAACCTACCTCGCCTGAGGAGAGTTGTAATGCCTCCTGCATCTTTGGTGTAAATACACCAACCTTTGAAACCTCGTACTCCTTGTCTGCTGCCATTAATTTTATTTTCATGCCAGGACGTATTACCCCATCAAAGATTCTGACAAGGACTATGACCCCCTGATAATTATCAAACCATGAATCAAATATCAATGCCCTGAGCGGGCTTGCATCGATGCCTTTCGGAGGAGGCACCTTTTTTACGATAGCCTCGAGTATTTCCTTTATGCCTATTCCCTCTTTTGCACTTGCGAGAATTGCTTCCGAGCAGTCTATTCCAATGGCATCTTCTATCTGACCTTTAACCCTTTCAGGCTCTGCGCCGGGCAGGTCTATTTTGTTAATGACAGGGATTATCTCATGGTTATGCTCAACAGCAAGATACGTATTAGCAAGGGTCTGTGCCTCCACTCCCTGCGTGGCATCGACTACTAAAAGACTTCCCTCGCATGATGCAAGGCTCCTGGAAACCTCGTAGGAAAAGTCTACATGTCCTGGCGTATCGATGAGATTCAGAATGTAAGAATTCCCGTCATCCGCTTTATAATTCAATCTTACAGCATGTGCCTTGATCGTGATCCCCCTCTCTCTTTCGAGATCCATGGAGTCCAGCACCTGCTCCATCATCTCCCTTGAACTCAACGCTCCTGTGAACTCCAGAAGCCTGTCTGCAAGAGTAGACTTGCCGTGGTCTATATGGGCAATAATTGAGAAATTTCTAATATTTTTAGTCATAGTCTCTAATTAAAATTACACTCCTCAAAAACAAGTTTAGCTGCACCGATGATGCCTGCGTTATCCCCTAAAGAGGATGGAATAATTTTCACCTTTGCGTAGAGCTCCTTTAATGCCCTTTTTGATGCCTCCTGTATTGCAGAATCAACATAGATATTCCATGCACCCAAAAGTCCTCCTGTAAGGATAATTGCATCAGGGCTTAATATGTTTATTAAATTTGCAATGCCTATGCCGAGGCTCTTTCCTGCCTCCCTCAAGACAGTCCTTGACAGGGAGTCTCCCTCAAGTGCGGCTTTATAGATATCTTCGGCATTGATTTTATAAAAATTGCCATTGTACATACCTTTTAGGATACTGCTGCTTCCTTTTTCTATCTCGGATACGGCATTCCCTATAATAGCACTTGCCGACGCATACGATTCAAGGCATCCAACATTTCTGCAGGCGCATGGTTGCCCATCGGTTTTAATACTCATATGCCCCACTTCTGCTGCTACAGGCAGCAATTTATTGTTAATTACTATACCGCCACCGATGCCGGTGCCCAGCGTTAGGATCACAAAGTCTTTAAAATCCTTTCCAGCGCCTGCACACTTTTCTCCGTAGGCAGCAGCATTGGCATCATTTTCCATAACAACGCAGGTCTTGTATCGGCTTTTAATCTCTGATTTCAGATTCACACCAGTAAGTCCTGAAATATTAGGCGACCTCAAGACAATACCCTCATCTCTATCGATTATGCCTGCAACAGCAAGCCCTATGCCGCATATCTGTTTTACATGCTTGGAATACATGGAATCTATAAGCTTATGAATAACCTCAATGGGTTTGCTGCCGGTTGATTCCTTTGCCTTTGATTCCACCTCGCCGCTCTGGTTAATCAATGCAGCCCTTATATTGGTACCGCCAATGTCTACACCGATAGCATAGTTTTTTACCATTATCTTCTCCTCTTGCCAAAAGAATTTTCCGGGAATTTTTACAAATCTATTTACCTTACAGTTGCATAAAATCAAAGGTTACAGCAAGGACTAACATGCGTAAAAGACTTTGCCTGCGACACCTTATAAGATTTTCATGCCACCATATCGTATTCAGCATTGGATTCAACCCTCTGTTAAAACATTTATACTCTGCATGAATACGGTTTCCTGTCGCTTGTAAAGGCTTTGAAGCATGTTAGTCCTTGCTGTCTATGCAACATTAAGATTTATTATACCAGACCAGAGGTCATAGAGCATATTTTGTGGATTTTTTTATATATAAATTGTGTTATACTAACCTTCAATTTAATTAGAACAGTTGTTTTTAGAGCTTTTAAAAGATAAAAAGATTCCTCAAGAAAGTTTTTCCAAGGTGGAGGATATATTATGAAGAAGAGGAATGGAGTAATCTCGCTTATAATATTATTACTGACCGCACTGATAATCGGCAAATCCTTTGCCGAAGAACTTCCAATTGTAACAGCCATCGGAGTAAAGGGGCTTAAACGCATCGAAGAAGGTTCCATCAAGGCAAAGGTGTCGCAGAAGATCGGAGAGCCCCTGTCACAGGAAAAGACTACGGAGGACATAAAGACCATATATAAAATGGGTTATTTTGATGATGTGAAGGTTGAGATAGAGCCTTTCGAAGGTGGGATAAAGGTTATCTTCGTTGTTAAAGAAAAACCGACCATCGTAAAGGTGGAATTTCAGGGAAACAAAAAATACAAAGATGAGGATTTGAAAGACAAGATTGCATTAACTCCGGGTGCGATATCGGATGTAACCCTGATTAATGACAATGCAGGAAAACTGAAGAAATTTTACGAAGATGAGGGATACTATCTTGCCATGGTAGTTCCTGTTGTAAAAAAAGCAGAGGAGGGGGAAGTTGCAGTAACATATCAGATAGAGGAAGGCAAAAAGGTAAAGATAAAGGAGATAAAAATAGAAGGCAATAAAGCACTCTCTGCCGGCAAGATCAAAGGTGCGATGAAGACAAGCGAAAGGGGTTTGTTCTCATTTATTTTAGGCGGGGGATATTATAAAAAAGATGAAATGAAGGCTGATCTGGAAAGAATTAGAGACCTTTATTATAACAATGGATATATAAAGGTTACTGTCGGAGAACCGAAAGTCCAGCTTACAGACGATAAAGAAGGAATGAGGATTACAATACAGATCTCCGAGGGAGAGCAGTTCAGGGTCTCATCTGTAGAACTTGCAGGCAACAAGGCATTTTCTGAAGAGGAATTGCGAAAGCTGATAAAACTTTCTCCCAAGGCTATCTTTAATAAGGAAATATTACGTAAAGATATAGCTGCAATTACAGACCAGTATTCAAACAATGGATATGCCCTTGTTGTCATTACCCCTGACCTCATACCAAACGAAGAGACAAAAGAGACAAAAGTAGTCTACAGGATTGAAGAAGGCGATAAGTACAAGATTGGAAGGATAGATATATCAGGCAATACAAAGACACGGGATAAGGTAATACGAAGGGAGATAAGGCTCGACGAGGGTGATACATTTAATGCCTCTGCCCTAAAGAGAAGTTATGAAAGACTTAATAATCTTCAGTTTTTTGAATCAGTTGAACTCTCACCAAAACCAAGACCAGAGGAAAGGCTCGTTGACCTCGATGTAAAGGTAAAAGATAAACCCACAGGATTTTTAAGCGTGGGTGGAGGCTATAGTTCCATAGATCAGTTCGTGGCAATGGTGGACATAACACAGGGTAATCTATTTGGCAAAGGGCAGTATATAAAGCTCCGTGGAGAACTCGGAGGCAGAAGCTCTTTTTATGAACTCTCTTTCAGGGACCCATGGTTTATGGACAAGCCTATATCATTCGGAACAAGCATTTACAAAACATATAGAAAGTACGGTAATTTCGAGAGAAAGGCCACAGGATTCGACGTCTCTTTTGGCAAAAGCTTCTGGGAATACTGGGGGGCATCAGTATCCTACAGCTTTGAAAAGACAACGATATTCAATGTAAGGTCAGACGCATCCACAACAATAAAGGAACAGGAAGGGACAAGTACAACAAGCAGCATAACGACTTCTGTGGGAAGGGATACGAGGGATAATTATCTCGATCCATTGAGAGGCTCCAAAAATGCAGTATCCCTGACCTTTGCTGGTTTAGGCGGCACAAATGCATTTCTCAAAGGTCTCATGGATTCAGGCTGGTATTTCCCTGTGTTTGATGTGACTACTGTACACCTGCGTGGACGGGCAGGATATGCAAGTGCCTTGTTCGGCAAAAAACTCCCACTCTATGAAAGATATTATGTCGGAGGTATACACACAGTCCGCGGTCTTGGATACGGAGATGCAGGCCCAAAAGACCCAAATGGAGAGGCAATAGGTGGAGAAAAGGAACTGATATTCAATGCAGAGTATATATTCCCCATAGTAGCGGAGCATAAATTCAAAGGGCTTGTATTTTTCGATGCAGGTAGGGCATATGGTAAAGGCGAGGCATTGGGCAGCGATCTCAGATATACCACAGGTGCTGGCATACGGTGGATATCACCAATAGGGCCTATCAGGATAGAGTGGGGTTATAATCTGGATAAAAGAGAGGGGGAATCAGCAAGCAAGGTCGAATTTACATTCGGTTCATTCTTTTAGAGACGGTAATCGGTGAATGGGTATATGTGTAAATGGGTCAGGAATTATTTTTTACTCATTCACTCATCAACTCATTAACTAATAAAATTGGAGGAAAAATGAAAAAATTTCTGGTTGTTATACTCATGGGGCTTTGTTTGACTGTAGCAGGCATTATTCCAAAGACATCTGATGCAGAGACAACACTCAAGGTCGGTATTGTTGACCTTCTGAAGGCCCTCAATGAGTCAGAGGCAGGCAAAAAGGCAAGGACCGAACTCGAATCATTGCTGAAATCAAAGCAGACATCTATAGAGGAAAAGGGAAAGAATATCGAAAAGTTGAGGGCAGACCTCGAAAAACAGGCAGCTATCATATCTGCTGAGGCAAAGAAGGCAAAGGAAGATGAATTAGAGCGCCTTATCAGGGATTATCAGAGAATAGTAGCTGATTCTCAGTCAGAGCTCAAAAAAAAGGAAGGGGAATTAACAGGGGAAATACTTAAGGATTTAAGAGAAATTATAAACAAGATCGCCCAAGAGGAGGGATACTCCTTAATACTGGAGCATGCTGAAGGCCTTGTGCTGTATACAAACAAATCCCTCGACCTTACGGACAAGGTGATAAAAAGGTATAATGAGTCAAAAACAGGTAAGAAGTAGATAAAGTCTTTTCGCAGCACATGGCTTATATCTTCTGAATTTCTGAATTATTGTTAGATAAAATGAAGTTAAAAGACATTGCAAATTTAATAGGTGGTGAAATTATTGGAGATGGACAGTTAGATATAACAGGTGCTGCTGGTATTTCTGATGCAAAAGAGGGAGACATTACATTTCTATCCAGCACAAAACTTTTGAATGAGCTTAAAAAGAGCAGGGCATCAGCGGTTATAGTAAAAGGGCATGTCAAGGGTTTAGAAAAACCGCAGATAATTACGAAAAATCCCCATCATGCATTCGCACAACTTTTATCCCGATTTTACATAAAACCGCATCCATGCATGGGCATCAGCAAAAATGCCTTTGTATCCGATACTGCCATTATAGGGCAGGATGTCACTATCTATCCATTTGCGTATATATCTGATGATGTAAATATAGGCTCCGGAACTGTCATTTATCCCGGTGTGTTTATCGGCAAAAACAGCAGCATTGGAGAGGAATGTCTGATATACCCGAATGTGGCAATCAGGGAAGGTGTTGCCATAGGCAGCAGGGTCATCATTCATGCAAATGCTGTCATCGGCTCAGACGGCTTTGGATATGTCTTTGAAGAGGGCATACACCAGAAAATACCGCAGGTCGGCGGTGTTATAATAGAAAATGATGTTGAGATCGGCGCTAATGTGACAATCGACAGGGCAACAACCGGCAATACCGTCATTGGCAAAGGAACGAAAATAGATAACCTCGTACAGATAGGTCATAACGTAACTGTCGGTAAAAATGTTATATTAGTAGCTCAAGTGGGAATAGCCGGAAGCTCTAAGATAGGAGATGGGGTGATACTCGGCGGTCAGGTTGGCGTTGCTGACCATACCACCATAGAAGCTGGCACAATGATAGGTGCAAAAGGCGGCGCCATGGGAGAAATGAAGAGGAACATATATTCAGGGATACTGCCAATGCCGCACAGGGAGTGGTTAAAAGCAATGGCAGTATTTGCAAAGCTGCCTGAACTAAATAAAAAGATAAAAGAACTCGAAGAAAAAATTGGGAGGGGAAATGGTAGACATTAAAGAAATATTTTCCGTACTTCCTCACAGATACCCTTTTTTGCTTGTTGACAAGGTAGTGGAGTTTGAACCCGAGGTCAGGGCAGTAGGGATCAAGAATGTGACTATTAACGAGCCTTTTTTTCAGGGGCACTTCCCGAATAATCCTGTAATGCCTGGGGTGTTAATTATAGAGGCGCTGGCTCAGGTAGCAGGGATTATGGCATTTAAGTCAGGAGCCGAAGGGAAAAATGTCTATTTTATGAGCATCGAAAAGGTAAAGTTCAGAAAGCCTGTAGTTCCTGGTGATCAGCTCAGGCTGGAGGTACAGGTTATTCACAAAAGGGGTAATGTATGGAAGTTTTCCGGCAAAGCCTTTGTCGGCGACCAGTTAAAATCAGAGGCTGAATTCACTGCCATGGTTGTTGCATAAAGAGACTGGGGGATTAATGTCAAAGGATATACATAAGACGGCAATTGTGAGTTCAAAGGCAGATATCGATGATGATGTTCACATAGGTCCTTTTTGTACTGTAGGCGAAGGGGTTGTAATAAAAAGTGGGACAAGACTTATTTCCAATGTAGTTGTTGAAGGAAGCACGGAAATAGGAGAGGGCTGCATAATTCATCCCTTTGCTACTATTGGCGTTCCTCCACAGGATCTAAAATACAAAAACGAAAAGACAGGGGTAAAGATCGGGAAGAACAATATCATAAGGGAATATGCATCGATTCACAGGGCTTCTGTAGGTGGAGACGGACTTACAGAAATAGGAGATTCAAATTTTCTTATGGCATACGTGCATATAGCCCATGACTGCAAGATCGGTAATTCTACGATTATGGCAAATGCAGCCACCCTTGCTGGTCATGTTCATGTAGAGGATTATGCAGTAATAGGCGGGCTTGTGGCTGTCCACCAGTATACACGTATAGGAGCATATTCGATGGTTGGAGGGTTCAGCGGTATAGGACAGGACATACCTCCGTATACCATGGCATCCGGAGCCAGGGCAAAATTGTACGGGCTAAATGTCATAGGTTTGAAAAGGCACGGGTTCTCCGATGAGACCATCAATAACCTCAAGAAGGCATATAAAATCCTCTTCAGGGAAAAGAAGACATTAAAAGAGGCATTGAAGAAGATAAAATCAGAGCTACCAGAAACCCCTGAAATAAAACACCTGTTGGAATTCATAGAAAAAAACAAAAGAGGAATATGCAGATAGGCATTATTGCTGGAACAGGAGACATCCCCAAGATAATCGCCAGAGATGCGAGGGATCGCGGCTTTAAGGTCATTACCATAGCCCTCGAAAATCTTGCTTCACCTGACCTCAACAGGGTATCTGATGAAATAAAATGGATCAATGTGGGGAAATTGGGTGAATTGATAGACACACTGAAGAAATTCGATGTAAAAGAGGCAATTATGGCAGGGAAGGTCTCTAAAACCCTTCTCTATAAATCAAAGCTCACGCCAGACATAAGGGCAGTAAAACTGCTTTTTTCCCTCAAGGACAAAAGCGACGATTCCATACTCAATGCAATAACAAAGGAACTCGAAAAAGAGGGCATCCATATAATAGACACCCCGACCTTCAGCCCTCACCTTCTCACGCCTGAGGGAGTACTGACAGACGACCCTCCAACAATGGATGAATGGAAGGACATAGAGTTTGGCTGGCGGATAGCAAAGGAAATAGGCAGGCTGGATATAGGTCAGACTGTTGTTGTGAAAGGGCAGGCTGTGATGGCAGTGGAGGCAATAGAGGGAACTGATGAGGCAATACTCCGGGGAGGAAAACTATCAGGAGAAGGGGCTGTAGTGATTAAGGTCTCCAAACCGCACCAGGACATGCGACTCGATGTTCCTGTTATAGGGCTCGACACGATTAAGTCCATGGTTGAAGCAGAGGCCAGGGTCATTGCAGTTGAAGCGCAGAGGAGCATGATCGTAAACAGGGAACGTTTGATTAAAGAAGCGGAAGAGTCAGGGATTTCAGTTGTTGGAATCTCCCATGAAAAAATCGCAAAGAAGATCTCTCACGCCAAACATTGATAAATGTCTTACCTCTCTGTCATAAAAGAAGGCATACGCACTGTCCATAAAAACTGGCAACTGATATTCATCCAGTTTGCATCGATGCTCCTGAGCTGTATAGGTTTTTTCACCATCGTTGGGATACCCATTGCCATCGCATTTATCATGTTCGGACTCGACCTCACAGAAATCCTGAGGCTCAGGGATCTGGTGAGCGCACTCAAAGAGTCTGCAGAACTGTTAAGTAAATATTTTGCCATGGCAATAGTGGTGATACTGAGCCTTCTCATATACCTCGCATTCATTATTGTTTTATGGATATTCACCATCAGCGGGACAATAGGTGTTTTAAAAAATAATATTATAGATACAGCCTATAGATTTAACCTTAAGTCATTTCTTGCAGAAGGCAGGAATTTCTTCTTCCCTGTATTTTTCTTTTCAACCATAATCGGTATTGCATTCATAGCCCTCGCTTTCATGCTCGGACTTCTCGGCGGCGGTGCATCAACAATCATTGAAATGGCAAAGGGCATGGAGGCAACACTTGCCCTATTCCTCGGCGTGTTTTTTTCCCTGTTAATTCTTTCTGTAGGCGTATTTTTGATAATTATCACGCTTTCAATAACCACATACGGAATCGCTCATTTATCATTTCATAGATCAAGGGCATGGGAAACAATAAAGGAAACTGCAAAATACATTTATTCTATGCCTTCTTCAATAGGCTTTTACGTTGTCCTGCTGCTTGGATATATGATGGTGGGATTTTTGGTTATTCTAATTGGCTCGCCGTTCACATTGATACCGATAATCGGTCCTATACTATCACTGCCGTATCAGCTCATCACGTATGTCATACAGGGATATGTAAGTCTTATAATGCTTTCCTCGGTATTTCACTATTATTATAAAACCGGATATTCTTTGCTGTCCCATGAGTCCATTGAGGGTTCTGGTACTTCACGGATAATAGAAGAAGGGCAAGCTCCTGCTCCTGAGAGGACGGATGAGAGTCAGCAAGGGTAATATTGAAGGTCTTTTCAAAGGATAATTTGATCGCTTCCTTAAAATCTCCGGAATCAAAACCTGCAATTAATTCCTTAAGCCCAATAATTTTCTGCATAGAGTATTGGGGTGTTGGAGTGCTAATTTTAAAAACCAGACCGATTTTTTCATAATCTATGAAATAGGGTATTGACCCCTGCTGCAGAAATCCATCGTTCCATCTCTTCTGCGCAGAGCCTATGAGCTTTCTTCCGTCAAGGCTTATCTCTCCATATGATGTGGATTTAAAACAGAGTGGGCTCCTCGTAAGATTCGTTCCTGATTCTCTTTCCATTTTCATAACCGTATTCAAGCCCATTTGATGCAATGCTGATTGAAATGCAATGCTCAATTTACGATAGGTTTCTAAAAGACCTCCTGAAAAATCTCCTTCATTCCTTGCAGAAAAGCTGTATGTAAGCTCATCTCCATGAAGGATTCCCCTGCCCCCGGTCGGCCTTCTGACAACAGGAATGTTATTGTTTATGCAGTATTCAATATCAATGTCGATTATCTTCTGGAAAGAACCGAGGCTTACCGATGGAGCCTCCCATCCATATAATCTAATGGTTGGAGGCGCTTCCCCGTTTCTTACAGAAATTGCAATAGCCTCATCGAGGGCCATGTTGTATGCGGCACCACAAGGGCCGGAATCTATAAGCCGCCAATTCATATGAATTTTAATTGGTCCATCTCCCATTTAGTTGCAGCCCAAATTGAGCAATTCTAATCTACAAATATATGTCAGGCCTGCCTGTGCGTTGCACGCAGACAGGTGCCGCGAAAAGACTTTAAACCACGCACTTGTATCAACATTTATCTTGTATCTGTCATCTACTACATTGGATACTTAACCTTACAGTTGCATAAAATCAAAGGTTACAGCAAGGACTAACATGCGTAAAAGACTTTGCCTGCGACACCTTATAAGATTTTCATACCACCATATCGTATTCAGCATTGGATTCAAGTCTCTGTTAAAACATTTATATTC
>CALGPO010000153.1 GCA_937960465.1 uncultured bacterium
ACACCTTATAAGATTTTCATACCACCATATCGTATTCAGCATTGGATTCAAGTCTCTGTTAAAACATTTATATTCTGCATGAATACGGTTTCCTGTCGCTTGTAAAGGCTTTGAAGCATGTTAGTCCTTGCTGTCTATGCAACATTAAGGCTTAGTTGCAAATAGCTTGATAATCAGTGAGCATTTATAGCAACTATTTTGGAGATGAATCTAAAAATATTGCACTATTTTTTAAATAATGCTAATTTTAATATTGATAAAGGATTTGACAAAGGATTTGATAGATGAGCTCTATTGTTGATACATCTTTTTTAAATTTCAGTTTCACCAATTTCATCTCAAACGGCCTTTCCGCTCTCTCATATAACACAAATACCTCAAAAAATATGACGGAGTATACCCCTCCTTACAATGCTGTTTTGTTTGTAGACAGCAGGTTCTTTGAAAAGACCGAAAATGAAATAACGGATGCAATAACAGGCGTAACTATGAAACTCTTAAAGGAAAACGATAAGTTTCCAGTGTACATTACAGTATCGGAAGATCAGAGTTCCCTGATATTCAAAAAGCTCGATTCCTTTGTCGGGGCATATAATAATGTTATAAAATTGGTAGACGAGCTTCAGGGTACAAGCGGAATCATGAAAAGAGACTCCTCTGTTGGCTATTTGAGAAACTTCCTCACAGACATCCAGACAAAGACTTATAACAATTTGACCCTTAAGTCCCTCGGTTTCAAATTCGATACAAAGGACATCATGTCCCTCGACATCGGAAAAATTGACAGTGCAATGATTTCAAACCTGAGCAATGTAACCGCTGCCCTAAATTCCCTCGCAGGTGAACTGGAAACAACGGTCAACAGCTATATCGATTCGATTATCCCAGACCAACAGAATACCTACAGAACACTGATAAACGAGTACATCAAGGCTGAAAAAACAACCTACAAGTCATTCAACAGATGATAATAAAACTCACCGATGAAAACCTCGGCGAAGCAATAAATAAAGCCATTGCTGTTCTCAAAAGTGGAGGAATTGTCGCATATCCCACAGAGACCTTTTACGGCCTCGGGGCAAAATATGATATTGATTCAGCCCTCAAAAGGCTCTATGAAATAAAAAAGAGGCCCCAAGAAAAGGCAATGCCTCTGATTATAGGCAGCAGAGAAGAACTGTTCCTTATCACCGATTCGGTAAATAAATCGGCAATGGATCTCATGGATAGATTCTGGCCCGGGCCATTAACCATCCTCTTTCGCGCCCGCCCCGGCCTTTCAGAATATATCTCATCAGAAAATAAGGTGGCGGTAAGAATTCCCGGGGAATCATTTGCACTCAGACTTGCAATGGCAGCAGGGTTTCCCATAACCTCCACCAGCGCAAATATATCAGGCATGCCTCCTGCTGACAATGCATCGATGATCTCCGATTATTTTGGAGAAGTGATTGACTTAATAATTGACGGCGGCAAAACAAATGGCGGATTACCTTCTACAATTGTTGACATAACCGGCGACATGCCAAAAATCATCAGGCATGGATCGATAGATATTTAGTACTTTGTAATCCTTTTGAGGGACAAAGTTCCTTTATGTAAGCCACTTCTAAGACCACCAATTCAGATAAATCTAATTCTTGAACGATCGTTACCTAAAATAGAATGTTCTACAAAAAACAACTTTCGTTTTAAAAATTAATTTTTTTGTTGACAAAAGGGAAATTATGGTGTATAGTTTTTCATAAAAGGAGAAAGGATGCTTAAAAGCTTATTCTCATCATCCATACGAGCCGATGTTCTGGCGCTGTTATTAAACAGCCCTGAAGAAAAATTCTACGTAAGAGAGATCGCAAGGCTTCTAAGAAAAAACCCATCAGGAGTAAAAAGGGAACTTGACAAACTGGAAGAGATGGGACTCGTAATAAGCGAAAAAGTTGCAAACCTCAAATACTTTCATGCAGACAAGAATTCCCCCCTATTTTCGGAATTAAAAGACCTCATAGCAAAATCACTCGGACTTCCCGGAGCCTTGAAAAGCCTTTTAAGAGCGAATGATATAAAGTCAGCATTTATCTACGGTCCGTATGCCGAGGGAGAAGAAACTCCAACCGTTAACCTGATAGTAATCGGCTCGTTCACCCCTGCGCTCCTGGTCGGTTTACACGACATCGAAAAAAAATTCGGCAAAAGGATAAATTGCACCGTAATCGAAGAGGCAGAATATAAGCACAAAAAGCAGAAGGATGCCGCCTTAAAACGCATCCTTGCAGAAAAAAGGATTACTCTGCTGGGAAGGGTTTAACCTTTTAAAGAGTTTCCTTGAAGATATTTCTTTTAAGATATTCGATGGACAGGAAAGGAGGTGAACGGCATGGCAGCAAAAAAGAAGGCAGCAGCAAAGAAAGCTCCGGCAAAAAAGGCCACAAAGAAGAAATAACAATGATTTTAAAGATATTTTAAGACCGAAAGGAGGTGAACTTAATGGCAACAGCAAAGAAGGCAACAGCAAAGAAGGCTCCGGCAAAAAAGACTGCAGCAAAGAAAACTGCAAAGAAGAAATAACAACTGCTTGCAGAGGAAGTAAGAAATTAGGGAATACCCAAAAGACAATTTTGTATTTGTGGAAACTGACTTTTTGGGTATTCCCTCTTTTTTTTGGTTAGCTATAGTTTAAAACATGGTGAGACAAATGGTCAACTTCCGATGAGATAAGTCTGTAGGAGTCAATAGACGTTATCAGCTTCTTCAAGAAATTTATGTTAGATGTATGGCCTGCCTTTTCAAGCATGATATGCCCCTGTATCGGGAACCCAATTAATGATAAATCTCCAATAGAATCAAGTACTTTGTGCCTTACAAACTCGTCCTCGAACCTTAAACCTGCAGCATTCAAAATACCGTCATCGCCTACAATCACGGCATTGTCGAGGGAGCCGCCCTTTGCAAGGCCGTTTGCTCTTAATTTCTCCACATCGCTCAGAAATCCGAAGGTTCTGGCAGGGGCTATCTCCTGTACAAAGGTTTTTTCATCGATATTTACAGTAAGTTCCTGCTGTCCCAGCATATGGTGCCCGAAATTTATACAGTATGATATACGCATGCCATCATACGGCAGGGCTACAATCCTTGAGTGAGTATCCTCATAAACAACAGGTTTGGTAATCTTTATAAAGGGCTTCTTTTTACCTTGCTTTGCTATGCCTGCCTCAAGTATAATTCCGACCAGCTTTGTAGAACTCCCATCCAGTATGGGGATTTCAGGTCCGTCAACCTCTACAATGAGATTGTCGATTCCGAGACCGGCTGCAGCAGCAAGCAGGTGCTCCACTGTCTTTACCTTCACCACATCCAAACCATTGACAAAGCCGATTGTGGTGGCAAAGGCCGTGTCAACAACAGAGGTAATATTTGCCCGTATTATTGCACCCCTGTCTATACGGTAAAAGACTATACCTGTATCCCTGGAGGCAGGTTTTAGCCTCACCGTTGCATACTTGCCTGTATGCAGGCCGATACCGTGGAAGGTGATCTCTTTTTTAATTGTTCTCTGTAACCTCATTGAGTTTGGATTATTCGCAAATAATGTGCCACCATAAAAACAGATATAAAACAAGTGGATATAAAATCAGGAGTGTTGATTAATTTCGCTTGTGTGTAATATTTACCACACCCCTAACCGACTTCTCCGCCCACTACCATCTCGGTGATTCTAAGGGTAGGCATAGCATCAGATACAGGTACCCCTTGTCCATCCTTGCCGCATGTGCCTACAGAAAATCCAAGGTCTGATGCCACCATATCTATGGACTTTAAAACCTCAGGGCCATTGCCAATAAGGGTTGCACCCCTCACAGGCTCGCCAATCATACCGTTTTCTATGATATACCCCTCCTGGACCTCGAATACAAAATCACCTGTCACTGTATTTACCTGTCCTCCTCCCATCTTTTTGACTATCAGCCCTTTGTCTACCGACCTGATAACTTCATCCTGAGAAAGGCTGCCAGGGGCTATAAAGGTATTGGTCATTCTCGGCACAGGCTTATGCTCGTAGGACTCACGCCTGCCATTTCCTGTTGATGAAGTCCTGTCCACCATGGCAGTGTACCTGTCGTACATGTAACCCTGCAGGATTCCATCTTTCACCAGGACATTCCTTTTAGATGGAGTTCCTTCATCGTCAAAGGAGAACGACCCTCTCTTGTTGGGAAGGGTTGCATCATCTATAACAGTAATGGCCGTAGAAGCTACCTGTTGTCCAATTTTTTTTGAATAAACAGATAGCCCCTGCTGTGCAAGGTCTGCCTCAAGTCCATGACCTATTGCCTCATGGATCATTGTACCGCCAGCCTCTGACGAGATAACAACAGGCATCCTTCCACCCTGCGCCCTTTTTGCCTTGAGCATCATCACTGCCCTCTGTGCAGCCTTGAGAGCGACACTATCCATAGGATTTTCATCAAAGAGTTCATAACCTATCAACCCGCTGACAGGTTCGTATCCTGTTTGGATCACCTCTCCATCTATGGCGATTACCTGAACTACTCCCAATGTGTAAACCCTCTCATCTTCTGACACAAAGCCCTCTGATGTATAAATCTTAACCCTCTGCATAGAGTCCCTGTACATTATATTGGCCTGTTTGATCCTTTGGTCGAACTTCCTTGCGACATCGTTTCCAAGTTTAACAAGGGCAATTTTTTCAGACATGGGGATTGTTTCAGGGTATTTCTTTATAAGAAAGGAGACCTCTGGAAATTTTCTTTTCATGTCTATAACTATATCCCTTTCAGCACCTGCTGCAGCCTTGCTGACCGTGTCAGCGAGATCCATTAATACATTTTCAGAAAAGTCATTGCTGTATGCATAGGCAGTCTTGCCGCTGTATATAAGCCTGATGCCGATACCTGCGGTGGCACCTGCAATAACCTTCTCTATCTTGTCATCCTCAAGTTGAACAGCCGTAGATTTTCTGTGCTCGATGAATACATCCGCATACTCTCCGCCATTGGAAAGGACCTTTTTTATGAGTTTTTGCAGAATCGCATCATCTACCATCAAAATCCTCCGACTACAAATATGTTTTTCATAATAACATAATTTGCGCCTAAATTGAGCGATTCTATATTCAGGCCTGTCTGCGTGCAACGCACAGGCAGGCCTGTCTTACAAAATCGCTCAACTTAGATAATAGAGTGTTAGGGTAATGAAAGTCCTAAAAGGGTATAAAAAAGGGAGTATGTCCTGTGTTCATAATTTTCTAACAGCAAGTTTGGGAGGCAATTCGTGAACTATACTAAGAACTCTTAATATGATACAATATGATTAATGGTTACTTAGATATAAAGAAAAGGCAATTTCATCACTGAAGCAATTGGAAATAAATCCTGACAGGAATGAACAAAAAATAGACAACTTCTTGGTGCAGGGTTACTGTAAAAAACAGGGATATATGACTGAGAGGGCGGAGCAGTGCCATATATATATTCATCATATCTTAAATACGAGATGCTTAAAAATAATAGGCGCAGAGTTCATTC
>CALGPO010000154.1 GCA_937960465.1 uncultured bacterium
GAAAATATTATAGCATAACATCTCATATTTACCCAGTCCCCGAATTGCCGATAAACATGATTTCCTATTGGTTAATTTTCATCTCTACATGAAAGGTCTTTTTAGGCATTGACAGGAATATGGAACAAATTAAGGCGTTACAACTAACTTTGAATGGCAAGGGATTTTTATTTTATAATTATGAAACTTCAATTATTTATTGTTTTTTATCAAAATGGTTATAGTAAACTTTGTTTTCACAAGCAAAACAAGTATTAATCTCCTAAGAAATTTGTGGCTATCCAATAACGGAAGTTGTATGACCTCAACACGATCTGGGATTGAATGTTTCTTTGAAAAATTGGGTGTATTACAGATATCCCCTCTCATTATAATTATTTTCTTACTTAGTAACCTACTCATCCTATGGTGGTATATCTCAAAGTATATCCCTAAAAAGAAAAAGATGAATGTTTAAAGAGAGGCTATCACATGATAGATGGTAAGGAACGTATTGACCTATTAAGAGAGTTTATGGAGATTATGAAACGAGAATATCTTGATCTATTTATAAATTTTAAGATTGAACTAAAACGTGGTTATTTGGGAGGTATCATCGGACCTGCTCAGAGATATCTCTTAATAGAGGGTACTTATATGAATAGGAAGGTGATTTACAGATTTCTAATTAATCCTAATATTGGGACTGGTGGTGGTAATACGGTGTATTTTGGTTATATAGGCCATTCATTGAATTTAAGACATAAATATCCAAAATTTGCAATAACCCCAACTATAAAACCCATTTGTAAAGACATTGGTGTGACACGATATGGATTTGCAAGATTCTTCTTATGGGTTTACATGGGGGAAAAAACAAATTCAAAGAACCTCTTCAGAAGGCCTTGTTAACAAGACAAGAGCTAAAGCTTTTATTAGATAAGGCAATAGACATCTTACAAAGACAAGACAAAGGTATTGATGTTAGCAATGAATATGTCTCAGAAACACTCCCTGCAAGATTCAAGATAGAGAGAAAAGAAGAAGGCTTTTTAGATAAAATTTTAGCCACTGATACCTTAATTATAGAAGCCGAATTGAATACAGAATAAACATATATGAGCTATTCAGCTAATTTATTATGTTGTAGAGTGTAGATTTCATAAAGAAACTGGAGAGGATATTCAAGCGTGAACTTTTTCCTAAGAAGGGCGGTCGTCCAAAGAAAAAGGAATAATATGGGAAGTGTCCCTATGTTATGAAACCCGTGTTCTAAGAGTTGTTTATGAAACTTTACTTGAAAAAATTTATATTGTAACCGTTTACCCGGGAAGGAGGTCTCGATATGAGAAAGATTAAATACAGTAAGGATGTAGATGCCCTTCTGATAGAGCTTTCAGATAAGAAAATAGATTATGCTGAGGAAGAAGGTCAGATGATTATCCACTTTTCTCAAGACGGGGAACCAGTTCTTCTTGAAATACTCGACGCTAAAGATTTTCTTCTTAACTCCCTTTCCAGTCTTGTAAAAGAGAAAGAAGTAGCAATCCCTTAAAAGGAAAATGGGGCTACTCTTTTGCAAAATTTAAACACTATCTCTTTCAGAAAGCCAAAATAAATAGACAGCGTACAACAAAAAAATCCAGCGGACGGGGAATAGCCTTGTTTGATTTTTCATTTGTTAATTCCCCGCCGCATTATGCCTCAAAATAGATAAGAGAAATAATCGGGCACAATTCACTATTGCCTAATCATCTTGTGATATTTTAAGAAATTGGCTATAATATAGCCATAATGAAGTATGATATCATCTTGGCACCTGAAGCCGTTCAAGACTTGAAATTGCTTGATGCTAACCAAAGGGCAAAAATAAAGGATTTAATTGAGGTTCATTTAAGACATGAACCGACCAAGACAAGCAAGAGCAGAATAAAAAGACTGAGAGGCTTAAGGCATCCTCAATATAAGCTAAGGATAGATGACTTTCGTATATTTTATGATATAGAAGAAAATAGAGTAGAGATACTCTCGATAATCTTAAAATCAAAAGCCGCTGAATGGCTTAAAAAAGCAGGAGAGAGCGTATGAAAAAGGCAGCTTTGTCAGAAGTTAAAGATGACCTTTGCAAATTTCTGCGGTTAGCGGAAAAAGAGGAGATTATAATAACACGGCATGGAAAACCTGCTGGCGTTTTAATCGGGTTTGAGGACGAAGAAGATTGGTTTGATTATCGTTTGGAAAATGATCCACGATTCTTAAAAAGAATCGAGCAAGCCCGTAAGAGTCTTAGATCTGGCGCCGGAATAAAAATTGAAGATGTTTAGAATGTTTAGAGCATAACAAATCATTCGTACGGATGGCGTTCCGCCACCGCACAGTTCAGGCGTTAGCCCTACATAAAAAGTCATATCATGGCTGAATCAATCCTCATTGTAAATGGAGCTACCCGAATTAATGGAAATACAGATATTCTGGTTGGGAAAATTATTGATGGTGCTAAAAATACGGGCTTAAACCCAAACCTTGTTGAACTGAAAAATAAGAATATATCAAATTGTATCGGATGCTATACATGCCTTAAAAAGGCAAGGTGTTTCTTTCAAGATGATATGACAGAGATTCGGAACTTTATCAATGAAAGTGAAGTACTGATATTTGCCTCTCCTCTTTACTGGTGTGGGGTTACTGGACTGATGAAGACATTTCTGGACAGGCTTTTCTTTTATTATCATCCCCGGAACAAAGATTTAATTTCAGGGGAAAAGGCAATTATTGTTACGCCTATGAATCAAAAGAATGTGGATTTTGAATCAGAAGTATTAGTGGAATTTTACAAACGCCTTCTTGATTGTCTTGGTGTTAAGATTGTGGAAATGTTTTTCTTTAGTGATATAATGGAAAAAGGAGCAGTATTAAAAAAGTTAGAATATCTAAAACAAGCTTACGATATCGGAACGAATTTAAAGGATTTATAGAAGAGGAGGCATGTCAGATATGTCAAAAGTAGAGGAAATCGAGGCAGCAATTGAATCCCTCTCAGAAGAGGAATATGTTCGCCTTAGAAAGTGGTTTTCTGAAAAGGATTGGGAAAAATGGGATAGACAGATTGAAGCCGATTCAGAGGCAGGAAAACTGGATTTTCTGTTCAGGGAAGCCCTTGATGAAAAAGCTAAGGTAAAGCTCAGAGATGGGCTAACAAATAAATTCAGCGGATGGCTTACAGCCACTGTCAATTTTGAGCGTTAGCCCTTAAATGTAAGATATGAGGTAAACAAATGACCAACTTCTCAACGATAGCGTCTTACTATGAAAAAACTTCAATAGTGCATCGAAAAAAGGACGGTTCAGCATCGAAAAAGGGACGGTTCTATTTTTTGACAAGAGGAATGAAAAATGGTAAATTCCCGCCATGACAGGGATAGCAAGGATATCGCCGTAATAAGAGTGAAGGGGAGACCAAAAAAGTCAAAAAAAGAAAAAAAGAGAACCGTCCCCTTTTTTCTTTCCTGTCGTTTGTAAAGGCTTTGAAGCATGTTAGTCCTTGCTGTCTATGCAACATTAAGGTTAAGACTTCAAGCTATAAATGATTTTTCTGAAAAAACTATCATGATTTGATACAATACTAACTAAATGAAAAATATTGTAATACTCGGCTCTACAGGTTCCATAGGTAAAAGCGCCCTGGATGTTATTTCAAAATTTCCTGACAGATTCAAGATAGTCGGACTGGCAGCGGGAAGAAACATACCGCTTCTGATAAAGCAAATAGAACAGTTCAGGCCAAGAATTGTTGCAGTCTCTGATGAAGATACATACAAAAATCTCAAATCCCAAACCCCAAATCCCAAATCCCAAAATATAGAAATACTTTTCAGTACAGATGGCATAAGCAGCGTGGCTACAATGCCGGATGCCGATATAGTCATATCCTCAATAGTAGGCTCTGCCGGACTCCTGCCCACCATTGCAGCAATAAAGGCAGGCAAGGTCATCGCCCTTGCAAATAAAGAGACGCTTGTAATGGCAGGCGACCTTGTAATGTCATCAGTTAAACAGTACGGTGCAACCCTTTTACCTGTGGACAGCGAACACAGTGCCATATTTCAATGCATAAGGGGATATGAGAAATGCTCAATAAAAAAGATAATACTTACAGCATCAGGCGGTCCCTTTGTAGGTAAAACCATAGAGGAACTGGAGAATGTCTCTCCTGAAAGCGCCCTCAAGCATCCAAACTGGAGTATGGGCAGAAAGATAACCATAGACTCCGCAACCCTCATGAACAAAGGGCTCGAGGTCATAGAAGCGCATTATCTCTTTGGTCTTCCTCCAGAAAAAATAGATGTGCTGATACATCCCCAGAGTATCATACATTCAGTCGTGGAGTTCATCGACGGAAGCTACATAGCCCAGCTTTCGCAGCCTGATATGAAAGGTCCGATTGCTTATGCCCTCTCATATCCTGAAAGACTGCTTAATGTGATCGAGCCAATTGATTGGGAAAGCCTTTCAGGACTGACCTTCAAGAAGCCGGACCACAGGACATTTCCATGCCTCTCCCTCGCATATTCTGCACAAAAGACAGGCGGCACAATGCCTGCTGTGCTTAATGCGTCCAATGAGATTGCTGTGGCAGCATTCCTTGACGGCATTATCGGTTTTAACAGTATACCTGTTATAATAAAAAAAGTGATGGACTCCCACAAACTGCAGCCTGCCGATAATATCGATGTTATCTTAGAGGCAGACAAGTGGGCAAGGGAAAAAACAAAAGAGTTCATAGTCCACCGTTGATGATTCATTATAAAAAACTATGAACTATGAACATTGAACGATAAACAGGAGGATTAACTAAATATATGAGCATTTTATCCGCCATACTTTTGTTCGGTTTTCTCATATTCATCCATGAATTGGGACATTTCATATTCGCAAAAATGAGCGGTGTGAAAGTCCTCAAGTTTTCCCTCGGTTTCGGGCCAAAGGTCATCGGCAGAAAGATCGGCGATACAGAATACCTCATATCGGCTGTTCCTCTGGGAGGATATGTGAAGATGCTTGGGGAGGAGCCCGAAGAAGAAGTGGAAAATTCAGAAAAGGAAGTGTCTTATAAAAACCAGCCTGTACTGAAAAGGGCATCAATAGTCTTTGCAGGACCAATATTCAATCTCTTAACAGCAGTTGTTATATTTTTCTTTGTTTTTATGTTAGGAGTGCCGACGCTCCTTCCTGTTGTAGGAGAGATAATGCCCGATACACCTGCATTAAAAGCAGGGCTGTCAAGGGGCGACAGGATTGTAGATATAGACGGAAAACCCATACGTCACTGGGGAGAAATGACAGATATAATCTATGGGAGTGCAAACAAGACGCTCAATCTGAAGGTTCAAAGGGGATCGGAAATAATCGATATATCCATTACCCCTGAAAGTAAAAAAGTAAAAGACATATTTGGAGAGGAGAAAGAGATCGGTCTCATTGGAGTAAAGCCCTCTGGAGAGACAATTCAGATAAAAGAGAATGTATACAATTCCGTAAAGAACGCCTTCCTGAGGACATGGGAGATATCTGCACTGACAATCGTCGGAATAATAAAGCTCATTCAGCGTATAATCCCTGCAGATACCATTGGAGGTCCAATCCTCATCTTCCAGCTTGCAGAAAAACAGGCTACGGCAGGGGCATTGAATTTCTTCACCTTTGCAGCAGTAATCAGCATAAACCTTGGCGTACTGAATCTTCTGCCCATACCGATCCTCGATGGAGGACACCTCTTATTCCTGGGTATAGAGGCCATAAGGAAAAAGCCTTTGAGCGAAAAGGCCATAATAATAGCCCAGCGCATCGGACTTGCTGTAATAATTACCCTCATGGTATTTGCGATGTACAATGACATCTTCAGATTAATCAGCGGGAAGCCACTGCCTTGAAACCAGCGACAATAAAGCATTTGCATTCGGCAGGCGGCGTTATCTTCAGAAAGAAAAGGGGGGACTTTGAAGTAGCCCTTATCTCCACAAAAAACAAAACTGTTTGGACATTGCCCAAAGGCATAATAGACAAGGGAGAGCAGCCAGAGACCTCTGCAGTAAGGGAAATAATGGAAGAGACAGGACTCACCGGCAAGATCATAGACACACTCGGCGATAAGTCTTACTGGTTTTATCTGAAAGACGAAAACATGAAATGCAGGAAAACGGTCTCGTACTTTCTGCTTGAATATGTCAGCGGAAACATAGAAAACTACTGCTGGGAAGTTGATGAGGCAAGATGGTTTAATATCGAAGATGCAATAAAGCAGGTATCGTATAAAAGCGACAGGGAAATATTGGAGAAAGCGAAGGAGAAATTAGAGCGGAAGAGCGGAAGAACGGAAGAACGGAAGCAAGAAAAAAATTAAGCTCGGAAGAGCGGAAGAACGGAAGAACGGAAGCAAGAAAAAAATTAAGCTCGGAAG
>CALGPO010000155.1 GCA_937960465.1 uncultured bacterium
ACATTCAGAAAAGAAGAGTTCCAGCCTTTAAAAGAAAAAGTTAACACAATTGAGCAAGATGTGGCTATACTCAAACAGGATGTGGCTGTTTTAAAAATTGATGTAGCTGAGCTGAAAGGTGACAATTTTGAAAGAAAGGTAAGGGAAAGGGCACCTTCTTATTTTGGCAGGTTTATAAGGAGATGTAAGGTAATTTCCTTTGAAGAACTTGCAAATATCCTTGATGATGCTATGGACAGCGGCATTATCTCAGAGCAAGAAAGGGATGATGCCCTTAATATTGATGTGGTTGTCACAGGTGTACTTAAACAGGACAGAGAAAAAAGGGTGGCTCTGGTAACAGAGGTCTCAATAAAGGCAGACAGAGTTGATGTAGAGAGGGCATATGAGAGGGCGAGGGTTGTTGAAAGGGCAATGAATCTGCCTACTATCGCTGTTGCAATAGGAAAGGAATCTACAGAGGGAGCTCAGCAAAGGGCAAAGGAGCTTGATGTGATCTTATGTTGAAATTTTTTAGAATAACGGGGGGGACACTTCCCGTATTTTTTAGATAGATAGTAAGGGCACGGCATGCCGTGCCCCTACTGTTGAAATATTTTTTGAGGTAGTAATTAAGGGGATAGTTTTGTTTTCAATTTAAAAGGGAGGCGTCTGCCTCCCTTTTTTGACAACTACAGGCTTTATGTGATACATTTTATTCATGCAAACAGTAGCGATAAAACTCTATGAAAGGCTAAAAGAAAAGATTGGCAGCGAAGAAGCTACCTTGCTGATCGATTTTATTGACGAGAGAGTTAAAGGTGAGGTTGCCACAAAAGAAGATATACATGAACTTGAGCAAAACATCTCTACAAAGATGGTTGAACTCGAACAAAAAACCTTTACAAAGATAGCTGAACTTGAGCAAAAAACCTTTACAAAGATAGCTGAACTTGAACAAAAAATCTCTGCAAAGATAGCTGAACTTGAACAAAAAACCTCTGCAGAAATCTCATCACTCAAAGAAAAAATATATTTGCTTGATAAGAGAGTCTCAGATTTAGAATGGAAAATGAAGCTTTATTTTATACTGCTTGCTGTCCTGATTATTATAACCAATCCAGGCGCATTAGAATTTTTTGGTAAGATTATCGGTGTAGTTAAATAAGGATAAAAACTTTGGATGACTTTTAACCGCTATCTCTTAGCTATTCTATCAGCAATCTTTCTTTTTATCATGCATATATTCCTCCCCAATGTCGGAGGTGTGCTCGCGCAGCAGCGGGAATACATCATATGGCTTGGCATAGGCGCGATTATTTTTATCGGAATATTAAACGCCCTCATTAAAAGACGGCTGATAGAATCCCCGCTTAGAATATATGTCTTTATATTCGCGGCGCTGCTGCTTTCAAGCAGCAGCTTCAATCCCATCAGAAATATGGATTTATTTCTCCAAAATGCAGCGAGGCTTATTGCCGGAATTCTTCTGTGGATTGCCCTTCTTCAATTTGACTTAACCCCTAAAGAAAAAATTTCCATTCTATTTCTAATATTTATTTCAGCTGTTATAGAATCGGTCATAGGAATAATGCAGTTTTTCGGGCTTTACAGATATATCCCCATCACACCTGCGCCTGATGTGGGAATGGTTGGAGGCGCGTTTCAGCAGAAAAATCTCTTTGCCTCATGGATAGCAACAGGACTGGTTATCAGTCTTTATTTCATAACCACGAATAGATTTAAGCGCTATTCGTCAAAGAAAAGGACATTATTCTGGATGTGTGTAGCCCTGCTGTCTTTGAGTCTTATTATCGCAGGCTCGCGGACAGGGCTTTTAGGAGCCGCTCTTGCAATGATGATGATCCTTCCTACGAGAAAAAGACAGTATTCAACTGTCAGAAAAAATCTGACAATCTGGTTTCTATTATTTCTTATCGGAGCTTCAGGTGGATTTTATCTGCTTGCAATAAAAGATAAACTTGGCATAGAAAAGCTGACTGTTAAACAAATAGCATGGTTTTCAGATACGGGGCAGACTTCGTATACCGAAAGAATACTCATGTATAAAACTTCCGTTGAAATGTTTAAGGAAAAACCATTGTTCGGTCAGGGCTTCTCTAATTTCGGCAGCCTGTATATGTATTATCAGGGGAAAGTCAAAAAAGCAGACCCCAAATATAAGGAGGTCGGGCATAGCTATACATCGCATCCTCATAATGAATTGTTTCTCATACTTTCTGAGGCCGGCATTGCCGGCATTATTGGAACTCTTATCCTTTTATACGGCTTCATAAGGCTTATCATAAAATATGGAAAAGATAGGGCAGGGTTGTATATTGCGCTTTTAATGCCCTTCGTTGTTCATATCCTTGTTGAATATCCCCTTCAGCTTTCAACCGCCCATTATCTTGCATTTATTTTACTATCTTATATAGCAACGTCTCATTTCTTAAAGGCATCTGAACTAAAACTGTCTCAAACAGCTTCCAAAGTCCTTGTAGTATTGTTATCTTGCGCATATATAACCTTCGCAGCGTATACGATAAAGACATTTGTAGCCTATAATCAACTCGTAATATGGTATATAGACAATACAGAGGGTAGAAAAGGCGGCATGGAAAACATAACGCCTGCCCTGAAAAACATTTATCTTAGAAACTGGGCTAAGCCCATGTATATGTTTGTAAAAGCCGAAGGAGCGATTAATGAGATAGAAAAAAATAAAGACTTTTTAGATGATTTCATAAAATGGAGCGATTCTGAGAAGCGGCGACTGCCTGTATTGGCGGTGTTTCAATACGACGCCCTTGTTTTGCTGAATCTCGGCATTCACTACGGACAATACGAATATTTCGATGAGGCCATGAGAACCGTAGAAGAAGGGCTTTTGCTTTATCCTGCTTCCAAAGACCTTAAGGAATTGAAGCCTCAAATAGTCGGACAGGCATTTAAGTCGCTGTTTAACGGATTTCAACAAATACAAAGGGAGTAATCCTTTCTTAAGATATAACCCCTTTGTCTTCTTGTAATTTTACTAAATGCTTATTACCCTTGAATCTTTATCAAAGTTATGATAAGCTGAAGTATGCTAAGCACTTATAAAATAGAGACTTTTGAAGACATTCTCAAGGCACTGAGGGAAAGACCCGAATGGCTTGAAGAGTTGAGGAGACTTGTCCTTACAGAGGAACTTCTTGCACTTCCGCAGAAGTTTGAGCAATTTAAAAAAGAAGAGTTTAAACCATTCAGAAAAGAGTTTGAGCAATTCAAAAAAGAAGAGTTTATACCATTCAGAAAAGAGTTTGATACATTCAGAAAAGAAGAGTTCCAGCCTTTAAAAGAAAAAGTTAACACAATTGAGCAAGATGTGGCTATACTCAAACAGGATGTGGCTGTTTTAAAAATTGATGTAGCTGAGCTGAAAGGTGACAATTTTGAAAGAAAGGTA